>JBOHUE010000051.1:0-3531 GCA_050734185.1 Candidatus Dormibacteria bacterium | reverse complement strand
ATAACTAACCGTCCACCAAAGCGGGGCAGGTCCAGTAACACGGGCCTACGGATACATTCTGTCGGTTCGGCGTGGCCACTCTCAACGCAAAGTGCTAAGACGGCTTTGTATTCGCACGCCAGCTCAGGTGGCCTCATCGAACAGGCGAACGTAGGCGTCGTACCGGAAGCGTCGATGACGCGCCTGCCCGGTGATTTCAGACACGATCTTAAGTTCCACGAGGCGCTGCACGATTTGATTGGCGCCGGCGTAGGTGGTCCCGAGCAAAGCCTGCACCTCCTTCGCGCTCAGAATCGGCTTCTCGTAAAGCTGCTCGAGCACGCGGTGACCGTTGCCGGCTGCCCGACCCAGCCGCTCTGTGATGGCCCGGCGATGCTGCTCCCGCAGCTCCAGAATCCGGCGCGCGGTGTCTGCGGCTTGCGCACTGACCTCCGCAACGCCGCGTAGGAAGAAGACGAGCCAGCCCTCGAAGTCGCCGGCATCGCGCACTGCCTGCAGGCGCTCGTAATAAGATTGTCGATGTCGCTTGAAGTAGTGCGAGAGATACAGCACTGGCTTGCGCAGCGCACCGCGCTCACAGAGCAGAAAGGTGATGAGCAGCCGGCCGACGCGACCGTTACCATCCCGAAAGGGATGGATGGTTTCGAACTGAGCGTGCGCCAAACCGATCCTGACGAGCGGCGGCAGTTCGTCCTGCTTTTGCAGGAATTCCTCGAGCGCACCGAGCGCGGCCGGCACCTCGGTGGGCGGCGGTGGCACGAAGCTGGCTTCCGCCAGCGTGCTTCCAGGCGGCCCAATCCAGTTTTGGCTGCGTCGCAGCTCCCCGGGGGTGAGACGCGAGCCGCGGACGCCCTGCAACAGCTCGGCGTGGATCTCGCGAATGAGCCGGACGGACACCGGCAGATCGGCAAGGCGCGTGAGGCCATGCTTCATCGCGCGCACGTAGTTGACCACTTCGTCCACATCGCGTGGACGGTGCTCGTCCAGCACCTGCGCCTCGGCGGCCAGGAGATCCTGCAGGGAGCTCTGCGTCCCCTCGATCTGGCTCGAGAGCACCGCTTCCTTGCGGACGTACATGTAGACGAACAGGTCTGGATTCGGGAGGGTCTGCACCGATCCGTCCAGCCGGCCCAAGGCGCGGTCGGCCTCGGACAGCATGCGCTGCAGGTCACCTGTAATGCTTACGGCGGGGGTGGGCGGGAGCGGCGCCGGTATAAACGCGCGATAGCCTTCCGGCTGAGGCTGGTAGGTACCTGCGCGTAACGCTGCGTTTAGCATGGCTGGGATTTGGTTTCATGATAAACGCTCCGTTTACTATAGGCCAGCCGCGTCTCCCATACTAAACGCAGGCCGCCCGGGACGACGATGATAGGACCGGCTAAATCATGAGGAGAATCCTACTAGATTCTCCTCAATCTTCGATCAGAAATCGATTGCGCACTGAGGAGAATGAGCCCATATTCTCCTCACACCACGAGGAGAATATGTATATCTGGCAAAGGCCGAATTGGCCGAATTTCCGGTGGAAGGACGCGCGATTGCTCGAGCCACTCGCAGCCGCGCGCCTGAAGCAGGGGCGACTCCTCGGCAGCATGGCGCGTCTGGGCTTCGACCTAAAACTCGACGCGCAGCTCGAAGCACTGACCGAGGAAGTCATTAAGAGCTCGGAGATCGAGGGAGAAATTCTCGATCGTAATAGTGTCCGCTCCTCCATCGCGCGCCGGCTGGGTGTGCCACAAGCCGGCGTCGCACCGCCCGACCGCCGCACCGAGGGTGTGGTCGAGATGATGCTGGATGCGACGCAGAATTATGCCGCACCCTTAACGCAGGAGCGGCTTTTTGGATGGCAAGCGGCACTATTCCCCACCGGTTATTCCGGTATGCATTTGATGCTTACAGGCGCGTGGCGAACTGACGCCGAAGGCCCAATGCAAGTTGTTTCAGGTCCCATCGGCAGGCAACGCGTCTACTATGAAGCACCGCCTGCCTCACAACTCGACGAAGAGATGAAGCGCTTCTTCACATGGTTCAACGAAAAGAGGGACACGGAAGGGCTGCTGCGAGCAGGCCTTGCTCATTTGTGGTTCGTAACCGTTCATCCCTTCGAGGATGGGAATGGGCGTATCGCACGCGCGATCGCAGATCAGGCTCTAGCGCAGTCCGAAGACTCGGGACAACGGTTCTATAGCGTTTCGAGTCGGATCCGCCAGGAGCGCACGCAGTACTACGATTCGCTCGAGAGCGCTCAGAAGGGCGATCTCAATGTGACAGGCTGGCTCGTCTGGTTCCTCGGCTGCTTCTCGCGCGCCATCGACGGTGCGGAGAAAGTCACTGCGACTGTGCTAAGAAAAGCGGATTTTTGGCAACGCTATGCACGTGAGCATTTCATCGACAGACAAAAAGCAATGCTCAATCACTACTTGGATGGATTCGAGGGCAACCTCACAGCGAAGAAATGGGCGAACATCACCAAAGTCTCGATTCCGACTGCCCAGCGTGATATCAACGATCTCGTCGAGCGGGGAATCCTGCGACGCAATCCGGGTGGCAGTAAGAACACCAGTTATGATTTGGCTAACGCATAGGCTCGTCGTCACTTGCGCAGCATCTCTGAATTTCCCGCTACTGGCGGCGCCGAGCATCGGCTATCAGATTGACTTCTCCTTCTACCAGCGCACGGGGAACTGGCCGTCGGGTAGTTGGTACATACCCCCAGGCATTGCGGTGCCATTTTTATTAGGTGCTGCAATGAAGCGGATTGTGGGTGCACTGCCTCCTAATCGTTGGTGCGGTCAGTCTCGTCATCGTAATGATCGCAGCTGAGCTCTATCTTATGAATCGGACCCATCACGTGACTCCGGTGTTGAGTAGCGCGACGGGATGGGTGTGGGTTGAACCCCGTCAGCAGCAGGAATTCATCGAGCAACCCGGGCACGTCCACGTCGCGACCCAATACCCTGGGCGGGCGCCGACCTGTAAGCTACTCAAGGCGGGGGGACGTCGGGGGCTCTGGAAAGGGAGTGATTCTAACAGCCCGGAACGTTCTTGATTTACAAGACGTTTTTGAATTCCTCGAATATTGGTACCAACAAAAATACCAATCGGTGCTCGGGAGGTGCGACTCCCGTATTCTCACCCGCTTTCAACCGACGCGGGGCCGGAGTCTCGCCAAAGAGCGACGGATTACAAAGTGATCGTTGAAAAACAGGGACCTTTCAGCTGCCTTGGGGCCCACGCTCCACGTGATAGCTCAGCTTCGCCGCTTTTCCATGTAAGACCCGCGTTATGAATGGCTGCAGTCGCTCCGAGTGGACGACTGCGCACCCGCACAAGCTACATTTCGTCCTCAGCCGCTGCGGCTGCATTCGGAGCGCGGCGGAGATACCTGAGTATGTCTTCCGGCTCTGCGTCCCCGGGCGCCGCGGCTTCCACGACCAACTGGTCATAGCGGTGATCGAGCTGGCCCTCTTCTACAACCGCATCTCCGCCGAGATGGCATCGTAGGTCGCCGAGACGCGACCGTCCTCGCGC
>JBOHUE010000050.1:0-5375 GCA_050734185.1 Candidatus Dormibacteria bacterium | reverse complement strand
GGGCGTGCTCGGGGCCGCGGTGCTGGTCGCCGCCTGGCTGAGCGCGGCACCGCACCTCTCGGCTGGCGGCGGCCGGCCGGTCGCCTCGCTCCTGCCCTGGACCGCGGCGGTCGTCGTGGTCGCCATCGTGGAGGAGGTGGCGCTGCGCGGCGCGCTGTTCGCCGCCGTTCGAGCCTGGCGCGGCGCGGGCTGCGCCCTCGCCGTCACCACCGTGGCGTTCGCGCTGCTGCACGTCCCCCTGTACGGCTGGGCCGCGCTGCCCCTCGACCTGGCCGCCGGCCTGCTGTTCGGCGGGCTGCGCCTGATCTCGGGTGGAGTCACCGCACCGGCGGCGGCCCACGTCCTCGCCGACCTGGCGGCGGGCTGGCTCGTCTGACCTAAGCGCGAAGACGGGGCGCCGTCGCCCAGCCTTCGAGCTCGGCGATCCAGCGCGGGCCGGGCGGTCCCATACCGGCGCCGGGCATGCCGAGTCGCTGCAGCAGCGACTTGCGCGGGCCGAGGCGGACCGTGTGGTGATGTGGCAGGGCGGCCAGGTCCTGGGCCATCTCGACCGCGGCGTCCTCGTCGTCGATCAGCGCGTCGACAAGGCCAAGCTCGAGCGCCTGCGTGCCCAGCCAGACCTCCCCCGTCGTGACCCGCTCCAGGCCTCCGTCGTCGAAGCCCCGCGCCGAGCGCACGGCCGAGGTGAATCGCCGGAAGATCGCCTGCACCAGCTCCTGCTCCTTGGCGTGGTCAGCCTCGGTCGGCTCGCGCCAGGGCGCGCCCAGGTCCTTGAACGGGCCGGTCTTGACCACGTCGATGCGCGTGCCCAGGCGCTTCAGCGCCTCGACCACGATGGGGCGCACGCTGATCACGCCGATCGACCCGACGATCGCCGCCGGGAAGGAGACGATGCGGGTGGCGCCGCAGGCGAGGAAGTACGCGCCCGACGCGCCCACCGAGCGGATCCAGGCCACCACCGGCTTCTCCGCCGCCAGCCGCTTGACCGCGACGTACAGCAGCTCGGACCCGACAGCGCCGCCACCCGGCGAGTCGATGTCCAGCACCACGGCGCGCACGCGCGGGTTGCGCCGGGCCATGCCGAGCACGCGCGTGACCGCATCGGTTCGGACAGCCCCATCGATCACGCCGCGGACCTCGATGATCCCGATGCGACGGCGGTCGGCGATCCGGCTCAAGCGCTCGCTCAGGTCGCCCTCGCTCGGCACGCGCTCCATGCTACGGATCGCGGCGAGCGGACGGCCTCGGCTCAGTGCTCGGCGGCGGCGCGCGCGGTGACAGCCTCGTTGAGCGTGTCGGCCAGCGAGAGGCCGGTGACGTCGACGACGACCCCGGCGATGCCCGCGTCCGTCCAGGCGCAGGTGGAGAGCGTCGCCCCACCGAGGTTCGACGAGGACCCGCTGTCGCACTCGAACGTCGTCCCGTTGGCAACGGTGACCGTGAGCTTGGCGGGGTCCAGGAGCCAGCCAGACCCGCTCGCGCCGGCGGTGAGCCCGTGCATGAAGGCGTCGATCGACGCCTTGTCCCCGCCGCCACGGATCACCCCGCCCTGCACCACCACCAACATCGTCTGCGCCGTCCCGTCTGCGCCGTAGGCGCCGGTGACGACGTTGCTCGCGCCGACCGAGTGTTCGTAGCGGTCGAGGTTCTGGAGCAGCGCACCGATGTCCGGGGAGTCGACCTGATTCATCACGCCGATCGTGTCCGGCTGCTGGATCGATGGGCCTGTGCGTCCCACGCCTGCCAGCACCGCGGCGGCCAGCCCGCAGAGTGCGAAGAGGCCGACGCCGAACAGGACGTAGCGGCGCGTCGGCCGCGATCTCGCCTGCCGGTCCCAGGGCATCGTCGGGAGCGGCTCGTCCTGCGACAGCGCCGCGCCAGGGGCCGCGCGACGCGCGGTTCTTGCGATGGGAACGCCAACCGGGACGGTGGCAGATCCGATTGGGGTCCGGGTCGGTACCGGCGTGGCCGCCGGGGAAAGACGCAGGCCCCAGCCAGGCCCGCCGCCGTCGTCGACGGTCTCGGTCGGGGTTGCCGATGTCGTGTGTGGAGGCGGTTGAGGAGCGCGCGGCAGCACCGGGCGGATCAGGGGAGTCGGCGGCGCCAACGCGCGCGCCGAGGTCGATGAGCCGCGGAGATCAGCGGGGAGATCCGCCGGCGTTGCATGCGGCTCGGGGACCTCGAAGCCGGACCAGATGTCGGCAGTGGGAGCGGAGGCTGCAGGCGCCGGCTTGGCCGGCGGTGGCGACGGCCAGAGGCCGGTGTCACCCCGGTCCGGTGGCGTGAAGAACGCCGCGTCGCTCGTCGGTTCGTCGTTCACTTTCTATTTCTCGGCAGCGATTGCCGGCTGACCGGATTATCCGGTCGCTCGGTGTGGAATCGAGCGTATGCAGCGGATTCGTCATCCTTGGTTTGGTCGGGACACTGCGGTGCGAGCGTTACCCGCACGTGACCCATCGCTCGAAGATCATCGAAAGTTGTGAGGACGGGGCGCGGGCATCGTGGTCAGCGGCGCATCCGGGGGCAGGGGAGCGCCGTCGCGGTCGAGGGCCGTGACCTGTTGCACCACAACGTTGATGCGCCCCCGTTCCACCTGCAACGTCCCGTCCACCATCAGCAGCGGATGGCGGGATGGTTCACGGGTGCGCTGCGCCACATCGGGACGGAACACGAGGTCGAGGTGCGCGTCCTCGTCGCTGAGCGTGAAGAAGCGGAAGCCACTGGCCGACATCGGTGCCTGCCGCGTGATCACCAGTCCTGCGACACGCACGCGCGAGCCGTCGGCGGCGGCGCGCGCCGCGGCCAGCCGCATGCAGCCGAGAGCATCGAGCCGCTCGCGGATGAAGGACACCAGGTGCGGCCCCGTGCTCACCTGCGTGAGCGCGTACTCGGTGGTCACGCGGGTGCGTTCGTCCATGTCGCGCAGCACGGGCGGTGGCGCGGGGAGCTCGAGCAGAGGCTGCGGCAGGTCGCCCGACGGATCACGTGCGACATGCGGGGCGTCGCCGTAGCGCGCGCCGGCGACGGCGCCACTGCCGCGCGGCGGTCCCACTGACGGCGAGGCCTTCGACGGTGCGGACCCACCGGCGGTCGCAGTCTTCCGCCGTCGCGACGGCAGCGACTCCTCGATGCGCTTCAGGTGCCACAGCTGCTGCCGGCGATGCAGGCCACCGGACACAGCGTCGAATGCGCCGATCTTCACCAGGTTCTCCATCGCCGCGCGCGCCAGCAACGTATGCCGCCAGAAGTCTTCGATGCTCGTGTTGGCGCCGGCGACGACCGCGTCGTCGCATGCAGCTCGTGCCGTGGGCCCGAGCGCGCGCACGTACGCGAAGCCGAGCCGCACAGCGAAGTCGCCGGCAGCTTCGATGGTGCAGCGCGCTCGGCTCCGCGTGACGTCGACCGGTAGCACCTTCACGCCATGACGGCGCGCGTCGTCAACGAGCACCGCCGGCGCATAGAAGCCCATCGGCTGTGCGTTCAGCAGCGCGCAGGTGTAGTGCGCCGGGTAGGTGAGGCGCAGCCACGCGGTCTCGTACGCGGTGCGCGCGAACGCGGCGGCGTGGCTCTTGCAGAACCCGAACTCGGCGAAGCCGGCGACGCTCTTGAAGATCTGCTCGGCCACCGGCAGCGTGAGATCGTGCGCCACGCAGCGGTGGAGGAACTCGTCGCGGAGCTCCTCCATCTCCATGCGCGAGCGATGCCGGTTCATGGCGCGGCGAAAGCGATCCGCCTCGCCCGCGGTGTAGCCGGCGAGCTCCATGACGACGCGCAGGATCTGCTCCTGATAGAGGATGACGCCACGCGTTTCCGCCAGAATCGGCTCCAACTTGGGATGCAGGTAGGTCACCGGCTCCAGCCCCTGACGGCGGCGCAGGTACGGATGCACCGCGTCGCCCTGGATGGGACCGGGGCGGATGATCGCCACCTGGACGATGAGGTCGTTGAACTCGCGCGGCTGCGACTGCCACAGCGACTGCTGCTGCGCACGCGACTCGATCTGGAACAGCCCGATCGTGTCGACCCTGCAGATCATGTCGTACACGCGCGCGTCGTCCAGGGGCAGTTCGTCAAGAGCCGGCCGCAGGCCTGTGGTCTGCTCGATCATGTCGAGGCACTCGGCGATGGCCGACAGCGTGCGCAGCCCGAGCAGATCCATCTTGATCAGCCCGAGGTCCTCGATGTCGTCCTTGTCGAACTGCACGACAACGCGCCCCGGCATCGTCGCGTGCTCCACCGGCACCACGTCGACGAGCGGCTCGCCGGTGACGAGCATGCCGCCGACGTGAATGCTCAGATGGCGTGGCGTTCCCTCGATGCGTTGCAGCACCTCCAGAAACAGCGGCCACGGGAGGGACGGGTCCGGCCCTCCCGCGGTCTCGATCCCGGCTGCGTGCAGCGTCTCGTCGAGCGAAGCCATGTACCAACCATCCGCGCCTTTCGCAAGGCGATCGATGATCGTTTCGGGGAAGCCCATTGCCGCGCCCACCTGGCGGATCGCCATTCGTGGGCGGAACGTGACGACGTTGGCCACCATGCCGGTGCGGTCGGCGCCGTACTTGTCGTACACGTACTGCAGCACCTGCTCGCGGTGATCGGTGGAGAAGTCGATGTCGATGTCGGGCGTGCCCTGGTGATCCTCGTGCAGGAAGCGCTCGAAGAGCAGGTTGTGCTCCACCGGATCGACACGCGTGATGCCGAGCAGGTACGCGACGATCGAGTCCGCCGCGCTGCCGCGGCCCTGTCCGGGGATGCCGTGCTCGCGCGCGTACCGCATGATGTCCCAGGTGATCAGGAAGAACTCGGCGAGCCGGGTCTTCTCGATGACGTCGAGCTCGCGCTGCAGCCGCGCCGCCACCTGCGATGTCATGGGGTGGTACTTGCGCTGCACCGACTCCTGGCACAGCGCGTAGAGCACGGAGAACGGCGTCTCACCGTCCGGCACCGGAAAGCCGGGGAAGCGTACGTCGCTGAAGTCGAGTGACACCGTGCACTCGGCGGCGATGCGAGCAGCGGTGTCGAACGCGCCGGGGTGTGCGCGCAACCGCTCACGCAACACCGCGCCCGGCTGCAGGCGATGCTCGCTGTTGGGCAGCAGCAGCCCGTGCGCGGCGGCCTGGTCGAGCGTGGTGCGATTCCGGATCGCGGTGAGCACGTCGAGCAGCGGCTTGTCGTGCACGCTCGCGTGATCGGGCGTCGCGCTCGCGATGGCCGGCAGACCGGCGCGCTCCGCGATGGACGCGCACTCGGCGGCGATCCACGTGTCCGCTGGATGCAGATGATGCGTCAGCAGGATCGCCGCGCGCTCGCGGCCGAAGCACTCGCGCACCCGCTCGGCGTGACGCAGCGCACCGCGACGATCGCCGCGCACGAGC
>JBOHUE010000049.1:0-2868 GCA_050734185.1 Candidatus Dormibacteria bacterium | reverse complement strand
TCGACCGCGACTACGAAAACCTGCGCATCAACATGCACACCCTCTTCCACGACCTCGGCATCACCACCACCGAGACCGCTGCGGCATAGACAACTTTTTGTCGATCGGGGTCCCGCAAGCGCCTAGTCGGTCGCTGGCGAGCAGCGCGTAACCGGACGAGGTTTGGGTGTCCGGTGCGCTACCCCGCCGCGGTTGGGCCGGGTGGAGCACGGCCGACCGGATTGCCTCCGTGACCGCGCTGTGGGAGTTTGGACGTGGTCGTCACGCCTTTGACCTGATCATTGGCTGGCGGGCGGGAAGACTAGGGTCGCCGCGTTCGATCGTGAGTTTCGGGTCAGCAGCCCGAGCCAGGCCATGAGCGGCCGGACGACCAGGTACAGCAGTTCCATCGTCACGGCGGGCGATCATGCCCGACGCTTCGGTTCACTGACCTACAGGTCAGCGCCGTGGATGGCCATTCGGCACCCACGGGTGGCAGTCCGGATCGATCCCCTTGTCAGCCAGGCCGGCGAGCCGTGACCGAGTAGGTGCCGACGATGCGATCACCGGTAAGATTATGGAACGCTAATTGGTCTGCGACGGCCTGTTCGTCGGCCCACCGGCGCTGCCCTTGCGCGAGCGCGGTGGCGAACGCCGTTATGGCAGTCTTGAGCTCGCCGAGTTTTGCAGGGGTGATCACCCGCATATGTTTGCACAATTGTCTGGGGCCACACCGCAGCGATCGCCTCGGGCAGACCCTTCAGGCCGTCGCACACGGCGATCAGGCAGTCCTGGGTGCCCCGGTTCTTAATCTCCGCCAGCACCCGCATCCAGAACTTGGCGAAAGCGCACGGGTTCGCGCGAACGTATGCGAGGTGGCGCCTGAACTGTCATGGGTTCGGCAGTCGGGCGGTGTCGACTTGGTCGGCGAGGTAGGCAATGACGGCTTCGTTGGTCATGCCGTAGGCGGCGGCAACGAGTTTCGCGTCGACCGTGCCGACCAGTTCGACGAGCCGGGTGGAGCGCAGAATCCTGGGCTGGATCCCCACCGCGCGCAGCGTGTTCTTCACATAGCCGTCGGAGGCCGGTGCGCGGGTGGCCTTGGTCTGCATCGTGACAAGCACGTGCGAGTTGTTGCTGCCTAATGCGTTGCGGTGGTCGAGACAGCGTTGCAGTGCGGTCCAGGTCCACGGGTCCAGCGGGGTCGGCTGCGGTCGACGACCCAACCGGACGTGGTGCTGTTGGTGGTCGATGTCGGCGTCGGCGAGGTGTTGGAGTTCTTGGGTGGTGGCGCCGTGGAGCAGCGCTGCCAGCCCGACGAACGACTCGTGCGGGTGCACGTCGGGGTCGCTGCTCCACCGGCGGAACAGTTCGCGTTGCCGGTCGGCGGCCAAGGTGGGGCCGCGAAAGGCCATGGTCTGCGGTGCAGTCAACCCCGCGGTGGGATCGATCAGCATGAGTCGGCGGCGCACCGCGTAGCGGCTGAACTGGCGCAACCCAGTCAGGTAGTGGGGGCGGCGACCGGGATGGGCGTGCAGGAACGCTTCGATGTCACCGACTTCGACGGTGGCCCAGTCGGTCTTGCCGTTGCGGGTGGTCAGGAACTGCGCGAAATCGCGCACCGCGGTGAGTCGGGCCTCGAGCGTGGCGTGCCCGCGCGGGTGGGTGCCAGTGCGGCGGGCGCGATCGCGACCGGCGATCAGATGCTTGGCGAACTCGGCCATCGCCGGCTGTAGCGGTTCGGGCACCGCATCGACACGACGTTGCCGGCGCTGGGCGGCGCGGCGTTCGGCGCGGTCCGGCGCCAGCGCCAGCTTGCTCGCGGTGAGGAAGTCTTCCAGCGCCCGGGCCAGCGGCATGTCGGCAGCTATCGACTCCAGCAGTGTCTGCGGATGCTCGGGAGTAGTAGTTGTGTCCGCCAACCGCTTTCCCAGCCTGGTGAGCATCTTGCAGGCGCGGCTGGGATGGTGGCGTCCGACGAGGTAGGCGCCGAAGTCGCCCAACCATTTGGGTGGATCGTCCAGCGCCGCAGCGACGTTCAACGCGCGCACCAGGATCCGGTGTGGTGAGCGTTCCGAGCAGGAACGGCAGCGTCCCCCGCCGGACAGTCGGGTGACCTGTCCGCAGGCGACACAGGCAGCATCTGGATTCGGCGGCCGACCGGGCCGCGAGCACGGCCCGCACCAACCGGTCGATGACCGCAGGATCCTGCGTTTCCCACAGCGCGGGCACTCGACACGATCGGCGTCCCGACGCGCTCGCCGAACGCATTCCTTGCAGAGATCACGGGCGACGAACAACACCGGCGCGTCGCAGACCCGGCAGGTGCGAGAGCAGCGCACACAGCAGCCGGTATCTGTCAGCAGCACCCGGTCGATGCCGCAGCGTGGGCAGCGGTGTTGGACCGGCGCGTGCGCACGCGCCCAGTAGCAACGAGCACACAGGTCACGCTCGGGTTTGCCGACCGCGCGGCCGCACCGCCGGCAGTCCCGGATCCGGCGCGTCATGCTCAGATCGGTGGCATCGGCCGACCCCGCCGCGAGGTCAGCGCATCGTTGACAGCAACCTTCGTCGACTTCAACGAAATCGGCTGTGTCACGGGGGTGGTGTCGGTGTCGAACAGGTCATCGGGCGTGCAGTTCAGGGCAGTGCACAACGCGATCAGGGTGGACAGCTTGATCTGGCTGGGCTGCTTGGTGAACAACGCCGACACCGATGCCGAGGACAGCTCCAATCCGGCCTTCTCGGCGAGCAGCCGTTGCAGCTGGGCGCCGGTCCAGACCCCGCGTTGGGCGGCAGCCATCCGCAGTTTCCAGCTGATATGCATGCTCACTCCCGTCCGGTCAGCTCGCCCAGTGTCGTCGAGATCGCGCGCTGGTAGGCGTCCTC
>JBOHUE010000048.1:0-4904 GCA_050734185.1 Candidatus Dormibacteria bacterium | reverse complement strand
CCCATGGCGCGCGTCGCCGTCGGTGCTGAGGACGCGGGCGCGGCGCCGGCCTCACGCAGCGCGGCAACAACCGCCGCCAGAGGCGCGGGGGACGCGTGTCCGTTGCCTCCGCCAAGAACCTCGAGCTCGCGGAATCGCGTCGCGATCCGCCGGCCATGCATGACGGTCACCAGGTCGTCGCGCAGCCGCCCGATGATCTCGCCCTGAGCATCGCTGAGGGTGACGTCGCGGCGCTCGGTGCGCGTGTGCAGCACGGGGCGGACGGGCGCGCCACGCGTATAGCCGGTCAGGAGGTCGAGCGCGGCGGCCGGGACTGCCTGCGTGCCGTCGAAGTGGTGCACGCGCGGCGCGTGCTGCACGGAGTGCTCGCCGCTGCCGAGGACGAGCGTCCACCCGCGGCCTGCCTCGTGCCGCAGCTCACCCCCGCTGCGCAGGATGCGCAGGTCGAGCGTGTCGACGTAGGTGGTGCGCAGCAGGCTGAGCTCCTGCGATTCGGCGAGCACTGCATCGACGCCGTCCAGGTCCGGGGTGCGGTACTGCGGGCCGGCGACCAGCGTCCAGAGGGGTGGGTCGGCGGCCGTCACGCGAGTGGCTGCACCCGCTCCAGCGCCAGCTCCTGGAAGCGATGCTGCGCGTTGACGCCGCGGAGATGCGGCACCTTGGTCCAGTGGCCGTCGGGATGCAGGTCCCAGGCCAGCTCGTCGTCCTCGAGGTTGATCGCCAGGATCTCGTCGAGCCGGTCGCGGAGCTCAGGGGCGGTGACCGGGTAGAGCACCTCGACGCGGCGGTCGAGGTTCCGCGGCATCAGGTCCGCGGACCCGGCCAGGTACTCGGCGCCGTCGCCGGCCTCACCGAAGCGGAAGATGCGGGAGTGTTCGAGGAAGCGACCGACGAGCGAGCGCACCTTGATACGGTCGGAAATGTCAGGAACTCCGGGGCGCATGCCGCAGATGCCGCGCACGATGAGCGACACATCCGCGCCCGCCTGTGACGCGGCGTTGAGCGCCTCGATCATCCCGGGGTCGACCAGGCTGTTCACCTTGATGGTGATGCGACCGCCGGGGTGCGCCTGGCGGTGGATAGCATCGAGCAGCGCGGCGCGCATGCTCAGCGGCGCCACCAGCAGCCGCCGGTACTGGCGCTGCCGGCTGTACCCGGTGAGGAGGTTGAAGAGGTCGGAGATGTCGGCGCCGATGTCCGGGTCGGAGGTGAGCAGCCCGAGGTCCTCGTAGACGCGAGCGGTGACCGGGTTGTAGTTGCCGGTGCCGAGGTGGCAGTAGCGCCGTATGCCGCTGTCCTCGTCGCGCACCACCAGCGTGAGCTTGGCGTGCGTCTTCAGCCCGACGATGCCGTACACCACGTGCACGCCCGCGTCTTCCAGCAGCTGTGCCCACCCGATGTTGTTCTGCTCGTCGAATCGCGCCGTCAACTCGATGAGCGCCACCACCTGCTTGCCCATCGCAGACGCGCGCGTGAGCGCGTCGATCATCGGCGAGACCCGGCCGCTGGTTCGGTACAGCGTCTGCTTGATGGCGAGCACGCGCGGGTCCGACGCAGCCTGCTCGACGAACGCCTCGACCGACGCGTCGAACGCCTCGTAGGGGTGGTGCACGAGCACGTCCTGATGACGCAGCGCGCGGAAGATGTCGAGCGTGCCGCCCGCCTCGGTGCGTGCCGCGGCGAGGGCGGGCGGTGTGACCGGTCGCCAGTCGCCGTACTTCAGGTCGGGACGGTCGACGCGCGGGTACAGGTCCCAGAGGCCGCCGAGATCGAGCGGAGCCGCAACCGTGTACACGTCGTCGCGATCGAGCTCGAGCTCACGCTTGAGCAGCTCGATGACCTCGTCCGACGTGCCCGAGGCCACCTCGAGGCGCACCGCGAGTGGCGAGCGGCGCCGCTGCTGCAGGATCGTCTGCACCGCTTCGAGGAGGTCCTCGCCCTCGTCGCCCTCGAGCTCGTAGTCGGCGTTGCGCGTCAGCCGGAACATGTGCCGGCCGACGATCCGCATCAGTGGGAACAACAGGTCGAGGTGTGCGGCAATCACCTGCTCGAGCGGGACGAAGCGCTCGCCATCCGGCAGCGACATGAACCGCTCCAGGATCTGCGGCACCTTCACCCGTGCGATGCGCACCTGATCGTTGTCGTCGTCCTCGACCTCGACCGCGAGGTTCAGCGACAGATTGGAGATGTACGGGAACGGATGCGCCGGGTCCACGGCCAGCGGGGTCAGGACCGGAAAGATGGTGCGGCGGAACACGTCGCCGAGGTGGCGGCGATCATCGGGCTCGAGCACCGACCAGTCGCAGATGCGAACGCCCGCCTGTTCCAACCCGACGGACACGTCCTCGGTGAAGCAGCGCGAATGTCGCGTCACCATCTCGTTGACGCGGATGCGAATGGCGCGCAGCTGCTCGCGCGCGGAGAGGCCGTCGGGCGAGCGCTGTCCCACACCGAGGAGCACCTGCTGCTTGAGCCCGCCCACCCGAACCTGGAAGAACTCGTCCAGGTTTCTGCTGAAGATGGCAAGAAAGCGGGCCCGCTCGAGCAGCGGCCGGCTCGGCGACTCGGCGAGAGCGAGCACGCGCGCGTTGAAGTCGAGCCAGCTGAGCTCCCGGTTGATCTGGTGCCGCCACTCGGCGGGCACCGCAGCCCGCTCGGACGGCGCGTCGCGCTCAGACGCGGCGGCGCCGTTCACCGCCGCAGGCGAGGCCACCGGAGAGGCCGCTGCTGCGTCGGCGCTGAGTTCGCGCACAGCACTGGGATCGAGAGTCACAACAGGAGAATAGTGGGGATGGGAGCGCCGGTCACGGACCGCGCGCATAGGGAGATATGCCCTTGCCGAGGGGACAAAGACGGAGTGTACATCCGATTAATGATCGGCAAAAGTCTGCGCACTGTGAGGTGGACACCTCACGAGACCCCTGTCGCGGCTACCTATACTCAGGGCACGCCTGCCGCTCAACGTCTTCCACGCGTCGCACCGCAGCCGCTCGCGGTGATCGACATCGGGTCGAACTCCGGACGCATCATCGTCGTCCAGGTGACGGCGCACGGACACCTCGAGATCCTGTCGGACGCCCGCGTGGGCCTCCGGCTCATGCGCGACATCGACGTGGCCGGACGCCTCGGCCCCGACGCTCTGGAGCGCACCGTTGCCGCGCTTCATGACTTCATGGCGGTTGCCGCGGGGTCGGGTGCGCAGCAGACCATCGCGCTGGCGACAGCTGCCGTGCGTGAGGCGAGCAACGGCGCGCGGTTCGTTGCCGAGCTGCAGTCGCGTACCGGGCTCGACATCCGCGTCATCACCGGCGACGAAGAGGCGCGGCTCGCGTTCAGCGGTGCGGTCAACGGGCTGCCCATCGAACACGGCATCCTCGTCGACGTCGGTGGCGGCAGCCTCGAGCTGGCCCACTTCCGGAACCGGCGTGCGAAGCAGTCCTGGACGCTGCCGCTCGGCGCGCTGCGCATGACCGACCACTTCCTAGCCGGCGACCCGCCGCGCGCGTCGGAGATGGCGGCGCTGCAGGAGCACGTGGTGCGGCTGCTCGACGATGCCGGAGTCGAGAGCCTCGCCGACGACGAGCGGCTCGTCGGCACCGGCGGGACCATCCGCAACCTCGCCAAGTTGCACCGCGCGTCGGTGGTCTATCCGATCCCGCGCCTGCACGGGTACACCATCGGACGCAAGGACCTGCGCGACCTGGTCTCGCGAATCACAGGGCGGCCATACGCGCGGCGTGTGACGCTCCCCGGGCTGTCCTCGGGACGCGCCGAGTCCATCCCTGCGGGAGCGCTCGTGGTGCAGGCCGTGGTCGACGCACTGGGAGCGCCGGACCTCACAGTCTCCGGCCAGGGTCTTCGCGAGGGCGTGGTGTACGAGCAGGTCATCGACCGGATGCAGCCGATCGCGGTCGTGCGGCGCGCATCCATCGAGGCCATCGCATCCCGCTTCGGCACGTGGGATGCCGAGCGTGCGCGTCGCCGCACGCAGATAGCGCTCGCGTTGTGGGACGAGATGCGGCCCAACGGCGACGAGAGCCGCGAGGTGCTCGAGCACGCCGCAACGATCCTGGATGTGGGCAGAAGTGTCGATTACTACCGGCGCTGGGAGCACGCCGCGGAGATCGTGGTGTCCGCCGACCTGCACGGCTTCTCCCACCGCGCCATCGCAATGATGGCCGCGCTCATCGTCCGCGCCGGCAACCGGCGGCCCGAACCGGACGCGTACTCCTCGTTGATCGACGGTCGCGACCGGCGCAACATCGGTCGCGGCGCCGTGTTGCTGGCGCTGGCGGACGAGGTCGAGCGGCGCGTCCCGAAGGGCGCCGCCGTGAGCGTCCAGCAGTACCGCGCCGATGGTGGCGTGGTGCTGGTGCTGCCGGTGCCGCATGACTGGGCGCCCACCGATCTGTCGAACCGTTTCCAGCGCGTGTTCGGCCGCGAGCTGTCCATCGAGCCCGCCGACGCGGCCCCCCCGGGAACCCCGTTGTCATTGCGGTAAGTGCCGATGTGTGGTACAGCACTGCGCGTACCAGCCATGGGGGATATGAACAGTGCGTAAGAAGAGTCGAGAGGCTGCGGGCAAAGCGGCCCCGACGGCGGCGGCACGCGTGACCACTAAGAAGCCCAAGAAGCAGCCCGACGCGGCGAAGGCGTTGAGCAAGCTGGTCGCGCGCACGCGCGCCGCGCACAAGAAGGCGTCGCAGAAGGCCGAAACCGCCGTCAAAGCGGTGGAGAAGCTCGCCGCCGACCTGGTCGCGGCGGAGAAGCGGCTGGCCGCTGCCAACGGAAGCCGGCCGGCGGCGCCCGCGCGAGCAGCCGCGGCGGGACCTGCGGCCAAGAATGGCGCCAACCCGGCGAAGCGCAGCCCGGCGCGCCCTGCGGCGAAGCGAGCTGCCAAGCCC
>JBOHUE010000047.1:0-45319 GCA_050734185.1 Candidatus Dormibacteria bacterium | reverse complement strand
GTACAGCGGCAGGCCGGCCGCCGCGGCGGCCGCGTGCGCGGTGGCGAGGCTGACCGCCAGGATCGCGTTCGCTCCGAGCCGCGCCTTGTTGGGCGTGCCGTCAAGCTCGAGCAGCCGGCCGTCGATGCCCGGCTGGTCGGACGCCTCGGCCCCACGCAGCGCGGGCCCGATGACGTCGGTCACGTTGCCGACGGCGCGCCGCACTCCCTTGCCGCGGAAGCGGTCGCGGTCGTCGTCGCGCAACTCGACGGCCTCGTGGACCCCGGTGCTCGCGCCGCTGGGCACGCACGCCGTACCGCTCGCGCCACCACCGAGCCGGACCGTCGCCGCGATCGTGGGATTCCCGCGGCTGTCGAGGATCTCGAGGGCCGTGATCTCCTCGATCGCAGTGGGCGCTCCGGTCACGCCGAGAGGCTAGCAGCGCCCAGCGCGACGGCGATCTCGCCCCAGGCGTGCGCCATCGTGCGGATCCCGAGCGCGTACATGTCCAGGTCGAACTTCTCGTTGGGCGCGTGGATGCGGTCGTCGGGCAGGCCGAACCCGGCGAGCACCGCCGGCATGCCCAGCAGCCGGCTGAACGTCTCCACCGGCGGGATCGAGCCACCCTCGCGGAGGAAGACCGGTCGTGTGCCGAACTCGCGCTCGACCGCGCGGGCCATCGCCCGCACCGCCGGGTGGTCGAGCGGGGTGAGCACGGCGCGGCCGCCCGCCATGACCTCGATGGTGACGATGACGCCGTCCGGGGCTGCGGCGCGCACGGCGGCCGAGACCAGGCCGGCGATCACGTCAGGGTCCTGATCTGCGACGAGGCGGCAGGTGATCTTCGCGCCCGCGGTTGCAGGGATGATCGTCTTCGACCCTGCGCCGGAGTAGCCGCCCCAGATGCCGTTGATCTCGAGCGTGGGGCGCGCACCGATCCGCTCCAGCGTGCTGAAGCCGGTCTCGCCCACGGCAGCCGGCGCCCCTTCCGCCAGATCGAGGAACTCGCGGTCGGTGAGCGGAACCGCCGCGAAGTTCTCGCGCTCCTCCGGAGTCAGCGGACGAACGTCGTCATAGAAGTGGGGCACGGTGACGCGACCCGTCGCCGCGTCGTGCAGCCCGGCCAGGATCTCGGCGAGAGCGGCGATCGGATTCGCCACCGCTCCGCCGAACCTGCCCGAGTGCAGATCGACGCTCGGCCCCTGGACGCGAACCTCGAGTGCCGACAACCCGCGCAACCCGGTGGTCAGCGACGGGCGGTCGCGGCCGACCATGGCGGTGTCGGACACGACCAGCAGGTCTGCGCGGAGCAGGTCGAGGTGCTCTCGGACGAGGTCCTCGAAGTGGATGGACCCCGACTCCTCCTCGCCCTCGACGATCAGCTTGACGTTGAGCGGCAGTTCGCCGCGCGTCCGCAGCAGCGCCTCGATCGCCTTGACGTGCAGCAACGTCTGTCCCTTGTCGTCGGCCGCTCCGCGCGCGAAGACGCTGCCGTCGCGCACCACCGGCTCGAAGGGCGGGGACAGCCACTCGTCCAGCGGATCGACGGGCTGGACGTCATGGTGGCCGTACACAAGGGCGGTGGGCAGCGCCGGATCGACGATCCGTTCCGCGTAGACCGCCGGGAGCCCTGCCGTCTCGATGAGCTCTGCCCGCTGGAACCCGGCGTCAACGGCGGCGTGGCGGAAATGTTCCGCGTTGCGCCGCACGTCGCTCGCGTACTCCGGTTGCGCCGAGATGCTGGGAATGCGCAGGAAGTCGATCAGCTCGCCGGTGAAGCGATCCTGGCTGGCGGCGCAGTACGCGTCGAGATCGTCGTCCGGCACGCGGGCAAGCCTAGCGGGCGCTGCGGTGAAGCTGCCACCGGCCTGTGACCGCTGCGTCAGACCAACGCCACCGGCTGCGTCACCGCGCCCGCTGAGAATGGATCTCGCCCCGCCATGGCCACCTGCCGGCCTGGCCCAGCAGGACTCGGCGACCGAACGCGATCAGGGAAATGACATCTACATACGCGGCCACAGGTGACCTCAGGTGAGCCGGCGACCTCACCGCAGACGACGCCGCGGTGAAGGGGCGGTGGCGATGGTCGAGTTCGCCCTCCTGGCGCCGATCGCGTTCCTTCTCCTCATGTCGATCGTCGTCGTGGGAATCTTCGTGACGAACTACATCCAGCTGACCAACGTGGCTCGTGACGGGGCGCGTATCGCCGCCATCTGCGGCGCGGGCAACAGCATCAGCCCGGCGCAGATGCCCAACGGCGGGGGAGCGTGCAGCGACATCTTGCTGCAGACGTACATCACCAATCAGCTGGTCACTATTCCTGCCGGCTCGGTGAGCCCGCTCATCTTTGTGTGCGCCGCCGCGTCGGCGGGCGCGTGCAGCAGCTCGGCGATCGCAGACGGCCTCGAGGGGTGCTACGGCCAGAGCGGCCGGATCATCGAGGTCGACATGTATTACGACCAGCCGCTGTATCTGCCGCTGGTCAGCACCCTCTTCCAGAACGAGAGCAACGGGATGCGCAGGCTCTACGCCTCGGCGCAGGCGACGTGCGAGTGAACAAGCGCGCCAGGCGGGAGCCGATGATGTTTCAGCGTCGCCGCCGCCGTCGCGGCCAGGCAATGGTCGAGTTCGCGCTGATCGCTCCGTTTCTTGTGATCCTCGTCGCCGGCGGCAGCCAGGTCGGTGCCATCGCGTACGCGCAGATCTCAGCCGACACGGCGGCGCGGGAGGGGGCCCGCGCCGGCGTGCAGGCACCCAACAAGTCGCTGGTCTGGACCGGTGCCGCGCCCTCGACGCACACCTGCACGACGTCTGACTACGCGTCGAACCCGATCTGTGTCGCGGTCCTCAACGCCGATGGCTTCCTCAGTCCGAGCGCGTTCACCTCGGCGGCCCCGGCGTCCGGCACGAGCCCGTGTGTCGCGGGACAGGCGTGCGCCACGATCACCGTCGGGTCGACGCTGAGCGCGTACCACGGCACACCGCGGATCCGCCTCGCCGCGAGCGGGAGCTCCGGCTGCAACACCGGCAGCCAGGCCACGGTCACGGGCGTGGTCAGCGGCATGGGCGGCGTGGCCGGCACCGTCATCGACACCACCGGGGACAGCTTGACCACCGACACCAGCGGCAACTTCACCATGTGCGTCACCGCCAACACGGAGACCACAAGTCAGACGCTGACGGTGCACTCGGGCAGCGGTTGCAACGACGCCAGTGGATCTGCCGGGCCGTTCGCAGTCACCCCCGGCGGCAGCTACACCGAGAACGTCTCCATGGTCCAGGGCCACGCCGTGGTGCAGGGATTCATCAGCGGGATCCCCGGGGGCGACGTTGCGACCGTGAACGACTCCACCGGCGACTCGGTCACGAACATCACTGGCAACTACTCGCTCTGCGTCGCAGCGACCAGCACGCGGACGGAGCAGACGATCACCGCCCAGGTCGGCCCCGCGGTGTGCGGCGGCGACACGGGAGCCAACGGCCCATTCGACGTGTTCAGCGGTAACACCTACGCCGGCTACAACATCACGGTCACGGCCGAACCGACCTGCACGTCGACGTCGTCGACCACGAACACCAGCACGGGGACGACCTCGACCGTGTCCACGAGCTGCCAGGCGAGTCCCAACTGGGAGCAGGACTTCATCACCGTGAACGTCTTCTACCCGGCTCCCGTGTTCGTGCCGTTCATCGGCGGCCTGCTGTCGACGCAGCCCGGAATACACATGGTGCAGACGTCGGTGACCTTCGCCGTCTACCCGTGCACCTTCACCAAGGGAGCGTGAGCATGCGCAACCAGTCCGGCGGCCAGCGGCGGATCGGGTACACGCGCCGCCGCCCAGACGAGCGCGGGCAGATGGCGGTGCTCACCGCGATCTTTGCCATGGTGCTCCTGAGCGTGGTGGCGCTGGCGACGGACCTGAGCGTTTCGACGCACTACAAGCGCTCGCTGCAGAACGTCACCGACGCCGCCGCGCTCGCGGGTGCGGCCAAGCTGCCCGCCGCCGCGCCGACGACCGGAGCGGGAGGCCAGCAGGCTGCCGCCGCCACGGTGGCGCTGCAGATCGTGCACAACGCCTATCCGTGGAGCAGCTTCAACGTCAACACACTGGTGACCAACGCGACCTGCAGCGGCACGGTCTCCACGGGCTGCAGCATCACCGTCTGCGCCGGGATGACGAGCAGCAGCCCCGCGTGTACCCAGAGTGTCGGCGCCACGAGCAACGGTCCGTTCGTGCTCACCATCAGCACGCCGCCGCGAACCGCGCGGATCAGCAGTTACAACGACGGTACCGACCTGGGCAACCAGCACCGTGTCGAGGTGGTGATGCGACAGCAGACCGGCGGCTTCTTCGTCGCGTTTGTCGGTGGCAAAGACCAGGATGCAGCGCAATCGGTGGGTTATCACTTCGCCTCGGGGCAGCCGTTCCCGTTCGCGCTCTTCTCCCGCACCATCGTGCAGGACGGCAACAACGGCGAAGTGGTGCAGGGGAATATGTACGCCGCGCGATACGTGCAGCCGCAGAGCAGCGGCCAGGCGGGCGTGTGCGCCGCCCCCGACCCCCAGGGCAACGCCAGCTTCATCTTCCTCGGATATCCGCAGGCGGACGACGGAGCCGCGTACAACCCGGTGAGCAATCCGGGCCAGTCGACCGTTCCCCACGCCGCGTATCCCATGACGACCAACTATGCGTGCACCCCGGCGAGCCCTCCGCCGAAGGGCGTCGTGGCGATGAGCGCCAACCCGGCGGTAACGGGATGCAACGCCGGCTTCCCCGGAAACAACACCGGCAGCGCCGTGTTTTTCGACACCACCGACCAAGCCTGTGAGTCGAACCCCGCGATCGTGCCGCCCTCGGTTGCCAG
Source organism: Candidatus Dormibacteria bacterium (assembly GCA_050734185.1). Lineage (GTDB taxonomy): Bacteria > Chloroflexota > Dormibacteria > Aeolococcales > Aeolococcaceae > JAFALX01. The sequence goes on along the minus strand of JBOHUE010000047.1, from coordinate 40,474 downwards.
GCCGACGATTCCCGCCAACCCCCCGCAGTACTGCGGCAACTCGGGGTGGAACGGCAGCTCGTTCAATGCAGGTGAGTACTCGTGCAACAGCGGCACGGCCCTCACGGTGGACAACTCACACCTCCTCGCCGGCGGGATCTATCAGATCGACCCCGCCAAGAACAACGGGGGCTGCGACGTGAGCATCAGCGACACGGCGGGCAGCTTCAACATCGGCGCGGGCGGCGCCGGCGTCACCTTCTACCTCAAGGGCAACGCCGCGCTCTGCATCACGATCTCCTCCGGCGACACGGTCACCCAGAACCCGTTCAACTCCGGCAGCGGCAAGTCCGGGGACGGCCGCTACGTGGTGCTCTCCGACGAAACGCAGACGCCGACGATCACGCTCAACTCGTCGGGCGGGGGCTCGAGCTCGGCCTGGTGGAGCGCGAATCCCGGAGTGATCTGGCTGCCGACGGGCTCCATCACCTTCAACAACAAGGCCGCGCTGATCGACGACGGCCAGGTCGTCGTGAACTCATGGAACGACTCCAGCGGCAACCACGACAACTCCACGGTCAGCTACGACGCCGGGGTGGCGCCGCCCCAGAACGAGCTGCTCGAGCTGAACGAGTGAGATCGAGCGGCGCTGGATGGCGCCGCTCGAGGCAATTCGGGTGTAGGCTCCCAACTGGCGACTGACAAATCCCTTCACGTCTCACCACGGAGGTCGCACCATGGCGATACGCGCGCTCGAGCCTGACGCGCTCGACGAGGCGCCCGAGCCCGAACCAGCACCAGCCCCTCCCGCGCTGCTCGTCAACGCGCCGCCGCCCCCGGTTCCCGAGGGCGACCTCGAGCTACTCGGAACGCTGGTCGTCGACCGCGTCGCCGAGATCGTCGAGTTGCGTGGGGCGCTGGCCGAGCAGGCGTCGATCATTGCCCAGCTCCGCGCCGAGGTTGAGGCCTGGCGCACGCGGGCGATCACCGAGGCGACCCACCGGCGCATCGATGCCGAGACGGCGATCCGCCATGAGCGCGAGCTCGTGACCGAGATCCATCTGCGCATGATCGAGGTCGACGTTCTCAACGCCGAGCTCGCCTGGCGCAAGCGCCGTTGGTGGCACAAGATGGGCCGCACGGCGCCGGCTACTGCGAAGACGTCTGCCGAATCTGCTCCTCACTGACCCGCCAGAGCCGCAGCGCACCCTCGGCGTCAGCTGCGGGTGAGCTGGGCGTCGCCTGGCGGCAATCGACGAAGTAGCCGCCACTCACCGCTCCGGCTTCGCTGGAGTCGACGAGCCACACCAGTGTCTCGGCCCCTTTCCTCGGGCTGCGCGAAAACGGCCGCGCCACGGCCATTCCCAGGCTCATCACTGCGCCGTTGTTGCGATTCCACCCGGTGGCGACCAGACCCGGGTGAAAGCAGTTGGCGGTCACCTGCGTGCCCCGTAGCCGGCGGGCCAGCTCGACGGTGAACAGGATGTTGGCCAGCTTGGTCGCACCGTAGCGCTTGAGCCCGCGCGCGCCGTACGAACGTTGCGCGTTCAGGTCGTCAAACGGAATCAGGAGACCCTTGTGCGCGTCGGACGACGTCGTGACGATGCGCGCCGGCGCACTCGCGAGCGTGCGCTCCAGCAGCAGGTTCGTCAGCAGAAACGACGCAAGATGGTTCAGCGCCCAGGTGAGCTCGATGCCGTCGACAGACTCGAGGCGGTGGTCGTAGATGGCGCCGGCGTTGTTCACGAGCACGTCGATGCGCGGATACCGATGCAGCGCCTCGGCGGCGAGCTCGCGGACCGACTGCTGCGACGATAGGTCCGCCATCAGCACGTCGGGCTCGGACGCCCCTCTGGAGGCGCGCGCCACGGACGAGCGCGCGGCAGCACCCTTCTCCGCGTTGCGGGCCACAATCGTCACCAGTGCGCCACGCCTGGCCAGCGCCTCGGCAGCGGCGAGACCGATGCCGTTGGTCGCGCCGGTGATGATCACGCGCTTACCGCGCGAACCTGCCCACTCCTGCACGGGGTCACTCTAGCCGGATGAGCTCGGCGGCCCCGTCCATCCTCGCGTTGTTGGGCGCGCTTGTGGTGCTGTCGATTCTGCTCACCGCCGCCAACACCGTCGATCTCGCCGGTCCGCTTCGCTCCTGGTTCTGGAGCCGCGACGCGCGTCGCATGCGACGCGGCCGGCGGTTTCCTGCCGAGGTGCGCCGCGCGTACTGGAGCCGGCGGCAGTACGACCGCGATGCTCCCCGGCTGCTGGCGCTCGGGTATCGGGTCACGTCCGAAGAGGCGGCGGACCCGTACGTCACCCTCCCGTCGGCGCCGGCGTTCGGGCGCAGCACGCCGCGACCGCGGCGGCGCCGGGTTCCCTGCATCTACGTTGCCTACGAACACGCCGAGCCTTCGCCGGAACCGGCCTCGGGGCCGCGCTGATCGGTGCGCTACGCTGAGGCGACGCCATGTGCCTGCTCTTCGGATTCCTGCTCCTGACCCTCATCCTGTTCGGCGCCGGATTCACGCTGCATGTGCTGTGGTGGATCGCCCTGGTCGCGCTTGTGTTCTGGCTCATCGGCCTGTTCATCCGCCCGCGGGGCGGCCGCTGGTACTACTGGTAACTCATATGGTGCTGGCACCTCGTGCTGCGACCGGGAGCTCCGAGCAACCCGACCAGGGGGGGCGCCGCCGCTGGCGCGCCGGCTACGACGCCGCGGTTGCGGCGGGACGCGTCCCCGATCGCGACTTCACCACCCTCTCGGGCGATGAGGTCGATCCCGTCTACGGGCCAGCAGCCGGGGACACGCCTGCAGGCTTCGACCGCATCGGCTGGCCCGGCGAGTACCCGTTCACCCGCGGCCTCTACCCCACCGGGTACCGCGGCAAGCCATGGACCATCCGCCAGTTCGCCGGCTTCGGCAATGCCCGGCAGACGAACGAGCGCTACCGCCTGCTGCTGGCACAGGGTGGCGGCGGGCTGTCCGTCGCGTTCGACATGCCGACGCTCATGGGTCGCGACAGCGACGACCCGCTGAGCCTGGGCGAGGTCGGCCACTGCGGCGTCGCCGTCGACAGCGCTGCAGACATGGACGTGCTCTTCGCCGGCGTGCCGCTCGCAGACGTCACCACGTCGATGACGATCAGCGGGCCGGCGGTGCCGATCTTCTGCATGTACCTGGTGGCGGCGGAGCGGCAGGGCGCCGACATCCACCGCCTCGACGGCACCCTGCAGACCGACATCTTCAAGGAGTACATCGCGCAGAAGGAGTGGCTGTTTCAGCCGCCGCATCACCTGCGGCTGATCGGCGATCTCATGGAGTACTGCACGCGAGAGGTGCCGCGGTACAAGCCGCTCTCGGTGTCGGGATACCACATCCGTGAGGCCGGCGCGACGGCAGCGCAGGAGCTCGCGTTCACGCTTGCAGACGGCTTCGGCTACGTCGAGCTCGGGCTGGCGCGCGGCCTCGATATCGACTCCTTCGCCCCTGGGCTCTCGTTCTTCTTCGACGCGCACATCGACTTCTTCGAGGAGATCGGCAAGTTCCGCGCGGCGCGGCGCATCTGGGCGCGCTGGCTGCGCGACGTGTACGGCGCGAGCACAGCGCGCGCGCAGTCGCTGCGCTTCCACACGCAGACCGCCGGGGTCTCGCTCACGGCCCAGCAGCCGGACAACAACGTGGTGCGAACCGCCGTGGAGGCGCTCGCCGCCGTGCTCGGCGGCACCAACAGCCTGCACACCAATGCGCTTGACGAGGTACTGGCGCTGCCGACCGCGCATGCGGCGCAGGTCGCGCTGCGCACACAGCAGGTGATCGCCGAGGAGACCGGCGTCACCAACGTCATCGACCCGCTCGGCGGATCCTGGTTCGTCGAGCACCTCACCGACTCGATCGAGGCCGAGGCGGAGCGCATCTTCACCGAGATCCGCGGCATGGGTGACGACGGCACGATCCTGTCGGGCCTGCTCCGCGGGATCGCCGACGGCTGGTTCGTCGCCGCCATCGGCGACTCCGCGTTCCGCTACCAGCAGCAGCTCGACGCTGGGCGCAAGCGGATCGTCGGGGTCAACACGCTGCAGGAGGGCGACGGCGAGCAGCCGCTCGAGATTCTCGAGATCAGCGACGAGGTCGAGCGCGAGCAGCGCGCAGCGATGGCGCAGCGCCGCGCCACGCGCGATCAGCGCGCGGTGGAGAGCGCGCTCACGCGGCTCCGCGCCGGGGCGCAGACCGACGAGAACCTCGTGCCGATCATCCTGGACGCTGCCCGGGTTGAAGCCACACTTGGCGAAATCTGCGGGACGCTGCGCGACCTCTGGGGCGGCTACGTGGAGGCGACCCCGTACTGAGGCCCTGAGCGCCTAGAATCGCGGCGACATGACAGTGGTGGCCACCGGATCGATCGCGTTCGACTACATCCTCAGCTACTCCGGGCGGTTCCGTGACCACATCCTCATGGACAAGACCCACATCCTCAACCTGAGCTTCCTGGTCGAACGCCTGGAGAAACGCCGCGGCGGTGTTGCCGCCAACTATGCGTATAACTTGTCGCTGCTCGGCTACCCATCTGCGATCCTGGCCACGGCCGGTCATGACGCCGCCGACTACGTCGATTGGCTCGCGGCTCGCGGAATCGACATCAGCGGGCTTCGTCTCATCGACGACGTGATGACCGCGACCGGGTTCACGACGACCGACAGCGAGGACAACCAGCTCACCGGATACTACGGTGGCGCGATGCTGAACGCGGACATCCTCGGGCTCGAAGACACGGTGCGCGATCCCGAGGTCGTGATCGTCGGCCCCAACGGCCCAGCGGCGATGGCGAGACTCGTGCGCGAATGCCGCGCCGGCGGTGTGCGCTGGGTGTACGACCCGTCGCACCAGCTGTCGAGCATGCCGGTCGAGGATCTCAGCGATGGCATCACCGGCGCGTGGATCCTCATCGGCAACGACTACGAGCTCGAGCTCATCCAATCGCGCACCAGTTGGGACATGGCCGCGCTGACGCAGCGCTGCGCGATGGTGGTGACCACCAAGGGCCGGTACGGCTCGCTGCTGACGACGCGTGACGGCGTGATCGAGGTTCCCGCGGCACCGGTGCAGAAGGAGGCGGACCCCACGGGCGCCGGGGACGCGTACCGCGCCGGTCTGCTCGCAGGGCTGTTGCAGGGACTGACGCCGCGCGATGCGGGGCACGTTGGGTCACTCGCGTCGGCGTACGTCGTGGAGCAGACCGGCACCGTGGAGCACCTCTACTCGCGCGCCGAGTTCGCGGCGCGTTTTGCCGTTGCGTTCGATCGCCCGCTTCCGGCCGAGCTCTTCGCGGTGCGCAGCGCCGAGGTGAAGCGCTGATGGCGGAGACGGTGGAACGCGTCGGCGTCATCGGCGGTGGTGTCATGGGCTCCGGCATCGCCGAGGTGTGCGCTCGCGCGGGCCTCGACGTCATCGTGTGCGAGGCGGACACCACCGCCGTCGACCGCGCGCGCAGCCGCATCGAGCGCTCACTCGGACGCGGCGTGAAGGCGGGCAAGATCACCGACGAGGACGTCGCCGCGGCGCTCGAGCACCTCCGATGGGTCACGTCATTGGACGCGATGCACGACCGTCAGCTCACGATCGAGGCGGTGACGGAGAGCGAGCAGCTCAAGGTCGACGTGTTCCGCAGGCTCGACGACATCGTTGTCGACCGCGACGCGATCATGGCCTCGAACACGTCGTCCATTCCCATCATGAAGCTGGCGATGGCCACGCGCCGGCCCGAGTCAGTGATCGGCCTGCACTTCTTCAACCCGGTGCCGGTGCTCGCACTGGTGGAGCTGATCGCATCGCTGCTCAGCGCCGACTCCACGATCGAGCGCGCGCAGGGCTTCGCCGAGAGCACGCTGCACAAGACGGTGGTCCGATCCGGGGACCGCGCCGGCTTCATTGTCAACGCGCTCCTCATCCCCTACCTGCTGTCCGCGATTCGTATGACCGAGTCGGGTTTTGCAACGCCCGAGGACATCGACCGCGGCATGGTGCTCGGCTGCGCGCATCCGCTGGGGCCGCTGGCGCTGTCCGACCTCATCGGCCTCGACACCGTGCAGGCCGTTGCGGAGTCGCTCTACGACGAGTTCAAGGAGCAGCTGTACGCGCCGCCGCCCCTGTTGCAGCGAATGGTCGACGCCGGTCTGCTGGGGCGCAAGACCGGCAGAGGCTTCTTCCTGTACTCAGGCTGACGCGCGCAGAGCGCGCGCCCGTCAGCCGACGGCGACGCGGGTTTCCACCGCGGCCTGCAAGGCGGCGACGCGATCAGTGCGCTCCCACGGCACGTCGATGTCTGTACGCCCGAAGTGGCCGTACGCGGCGGTCGGGCGGTAGATGGGCCGCCGCAAGTCAAGGTCGCGAATGATCGAACCCGGACGCAGGTCGAACACGGAGTCGATGGCGGCGAGGATGCGATCGTCGGGCACCTCCTCGGTGCCGAAAGTCTCGATTGCAATCGCCAGTGGTCGCGCGATCCCGATCGCATAGCAGAGCTGCAGCTCGCAGCGTGTCGCCAGGCCCGCGGCCACCACGTTCTTCGACACCCAGCGCGCGGCGTATGCAGCCGAGCGATCCACCTTCGTCGGATCCTTGCCGCTGAACGCGCCGCCACCGTGCCGCACGACACCGCCGTACGTGTCGACGATGATCTTGCGTCCGGTCAAGCCGGCGTCGCCCACGGGGCCGCCGACGACGAAGCGTCCCGTCGGGTTCACGTAGTAGCGCGTGCCCTCGTCGAGAAGACCTGCCGGGACGACGTGCCGGACAACACGCGCGATGATGTCCTCGCGCAGGCGCTCTTGGGTCACCTCTGGATCGTGCTGTGCCGACACGACGAGTGCCTCGACTCGCCGCGGCCTGCCGTGGGCGTACTCGACGGTCACCTGCGCCTTGCCGTCGGGCCGCAGGTACGGCAGGTCGCCGGTCTTCCGCACCTCCGCGAGACGATGGGTCAGTCCCTGTGCGAGCGCCGCCGTCGTCGGCATCAGCGTCTCGGTCTCATCGCACGCGAAGCCGTACATCATCCCCTGGTCGCCGGCGCCGGTCTGCGCCGCAGGATCGTCATCGTCTGCGACGCCCTCGCGCACCTCGAGCGCGCGGCCGACACCCTGGGCGATGTCCGGACTCTGTTTGTTGAGCGCGATGAGCACCGCGCACGACTCGGCATCAAAGCCGTACTCGGGTTTCGTGTATCCGATGTCGCGCACCACCGAGCGCACCAGTGCGCTCAGGTCGACGACCGCCGTCGTCGTGATCTCCCCGGAGAGCAGCACCAGACCCGTGCTCACGCTCGTCTCGCAGGCGACGCGCGACTCCGCGTCCTGCTCCAGCATTGCGTCGAGGACGGCGTCGGAGACCTGGTCGCAGATCTTGTCGGGGTGCCCCTCGGTGACGCTCTCGCTGGTGACGAAATGACGCGGCGACGTCATGAAGGTGTTGCTCATCCGGTCGGCTCTCCTGTGTGTGGCACCTCGGTCCTACGGCGCTGCGGCGGCCGAGCTCATGGTGCTCACGGGCCGCCCCCTGGAATTCGGACGCCAGGGCGCGGGGCGGTCGATGTGGCGCTCATTGTGGGGGAAGAACCGCGACGGCCGGCCTGGGCTCGGTCGCCTGCCCCACCTCGATGATGCGGCCATCTGGGTCGCGCATATAACAACGGATCTCGGACGCGCGTTGAATCGGCGGCGTGATGAACTCGGCGCCGCGCGCCTTCCACATCTCGTAGCACGCATGGATGTCGGCCACCCGTATGTTGAGAAAGCTGGTGACCTGGTTGAGATCCCGCGGGGGCTCTAGGGTGACGTCCGGCTTGTCCTCGGTCGGGCCACCACCGACGTTGATCGTCACCCACGAATTGGCGAGTTGGACGATCGCCGGCGGGCCGTCGTACACGACCTCGCCGCCGAGCACGTCGGCGTAAAAGCGGCGCGACCGCTCGACGTCGGCTGCGACGATGAAATGCGTGAGGAGGATCCCCTCCTTCGGCGCGGGAAATTCTGGCATCGGTCACCTCCGACATGGCTGAACACGCACGATGCTGCCGGCTCCCCTGGGGGGCTCCTCAGCCTTACGGTAGGGTACGTGTGATGGTGGCGGACCAGACGGCGTTGCCGACCTCGAGCGTTTTCGAGGGGACGAGCGTCTTCTATGCGGCTACGGTGGCGGAGGCGCGTCAGTGCGCGGGGTCTCCGGTTATGGTCGTTGGTGGCGGCAACTCGGCGGGGCAAGCGGTGCTCTTTCTCGCAGAGAGCGGCAGCCCGGCCACGATTCTCATTCGCGGCGATGACCTGCGCAAGAGCATGTCGAGCTCCTGGTGGATCGCGTGACGAAAAACCCGTCGATCTAGGTGATGACGAACGCGGAGGTCGTCGGCCTGCAGGGCGAGGGCATGCTCCGCACGGTGCGTGTCAACCACCGCGACGGCCAGTCGGAGATCGCGTGCGCTGCGCTCTTCTCGTTCATCGGCGCGGAGCCGAGCTCGGAGTGGATGTCGGGCTGCGTCGCGGTTGATTCGCATGGCTTCGTGCTCACCGATCTTGAGCTCGCGCGCGTGGAGCTCGGCGAGCGGTGGAAGGCGCTCGAGCGGACGCCGTTGCCGTTCGAGACGAGTCAACCCGGACTTTTCGCCGTGGGCGACGTGCGGTCCGGCTCGATGAAGCGGGTTGCGTCCGCGGTCGGCGAGGGATCGGCGGCGGTGCGCTCCGTGCACCAGTACCTGTCGCTCCGCGCCGCCAATGCGTCGCCCTAAGGGCCGCTAGCTGCGGGACGCTGCGGGGAAGAACGGCTGTGGGTCCCCGGTCTCCGCGAATTTCCTCAGACGGTCGAGTATCAACGCCCACGTCTGCGCGGTATGACCGAGGTCGATCTCGGCGTAGCCGTCACCGAACCCGTACTGACGGAACAGCACCGAAGTGCCGGACTTGGCGCGCGATGCCGGCCCGAGTTCCCACTCCCAGGTCGAGCCCTCCCAGAACGGAAAGCCCGTTCGCACGCGCATGCGGACAAGGGTTGCCGGCCGCGCAGTGACGTCGGTGACCAGGTCGATCGGGACGTCGGGGAACCCGAAACGCGCCTGGTCACTTGCGACGTCGCAGTCAGCCGTCCAAAAGCCGCGTTGGCCTTCTCTGGTCGAGAGGATGTCGAAAACGTGATCAGCATCGGCCGCCACGTCGACGGCGAGGGTGATGTTCATGGTCGGCCCTCCACTCCGGTATTTAAGTTGCCGCTACAATAGCAGCCGGAGGTCAATACCAAGTGCAGCCACTTCAGGTGATCGCCGAGCCACGGCGGTTGCGGATCCTCGAGTTGGTGTGGGATCGGGAGCTTGCCGCCGGAGAGATCGCCGCCAAGTTCGACGTCACGTGGTCTGCAGTTAGTCAACACCTGCAGGTGCTGAAGGCAGCGGGCTTTGTGATCGAACGCCGAGAAGGGACCAGCCGGCTCTACCGCGCGAACCAACCGGCGCTCGGTTCGCTGCGCGCGGTTGTCGAGGAGCACTGGCGCGACCACCTGTCGCGCCTCAAGCACCTCGCCGAATCCGAGGAGCACGGCACGTCGCGGCTATGACCGACGTCATCGAAGTCACCGTTCACATTGCGGCCCCGCGCGAAACGGTCTTCGCCTATTTCACCGACCCCAGCCGGTATCTGGAGTGGATGGGCAGCGACGCGACGCTCGATCCCGTTCCCGGCGGCGCCTATCGCGTGCATATGCGCGACGGAGTGGAGGCACGCGGCGAGTTCGTAGCACTCGAGCCACCGCATCGAGTGGAGTTCACATGGGGATGGGCAGGCGACAATGAGGTTCCGCCGGGATCATCGCGGGTGGTCGTCACGCTGACAGTGGAGGATGGTGGAACGCGGGTTGTGCTGCGCCACCATGGTCTGCCGTCGGATCAGCAACGCGAGCACCACCGTCAGGGCTGGCTGCTCCACCTCAGCCGTCTCGTGACCCGCGCAAGCGGTGGAACATCACAAGCGCGGAGCGAGAGGGATTCGAACCCTCGAGACGAGTAGACCCCGTCTACCGCATTTCCAGTGCGGCGCCCTCGACCAACTAGGCGATCGCTCCTCGGCGATTGTAGGTGCGGTCCATGTACGATCCCGCGTCCTGAGCGGGCGAATCGGGGGATACTCGTACGTCGCCGCGGAGAGGTGTCCGAGTGGTTGAAGGTGCCGCTCTCGAAAAGCGGTGTGGTGAAAGCCACCGTGGGTTCGAATCCCACCCTCTCCGCCAGGCGGCGAGTCTCAGGCGCCGACCGAGGGTTTGGAGCTCTCCGTCCAGCGCTCGACGCCCTGTGAGAGGTTCGCCGGGGTCGTATCGGCCTTCACGAGAAACTCGAGCGCGCCGAGCTTGAGACCCCGCTCGCGGAGCTCCGGCTCACCGTAGTTGGTGAGGATGACGACCGGTATCGCCGATGTCGACGGCATCGAGCGGAGCTTCTCCAGGACCTGGAATCCGTCCAGCTTGGGCAGGCGCAGGTCGAGATAGATGAGGTCCGGCTGCTCCTTTTCCGCCAGAGCAATGCCTTCCTCGCCATCGCCCGCGATGACGACCTTATAGCCGTCGGCCGCGAGTCGGAGCCGGTACATCTCGCTTGCCGCTTCGTCGTCCTCGATCAGAAGGACTGTGACGTCGTCTTCCATGCGTCGTTTTCCTCACCAAGCGTACAGCCTGACCGGCGATCCTAAATCAATCGATGCACGTCGGCCGGTGCGTCCCGGGAGACTGGATCCGGCCGCAATTGGAGTTCTCCCCCCTGCGCCCACCATACCGCTTGCGGGAAACAAAGTGAACACCCGATTGCAGGAGCAATCCGTCAGCGCAGTGGTAGGGAACGGGCGTGCGCGCTCACGTGGTCGCGAGCGCTCCTGTTACGGGGTTGGCGTCGCGGTCGGCCGCGTGCTGGGAGCCGGCGACGGTTGCGGGGTGGCTGTGGCCGATGGCGTCGGAGAGGCGCTTACCGACGGCGTCGGCTGCGGTGTCGCCGTCGTGTCGGGAGTGGCGTGCGAACTCTCCGTGGGGTCGGGCGTCGCCGTCGGATTCACGATGGCCGGCGGGTTACCAGGGTTCGGCTGACCTGCCGGAGGCGACGTGACGACCAGCGCGGCGACGCCCGCCGCCGCCGCCAGCGCAGCGGCGGTCGTGGCGCCGACCAGCATCGTGCGACGCAACGGCGGCCGGTCTCCTGTGTTCTGGGGTGAGTCGAGCCACTGGCGCCGCTCCGGTGTCATGCGAATGCCCTCGGCGGCAAGGCTCGCGAGCGGCGCCGAAGCGTACACGGCGCTCTCGAAGAGCAGCAGCCCACCCAGCACGAACGTCGCAAGACTCGGCGTGCGAACCATCATCGTGATTGCTCCGGCCGCCGCGGCGATCGCGATCAACGTTTCCGTTCTTGACGAGCGCACTGCGTTCGCGAGCGCTGCGCCCTCGCGCTGTTTCGGAGTGCGCAGGAACTCGGCCGAGCGGCGCACCAGGCCGCGCAGACACGCAAGCGTGACCACCCAGCTGAGCGCGAACCAGACGCGCAACGCCATCAGCGCCTCGTTCGATGTGCACTTCGTGGCGCGGCGCAGCGCCCATAGCGCGCGCGCCAGACCGCTGATCGCGAACGCCAGCGGGACGACGAGCACGCCGCCCGCGAACTGTCGAAGCGGCAGCTGGTGGTGCAGCGACGTCACCAATGCGGTCAGCAGAAGGAGAAGCGTGAACGCGGCGGTGATCGGCTCGCCGAACCACTGCACGGACCCGAGGAGGTAGTGGATGCGCTGCCCGGTCGTGAGCTGCAGCTCATGAGGCGCAAGGGGAATCAGCTCGCGCCACCAGCGGCGCATGATCTGCACGCCGCCGAGAGCCCAGCGAAAGCGCTGCTTCTTGAGCCCGTCGAAGTCGAGCGGCATGAGGCCGGCGCCGTATGCGCTGCGGTCGTACACACCCCGGTATCCCTTGCCCAGCATGCGCAGGCTGGCCTCGGCATCCTCGGTGATGATCCACTCGCTCCACCCGCCGATCGACTCCAGGGCGCTGCGGCGAATCAGGCCCATTGTGCCCGCGAAGATGATCGCGTTGCGGTGCGCGCGTGCCGGCATCGTGACGTCGAAGAAGTATCGGAAGCTGTAGAAGAGCCCGCGGAGGTACAGGCTGTCGCCCCACTCGCGATAGTTCTGCGCGCTCTGTACGAACGCCACCGACGGATCGTCGAAGTGTCCCACCATGGCGCGCAGGAAGTCGGGTTGGACGATGTAGTCGGCGTCGACGATGCCGAGCACCTCGACCTGCGGCGCGAGACGGCGCGTCGCCTCGTTGAGCGCGCCGGCCTTGAAACCGGGCCACGGCTCGAGGTGCAGGAACTGAAAGCGCGGTCCGAGCTGCTCGCAGAGCTGCTGCAGCGGCATCCAGAGCGCGGGATCCTTGGTGTTGTTGTCCACCACCTGGACGATCAGCCGCTCGTAGTCGATGCGCGCGAGCGCCTCCAGCGTGCGCCGCACGATCTCGACCGGCTCGTTGTACGTGGCCACCTGCAACGCCACCCACGGGTTGGTACGCGACACTGGTCTGACGAGCAGTGCGTCGCGCCGGCTGAGCACGTCGACGATCTCGAACGCGTACGAGATGGATAGCGCCAGCGCAGCGATCTCAAGGAGGAGCAACAGCGTCGAGGCGATAACGACTCCGGTGTCGAGCCCGGAGGCGTACGTCAGCGTCGCTGCGTACACGAGGTATGCCACCGCGGACAGCACCACCGCCGCAAACAGCTGCGCGCCGATCCAACTCCACCGCCGTTGGAACAGCCGGGCCAGCAGCGTGCCACCCGCGAGCACGATCGTGTCCTGGATGGCAGCGTTGACGTCGCCGAGCACGAGGGTCGCCAGCCAGGCCGACAGCCCCAGCCCGGCGGTGAGCGCGGCTAGGCTCAGCCACCAGCGGGCGGCGATCATGCGAGGCAACAGCGCGAGGGCTGTCGTGACCCCCAGGCCGAGGCTGAAAACGATGACGGCCTGGAGGATCATTGGGGAGGCCCGTGATGCATATTGATAGTGACGCTATCACAATCTGAGGTATCATCGATGGTGGCTGTTCTGCTGTTCGCGCTCCTGATGGCGGTCATCTTCGGCCTGGCAATCGCAGTCCACACCCTGTTGTTCCTGGCCGTGATCGCGGTGCTCGTCTGGGTGATCGGCTTCTTCTACCGGCCCGGCGGCGGCATCTGGTACCGCTGGTAGTCGCCTGGCGCCACCGGCCGCCACTCCCGGGGTTGAGCGCCACCAACCGTTGGTACAGTCGATCCCAGATGCGACAGGGTGATCGAGCGCGGCCGTGAGAGAGTTCCACGGCCACGGCGCCAGCTGGCTTCGCACGAGCCGGCCCAACGACAAGCCGACCGGGGTGATCCCACGGCAGCGGCTGCTGCACGACATCGTCGTGCTCTTCAGGCCGCATCGCCTCGCGCTGAGCCTCATCGGCGCGCTCGTCCTCGTCACCGCAGGAGCCGGGATCATCAACCCGCTGCTCATCAAGGTGGTCTTCGACACCGCCCTCTTCCCCGGCAAGAGCGGCGTGAACCTTGTGCGCCTCTACGTGATCGTCGGCATCATGGTCGCGGTCCCGATCCTCACGAGCGCGATCGGCGTGTTGCAGACGTACGTGACCAATCGCGTCGGGCAGCGCGTGATGGAGAAGCTGCGCAACCGCCTGTACGAGCACATGCAGGGGATGTCGATGCGCTTCTTCACCGGCACGCGCACCGGCGAGATCCAGTCGCGGCTGACCAACGACGTCGGCGGCGTCCAGTCGGTGGTCAGCGACACCGCCACCAACCTTCTCTCGAATGCCGTGATCCTGCTGAGCACCCTCGTGGCGATGCTCGTCCTCTCCTGGCAGCTCACGGTGCTGTCGCTGGCGGTGACGCCGATCTTCGTCCTGTACACGTACCGCGCCGGACGAACGCGCCGCGCGGTGACGATGAAGGCACAGCAGTCGAAGGCCGAGATGACCGCCATCACCGAGGAGACGCTCTCGGTCTCGGGCATGCTCCTCAGCAAGGTCTTCGGACGAGGCCGTGACGACATCACTCGCTTCCGCGAAGAGAACCGCCGCCTCGCTGACCTCGCGATCCGCCAGGCGATGGTGGGACGCTCTCTGTTCGGCGTCATCGGCGCCTTCTTCAGCGCAGCGCCGGCGTTCATCTACCTGATCGCCGGGCTCGTGCTCGCCCACGACCCGCTCGCGGGCATCTCACCCGGCACCATCGTCGCCTTCACCACGTTGCAGAGCCGCCTCTTCTTCCCCATCGGCAGCCTGCTCTCGGTGTCGGTGGAGCTGCAGGCCTCACTCGCACTGTTCGAGCGCATCTTCGAGTACCTCCGCATGCCGCGGGACATCACCGACGCCCCCGATGCGAAGACGCTCGTGCCCGCCGAGGTGCGCGGCGACGTCCGGCTCGACGCCGTGTGGTTCCGCTACGACCGCAACGCGTCCGGACCGATCGCCGACGAGCCGGAGTTCGCCGGCGTTGTCCCGAGCAACGGGCACGATGGGAGTGACGGCGGCACCGCCGAGGATCTCGTGCCCAACGAGGCGCCGCGTTCATGGGCGCTGCGTGACGTGACGATGCAGGTGCGCCCAGGTCAGCTCGCCGCGATCGTCGGCCCGAGCGGCGCCGGCAAGACCACGATCTCGTACCTGATCCCGCGGCTGTACGACGTCACGCGCGGCAGCGTGCTCCTCGACGGCACCGACATCCGCGACGTGCGCACCGACTCGCTCGCCGATGTGATCAGCATGGTCACGCAGGAGACGTATCTGTTCCACGCGTCGGTGCGGCGCAACCTCCTGTACGCCAAGCCCGACGCGACGCAGGACGAGCTCGAGGCGGCGACGCGTGCAGCCTTCATTCACGATCGCATCATGGAGCTCGATGAGGGCTACGACACATTGGTCGGCGAACGCGGGTATCGCATGTCCGGCGGCGAGAAGCAGCGCCTCGCGATCGCGCGCGTCGTGCTCAAGTCGCCGCGCGTACTCATTCTCGACGAGGCGACCTCGGCGCTCGACACCACCAGTGAGCGGCTCGTCCAGGCTGCGCTCGAACCCCTGATGGCGGGACGCACGACGATCGCAATCGCGCACCGGCTGTCCACCATCCTCGCGGCGGACGTCATCTTCGTCATCGACCGCGGCCGGCTCGTCGAGCAGGGCACGCACGACGAGCTGTTGCAGCAGGAGGGGCTGTACGCGCAGCTGTATACGCAGCAGTTCAAGGGCGGTCAGGTCGAGGCGCTCTGCGAGGACGGTGTCGTGCTCACGAGCGGCGCGGTGGTGACCACAAAGGCGGAGGCCACGACGTAGGGCTGCTGGCGGGCGTCCATGGGACGGTCGCAACGGCGCTCATCAGCGCGCTGCTGTTCGCCGATGAGATCGGCGTTCCCCTCCCCTTCGCCCCCAACGAGCTCCTCCTCATCTTCGCGGGCGTGCTCATCGCCACCGGCGCGCTGAGCCCGGCAGAGTTCATCCCGGTCGCGGTCATCGCGATGTTCAGCGGTTCGTTCGTCGGATACAGCTGGGCGCGCCAGGTCGGCGGGCCCGCGCTGATGCGCCTGGCCGACCGCGTGCACGCCGGCGGCGCATACGAGCGCGCGGTGACCCGGCTCCAGAGCGCCGCGCTCGCGTCGATAGTGCTCGCACGCATCATTCCCGCGGTGCGCATCCAGGCCACGCTCGCCGCGGGTGCGGTGGCGGTGGATCGCCGCATGTTCTTGCTCGCCAACACAATCGCCATCGCGATCTGGATGGGTGGGCTGCTCACGCTGGGCTGGCTCGTCGGCATCCCCGCCGCGCACTTTCTCGGCCGCGCGCTCTCGCTCCTGCTGTCCGGCGGTGTGCTGCTCGTGCTCGG
Organism: Candidatus Dormibacteria bacterium; assembly: GCA_050734185.1. Taxonomy (GTDB): domain Bacteria; phylum Chloroflexota; class Dormibacteria; order Aeolococcales; family Aeolococcaceae; genus JAFALX01. The sequence continues at coordinate 24,578 of JBOHUE010000047.1, read as the reverse complement.
CTTCGCGGCATACCAGATCGCGCGACGGCGGGGCCGCGAACCGATCGAGCCGGCGACAGCGACGCCGGTGCACCGTGTGCCGGTGCCGGCACGGCTGGCCCTCGCCGTTGCGGTCGACCTCGGCGTCATCGCGGTGCTCGTCGCGGGACTGGGACGGATCGCACGGTTCGTCCAGGCGATCGACCGAGTGCACCTCGGCTTGCCCCTGGTTCCCGACGGCCTCTACGACCTGCTCGTGATGGCCGGCATCGCCGCGGTGGCATATCTCACACTGTTTCGCCTGTCGCGCCGCGCCACCATCGGAGAGCGCCTGTTCTCGGTGCAGTACCGGCGCATGCGCAGGCGCGAGCCGTCGACCCGCTAGGCGCGGAGTGCGCGAAAGAAACCGCTCAGCAGCGCGCCGGATTCGCCGGCGCACACGCCGCTCACCACCTCGACGCAGTGGTTGTTGCCGGCATGCTGCAGCACGTCGTACACGCTGCCGTCGGCGCCCTTCTTGGGGTCACGCGCGGCGTATACGCACCGGTCGATTCGGGCCTGCACCATGGCCCCGGCGCACATCGGGCACGGCTCGAGCGTGCAGTACACCGATACCCCGTTCAGCCGCCAGCCACCGACGAAGCGCGCGGCGCGCTGCAGCACCAGCAACTCGGCGTGTGCGGTGGCGTCACCGCGCTTTTCCATCGCGTTGCCGGCCGCCGCGATCGCGTCTCCCTCCAGCACGGCGACGGCACCGACCGGCACCTCACCGCGCCGTCCCGCGGAGCGCGCGAGGCGGAGCGCATGGCGCATATGGCGATCGTCGTCTGCGACGACCGCGCCCTAGCCCGCGGCGACGAGCGGAAGCTCTCGGAGCAGCTCCGGCTTGACAACCACCTTCATGGTGTCGTCGATGAAGCGCACGCGCTCGAAGGTGATGCAGTTGACCGGACAGTGGTCCTCACAGATCCGGCAGTTGGTGCAGCGGTCGTAGTTGATGAAGATCTCGCCCTCGTAACCGCCGCTGAGCGGATCGCCACCGGACGTCTTGCAGACGAGCGCCTCGCCGCCGGACGACCGCTCGCGGTCCTCGCCGAAGACGACCACGTCGATCGCCTTCTCGGGGCACACGTCGTCGCAGGCGCCGCAGAGCACGCAGACACTCTGGTCGTAGTGATGCACCGAGTCGCATTGGAAACAGCGAATCGCCTGCACGATCGCTTCGCGGTCGCCCCAGGACTGTTCCACCTCGGTCATGTCGTAGCGCTTCGCAGCCTCGAGGATGCCGGGCTCGGTGCGGGCGAAGTACTCCGACTGGCGGTGATCGTCGGTGCGCTCGATGACCGTCTGGTAGATGCGGCCGTTGTCCGCGTTCATGTCCTCGCCAAGGAACTCGCGGATCGACCGGGCCACCCGATGGCCCCAGCCGGCAGCGTCGACGATGAATGACGGGCCCTGCACGCAGTCACCGCCGGCGAAGAGCTTGTGGACCGACGTGTGGCCGCCACGGTCGGCCGCGATCAGACCACGCTGGGTCACCGGCACCGTCTCATCGGGCCGCTCCATGATCTGGCCCGACGCGAAAATGACGTAGTCGGCATCAACCGTCCAGCGAGGAGCGCCCTCGACCTCCTTGACCGACGCGAAGATCAGCTTGCCGGTCAGCGGGTCGAACTGGAGGTCATGCAGCGGCGCGAACGACACCGACGTCGCGTTGGTGCCGTCGCCGTTGACCTCCTTGACGATGACGCCCGACTTGATGTGCAGCCCGATCTCGCGCGCCTCATGCAGCTCGTTGCCGAACGCGGGCAGGTGATCCTCGGGCTCGATCGCCACCATCCACACGTCGGTGGCGCCGAGCTTGATCGACGACTGGCAGGCGTCCGTCGCCACAGCACCACCGCCGATGACCACGACGCTTCCGCCAACGGGAAAGTCCTTGGGGATGACGTCGTACGAGATGACTCGCAGGAACGTCATCGCATCGGTGACCCGGTTGAGGTCGTGCCCAGGGATCGGAAGGATGCGGCCCTTCATCATCCCGATGCTCACGAAGACGGCATCGAACTCCTGGAGCAGATCCTCGACCTTTATGTCGTCGGGACCCGTACCGACGTTGCTGTCGGTGCGCACCTCCATCCCCGTGGCGAGGATCATCTGCAGCTCCCACTGCAGCTGCTTGTGATCGAAGCGGAACGGCGGGATCGACGTGCTCAGCAGTCCACCCACCTTCGACTCACGCTCGAACAGCACGACGTCGTAGCCCTGCACGGTGAGGTCCAGCGCAGCGGTGAGCCCGGCAGGACCGGCGCCCACAACAGCAACGCGCTTGCCCTTGCTCGGCGCCTTCTTGTAGTCGATCCAGAGCCCCTGCTGGAACGCGAAGTCGGTGGAGAACCGCTTGATGGAGCGGATCGTCACCGGGTCCTCGTCGGGATCCCAGCCGCGCTTGCAGTCCGTCTCGCACGGGTGGTTGCAGAGGCGGCCGAGCATGCTCGGGAACGGGTTGGTCTCGTGAATGACGGACCACGAATCGATGTAGCGGCCCTGGCTCACGTAGTCGATATACGTGGCGATGTCCTGCCGGATCGGGCAGTTCCGCTGGCACGGTGTGATGGGCACGTTGAAGCCCAGGTCGCGGTGCCCGCTCAGGATCTTCATCGGCGCCTTGTCGACGACGTTCTTGCCGATGACACCGAGGATCTGCGCCGTGCTGACGATGCCGACGGGCTCGCTGTCGCGCGAGAAGATCCCGCCGCTCAGCTGCGTGAGGATGACGGCGTCGCCGTCGACCGAGCGCAACGCCGCAGCGCCCTTCTCGACGAGCTCGCCGAGATCCTCCTGCGGCACCGGCCGCATCAGATCCGCGACGCGCGTCGTCTCCAGCGCCGAGTACGCGGGGATGACCGTCTCGAGCGAGAGCGTCCCGAAGATGTGACCGTCACGGATGACAATCAGCGGCACCGGATCCTGTGCGCGCAGCGGCTGCAGGACGTCGGCGATCACATCGTCCGGATCACACTCCGCTCCGAGTCGCGATCCGACGACGGAAAGATCAGGCACGTATTCCCTCCGCGAGCTTCAGCGCGTGGTCGGCGACCTCTCGCGGCGTCACCATCCCGACGGGTGTCTCGTCGTCGTGCGTCACCACCGCCAGGCGGCGACCATTCTGCGCCATCAGCGCGATCACCTCGGACAGCCGCTGCTTCTCATCGACGAGCAGTGGAGTGTGATGCAGCACGTCGCGCGCCTGCACGTCCGTCGCCGGCGGGCGCACCGCGAAGTCGCTGCCGCTCACCACGATGTCGCCGCTGACGAGGCGGTCGAGGATCTCCTCCTGGCGCACGTAGCCAACCGGGCGCCGGTCGAGCAGCACGACGACCTCCTGCAGCTCGTTGTCCGCCATCAGCTTCGCGACGGCGTCGGCCGGCGTGCTCGGGAGGCAGAACACGACCTCGTCGCGCATCACGGTGGACACGATCGGATCCGTGGCGTCAGGGGCCAGCCGATCCGGATCGAGCGACGCAATGACCGGGGTCTCGGTCATCGCCACCCCTGCGAGAGCAGCAATCGCAACTGCGCGAGGGCCATCGCGGTTCGAGTATACCGGCAGGCCATACGCGGGCCGACCCGGTGGTCGGACTAGACGCGCTCCTCAGCGGCCATCTGCTCCTGCAGCTTGCGGAGCACGTCCTGCCAGTCCTGCGCGGGCTCCGACGGGACCGCGCCGCGAGGCGTCGACTTCTCGATCCGGCTGCGTGTGCGCGAGATCTCGCGCTCGCGACGGCGCTCCTCGACACCGCGCACCGCGCCGAGCGCCTGGCGGAGCTCGCCCTCCACGCCTCGCACCGCGTCGGGGTCGGTCGCCGCTCGCAGCTCGCGATTCAACCGCGCCGACGTCTCCGCGCCCAGGCGGTCGCCGGCATCGCGCAGCGCGTCACCGGCACGCTTGCGTGCGGTGTCGAGCGCGCGCTGCGCACGCGCAACCTCTGCGTTGTCAGTCCGCTGCTGGTCGACGAGCTTCTGCCCGTCCGCGATGAGCTGCGCGTACCCGAACGCCTGGCTGAACTTTCCGGAGCTGACCCGCTCGACGAACTCCTGCACGCGCTGCTCGTACTCGTCGCGCAGATCCCCGCTCAACGCCGCGATCTGATCCCCGAGGATCGGCCGCGCCTGCGCGTGCGCCCGGCGCACCCACGAGGGCAGGTGATGATGCTGCGGCTCCGGCACCGGAGCGGGCACCGCCGCGCGCGCCAGTCCGGTGGGACGCGAAATTGGCGGATACGCAGGCTGCACGTCACTCCGTGTACGTGCAGCGGGACGCCGCCGGTCGGTGGGTGTCGAGATCATGACGCCATCGCGCGCATCGGACTAGCGGCCATGCTAGCAAGTACGAACGGCCGGGCTCGTCTCAGCGCCGTCGCGCCGTCGTACGCGGACGCCTGCCCGTCGCCGCCGGGCGCTCCGCAGCCGGGCCGGTTTCGAGTTCGATGTTGAGTGCCTGACGGCGCCGCGCGGCGCGAACGAGGTCCTTGAACGCCCGCTCGACGCACTTGGCCACCAGGTCGACGTCGGGGACGCCGTGCGCGTCGGTCAGGTATCCGAAGCTGAGCCACCCCATGTAACTGAAGAGGGCGATTGCGAGTCGCTGGCCTTCATAGAGGAACGCGACCGGGAACGCCTCCACCAGGCGGGCACCGCGGAAGAAGAGCGGGAACTGCGGCCCGGGAACGTTGGTGACGATCAGGTTGAAGCCGATCTGACGGACCGACGCGCGCGCCACCATCGCGTGCAACGTCGACGGCGCAAACCCCGCGAGGTTGAGAAGGAAGTCCGCGCCGACCGCCTGTTTGCGCGCCTTCAAGCGGTCGACCGTCTCGCTGACGCGCTCCAAACGCGCTTGTGAATTGGCCTCGTCGACCGGCAGCTTCACCAGAAGCAGCGCGAGCCGGTTGCCCAGCGCGGTGCGCTCGGCGTCATCACGAATGCTGACCGGGCACAACGCCTGCAGCCCGTTGTCCGGGTCGTCGGGATCGATGTCGTGCGCTATCAGGTAATGGCGGAGCCCGCCGGCGACGGCGGCGAGGACGACATCGTTGATCGTGCCGCCGAACGTGTCCTTGACGAGCTTGAACTCCTGCAGCGGGAAGCGGCTGAAGCGGTAGCCGCGCGTCGGGCCGGTGCGGCCGTTGATGATCGACTTGGGTGCGCGGATGTTCTCCGCCACGGCGGCGAGACCGCTGGCCGTTTCGCGCAGCGCTTTCGCGAGACGCGTGGGGTTGCTCGCGACTGCCCGCGCGGAGTTCAGCAGACGCCGCGGCCGCAGCAGCCGCTCGCGCAGCGACGTCACCAGCAGGTCGAGCGACGTCGGTGCGCGCTCCGGCTCCCACGTCGATTCTGGGCTCGCGCCGTCACCGCGATGGTCGGGGTCGGTGTCGAGCAGGACGGTCACAAGTTCGAGGTTGCTGACGCCGTCGACCATCGCGTGATGTGTCTTGAACAGCAACGCCCAGCGGTCGTCCTTGAGGCCCTCGATGATGTACATCTCCCAGAGCGGACGGCGGCGGTCAAGCTGTCGCGAGAAGACGCGCGCGATGTACTGCTGCAGCTCGCGGTCGCTACCGGGCTTCGGCAGCGCCGCGCGCAGGATGTGGTTGTGGATGTCGAACTCGGGATCGTCGATCCACACCGGCGTGTCGAGTGACAACGGCAGGAAGGCCACCCGCTGGCGGTACCGCGGCATCAGGTCGAGACGCGGCTCGATGGCGCTGACGATCGCATCGTGGAGCTTCTCGCCGCTGCCGAGCGGGCTGCGCTCGAACACCGCGACGCCGCCGATGTGCATGTGCGTGTGGCGGGTCTCGAGGTGCAGAAAGGAGGCGTCCAGCGGCGACATCTTCTGGGCGCCGGTCATCGTGGCTGAACTCTAGCAGCCGCCCGCTCGGCCGGTTTCAGCCAGTAGAAAGCCGAGGGGCAGATGTCCACGAGCACGCACGCGTCACACCGCGGGCGGCGTGCAACACACACGCGACGCCCGTGCAGGATCAGTCGGAGGCTCAACCCGGTCCACTCCGCCGGCGCAACGATGGATGTGACGTCCTCCTCGATCTTCACCGGATCGGTCGCACTCGTTAACTTCAGGAGCTGCGTCAGCCGCTGCACGTGCGTGTCGACGGCAAACCCAGGCACATCGAAGGCGACGCCGAGCACGACGTTGGCGGTCTTGCGGCCGACACCGCGCAGGGTGACCAGCTGCTCCATCGACCCAGGGACCTCGCCACCGTGCACTCGCAGCACGTCCTGCGCCATCTCGATGATCGACCGCGCCTTCACGTGGTAGAAGCCGGTCGGCTTCACGATCGCTTCGACGTCGTCCTGGTGCGCTCCGGCCAGTGCAGCCGCGTCCGGATAGCGGGCGAACAGCGCCGGCAGCACCGAGTTGACCTGCACGTCGGTCGTCTGAGCGCTGAGGATGACCGCAGTCAGCAGCTGAAAGGGATCGGACCACTCGAGCTCGGTGTGCGCCACCGGGTACTCCGACGTGAGACGCTCGACGACGATGCCGGCGCGCTCGCGCGCACCTCGCGGGAGCCGGCGCTTGGCGGCCGGCGCGCGCTTCGCCGTCGCCACCTCAGAGCGTGAGACCGAGGCAGTCCCAGTCCCCGGTGATCAGCGCGCCCAGCTCGCGGAGCGCGATGCGCCATTGCTTGGGCGCGTGATGCCACTCGAAGTCGCCGGTGCCGATGGAGGCGGCGGCACGCGGTTCGTCGGCGATCGTGACGAGTCCGTGCGCCCAGCGGATGTTCTGCGCGAACCGCTCGATGTCGAGGCGGCCGCCGCGATTCGCCTTGTTGACGACAAGGGTGACGGGAACATCGAGAGTGCGCAACTGCTGGGACGCCTCGGCGACGAGGCTCGCCGTTGCGGGCTCCGCGTCCGAGATGAGCACGACCTGCGTCGCCGCGGCGAGCGCGACCTGCGCGGCCGGCTCCCAGAGCCCGGTGCCACAGTCGAGCAGGATGACGCTGACCAGCCTCTGCAGCCGCTGGATGACGCGGCTGTAGCCGTAGCGGTCCAGCTTCGCCATCCGCTCGGGAGCGGTCGGCGCCGGCAGAACGAGGAGCCCGTGATGAGCGCGGGCCAGGCTGGCGTCCAGCTGAGTGATCGTCAGAGTCGGATCGTCGAGCACCGCGAGCAGGTCGTCCACGTACACCCGGTGCGACGGGGCCAGTGTCCGGCCCAGCGAGCCGTAGTCGGGGTTGGTGTCGATCGCGACGATACGGTCGTGGCGCAGCTCCGCGAACAGCATGCCCAGCAGTGCGGTGACAGTGGTCTTGCCCACGCCGCCCTTGGGCGACACCACGGCCACGGTCGCGCAGTGCGTGAGCCGGGGCTCGGCGATGCGACGCTCGAGTCCGCCGACGTAATCCGTCTCGCGCCAGGCGGCGCGCGGCCGCCCGATGGGGCCCGAGCCGTGCGCCACCGTCAGCTCACCGGGGGACGGGCCGCCTCGAGGATCGGGCGCCAGATAGACATCCTCGAGGGGGCGCGAGCGAACCATCGCGCGGGCCGCGAGCACGAGCCGCTGCGGCGCTGACCGGCGCTTCGGGAGCTCCATCCGCGTGCGCTGCCAGGGGGAACCGCCCACGAGTGCGCCGGCCGGTGGCGGGGGCGGCGGCGGCTCGGACTGCCGGCCCTCAGTCACCACGCGCAGCACGCCGCCGTCAGGCGCGGCGAGGGGCCGGCCTCGTGGGCGATGTGAAGAAGCACCGATCCCATCGTGGTGTGCCGGATTGTGGCACCGGGGGACGCGAGACACGCCTAGACTGCGGCACCGTGCGCTCTCGGATCACCGTCGTCGGCGCAGGCAACGTCGGCGCCACGCTCGCGCAGCGGCTCGCCGAGCGCGACAACGCCGACATCGTGCTCGTGGACATCGTCGAAGGCCTGCCGCAGGGCAAGGCTCTCGACATGCTCGAGAGCGGCCCCGTCCTCGGCTTCGATTCCCTGGTCACCGGCAGCAACGGGTATGAGGAGACGGCGGGCTCCGCCATCGCAGTGATCACGAGCGGCGTGCCACGCAAGCCCGGCATGTCGCGTGACGACCTGGTGATGACCAACGCGCGCATCGTCGCCGGCGTGGTTCGCGAGGTGGTGCGCCACTCGCCGGGATGCATGCTCATCGTCGTCGCCAATCCGGTCGACGCGATGACGCAGCTGTCGCACGCCATCAGCGGCTTCAGCCGGCGGCGCGTCATCGGCATGGCGGGCATCCTTGACACGGCGCGCTTCCGCACCTTCATCGCACAGGAGCTGCACGCGTCCGTGCACGACGTGCAGGCGTACGTGCTCGGCGGCCACGGCGACTCGATGGTGCCGCTCACACGGTTGTCGACCGTCGCCGGCGTCCCCGTGGAACAGCTGATCCCGCGCGACCGCCTCGACGTCATCGTGCAGCGTGCGCGCGACGGGGGCGCGGAGATCGTCAACCTTCTGAAGGCAGGCAGCGCGTACTACGCGCCGAGCGCGGCAGCGGCGCAGATGATCGACGCGATCGCCGGCGACCGGCGCCAGGTGCTGCCGTGCACCGTTCGGCTCGAGGGTGAGTACGGCATCACCGGGGTCTTCACCGGCGTGCCGTGCCGGCTCGGCGCGGACGGCCTCATCGACGTGGTCGACATCGATCTCACTGATGATGAGCGCGCTGCGCTGCACCGCTCGGCCGACGCGGTGCGGCAGGTGGTCGCGGTGATGGACGGTCGCCGCGCGGAGATCGACCCCGCGCTCGGGCCGATGCTGTAGCGGTCCGCATCAAGCGGGCTGCTTTGCTCCCTTCCACCAGCGCTGCTCCTGCTCGCAGAGCGCGACGAAGTCGTCGAACTCGAGCGGCCGCGAGAGAAGGAAGCCCTGCAAGCCGTCGCAGTCGAGCTCCGCGAGGACCCGGCGCTGCTCCTCGGTCTCCACGCCCTCGGCGATGACCAGCGCGCCGAGGCCGTGCGCGAGGGACACCACCGACGCGACGATCACGCGGTCGGGGCCGCCCCGCGTGATCTCGCGCACGAAGATCTGGTCAATCTTGACGATATTCACGCGGAAGAGCTTCGCGTACTGCAGCGACGCGTAGCCGGTGCCGAAGTCGTCGAGCGCGAGGCTGACTCCGAGCCGGCGCAGAGCGTCGAGATTGCCCACCGCGCCGATCATGTCTTCCGCGATGGCGGTCTCGGTCACCTCGAGGCACACCGAGCTCGGATCGCAGCCCGACTCCTGCAGCGCGCTCACCACGTCGGCGTGCAACTGCGGGTCGCCGAGCTGCGCGCCGGAGAGGTTGATGCTGATGCCCAGCTTGCGCCCGACGCGCCGCTCCAGCTCGGGCAGACGCGCACACGCGGTGTGCAGCACCCACCGTCCGATCCCGCTGATTGCGCCGCTGCGCTCGGCTTCGGCGATGACGCTCGCCGGGCTCACCCAGTGCCCGCCCACCCGGCGCCAGCGCAGCAACGCCTCCGCGCCGACGACGCGGCCGGTGGACACCGCAACGATCGGCTGAAACGCCAGGCTCAATTCGTTTGATCTGACCGCGCGCTCGATCTCGTCGCGAAGGCCGCCGGCATCCGGCTGGTTCCCGGCCGTGAGCGCGTTCTCGATGGGGTGCGCCACGTGCGGCGACGCGCCCTCCGCTGCGCGCGAGCGCTGCTCTGCGTCGGATATCACCGTGTGGGTGACGACCGCTCCGGCCCGAGCGAGCAGGGGCAGCACGACGACGCGCAACACGTGCGCCCCGCCGTCGGTGACCACGCAGTCGGTCTCGAACCGGGGCGTGGCGCGCGTCAGCACCGCGCGCACACCATCCGCCACGACGGCGAGGTCCGCGTCGCCGCTCCGCGCGACCTCATCGCATCGTTCGAGATAGTTGTCTCCCACGTCGAAGCGCTCACCGCGCGCGATGAGGGGCGGCGCATCGCGCCACGGCTGGTTGACCTCGAACACGGTGCCGTCGCCGTCGACGGCGACGGCCATCATCTCGAGCGAGTCCAGGATCTCCCGCACGAGCGACGCGGTCTCCGCGGTGAGCGCGTCGCGCGCCTCGCGCTCCATCGCCGACCGGCGTCGCTGATGCGCGGCCCGCACCGCGCGCAGCAGCTGCTCCGTCGTGCTGCCCTGCGCGCTGATGTGCTCGTGTGCGCCGCGCTGCAGCGCGAGCAGGCCGCGGTCATCCTCCTCGCTCTCGGTGATGGCAACGATCGAAGCGCGCTTGGCGATCGGCAACACGCTCTCGAGCGCCGCGACGCCCGTTTCGCGGCGACCGAGATGGACGAGCACGCAGGCGCCGGCCAGGTCCGCCTCGGTGACCGCGGTGGCCGATCGCGCGTGCGTGAACCGAGCGTGACCTGCTGTGCGGCCGCGGACCACCGACTCGATCACCGCGGCGAACGGCGGCGAGCCGCCGATCAGAACAATGCTGCGTGGGCTTGTACGCTCACCGCCGTTGAAGGGCTGCTCCTGACTCACTGTGCTCCGCTTCGATGTCTTCGTCGGTGTGGCTGCGGTTCTGCCAGAAACGCCAGACGCTCTCGTCGCCGCCGGCGCGACGTCCGCCGCGTCGCGTGACCGGCGAAGCGGAGAACGTCCACACGTCCCCGGTGCCGGTGGCCCCGGTCAGGTCGACCAGCAGCGGCACCACGGGCAGGCGTTGCAGCCCCAGCGCCGCCGCAGGAACGGACTCAGCGGTGTTGGAGAACGCGTCCGGAAAGCCGGGCATGGTGCACCCGTTGCACGCGCCGCCGGCGTTGATGCACCCGCCCATCCCGCCGATCGCGCCGCGGCTTGTGATGTTGCATTGCACCACGGCGCCCCAGCACCCGAGCTCGATGAGGCAGCCGCCTTCTCCAGCGGCCTTGGCGAACACGCCCTCCTCGTAGAAGCCGGCGCGCACGCAGCGGCGGTGCACGGTCTCGTCGAAGAGCCAGGCCGGGCGCCCCAGGTCGTCCAATTCGGGGGCGGGTCCGACGCCGGTGAGGTGCAGAACCACGGCGGCGAGGGTCTCGACGATGTTGTCACCCACCGGAGCGCAGCCGGGAAGCGCGATCACGGGCAGGTCAAGGGTGCTGCGGTAGCCGGCGCCGAGCTGGTCGCTCAGCGACCGCCCCCCCGTGGGGTTGCCGGCGGCGGCCGGTACACCGCCCCACGCAGCGCAGGTCCCGATCGCGATCGCAGCGACCGCTCCCGGCGCCAGCGCCGACACCCAGTCCATGCTGCGCAGCGGCTGGGCGACGCCGCCGACGCGGCCGGCGTCCGGGTCATCGACCGTCCCTGTCCCGAGGGCGGACCAATACCCATCGCCTGCGAGCGTGTCGTCGGTCGCCGAACCCTCGAGGACCACGATGTACGGATCGGTGAGCTCACCGCGAGCGGCGGCGCGATACGGCGCCAGGAAGTCCTTACCGGACTCGGCGGACAGGAAGGGGTGATGCAGCACGACCCGCGGCAGTCCGGGCAGCGCGCCGCGCAGGAGTCGCTCGATCGACGGGTTGGCGGCGCCGGTCATCGAGATCGAGCAGCCATCGCAGCTCATGCCTGCGATCCAGAAGATGTGGACACTCTCCCCTGCAGTACCGAATTCCTGCCCCATGGCCTGCATGCCGTGCCTCAATTCGCCGCGCTACCAGAAACCGCCAGGCGCGAACACCCCCGCGTGCCGCCCAAGCGGATTGATGCTGAGCGCTCGATCGAGACGGCGATCGTTGTGTTGATCGCCCGTCACGCGGCCGCGACGCCACGCTGAGCCCGTCGTCACATCGGCGTGCCCCAGATGGCGGCCGCGCCTCAGCCGGTGGCGGGGTACCCGGTGAGGTCGATGTCGCCCGACTGCATCGCGGCGATGAGCTCGGGCGTGAAGTCGACCAGGGAGTCGATGAGCACGTCGGCGTCGGCAATCGCCGCCGCGTCCACAGCATCGGTTCGCACCCCGACGCAGACCATCCCGGCGCGCTTCGCTGAAACGACGCCGAACGGCGAGTCCTCGACGGCGACGCAGTCCTCTGCGGCCACGCCGAGGCACCGCGCCGCGGTGAGGTACACGGCGGGGTCGGGCTTCCCCATCGCCTCGTCGTCGGCCGTGCAGGCCGCGTCGATCATCGCTCCCATACCCAGCCGCTCGATGACCGCGTCGATGAGCGCTCGCGCCGACGATGAGGCGATGCCGACGCGCAAGCCGGAGTCGTGCGCCATGCGGACGGCCTCGACGGCGCCGGGCAGCGGCTCGCCCGCCGCCCGCACGTGATCGACCATCTCGCGCACGATCTCGTGCTGCACGGCCCGCGGCCGCACGTCGGTCCAGCCGCGGATCCGATACCAGTGTTCGACGAGGTCCTCGATGCGCAGGCCCCAGGTCTCGCGCAGCTGCTCCTCGGTGAGATTCACGCCGACGCGCGCGAACACCTCGCGTTCGACGCGTCGCCACACGGGCTCGGTGTCGATGAGCACGCCGTCCATGTCGAACACACAGCCGCGTATCACGCCGGGCTCCGCCTCCGCACCCTTCCGAACACGGCAGCGAACTCTAGCGCGGACCCCCCTCGTCGACGTCGCGGTCCGGTGGCAGCACGACGCCGCGCACCTGCGGCTCGGCGTCGCCCGCCGGCGTCGCGATCGTCGGGGGCTCCGGCCGCGGCTCCTTGTAACGCATGCCGAAGATCGGCCCGATGACGACCATCATGCGCAGGAACGTCCGGCGGGTCTCCGAGCTGCCCCAGGCAAGCGTCCGCGAATAAAAGAAGAACCACACGAACGCGGCCACCATGAGGACGAGGACGACGATCAGGACGACGAGCGCGGCCACGACAGCACCTGGCGGTTCACTGGATCAGTGTGAACATGTCGATGCTGACGTGGTCGGAGGCGTTGTGCACCGCCATGCCGAACGCCTTGAGTGGCTTGAGGTACTCCGCCTGCAGGTCGCTGGGCATGGAGGCGTGGAACGCGGACAGCAGCGGCTGGACATCGACGAAGAACGACCCGTTGTTGCTGCTGCCACCGACCTGGCTCATCACTGCGCCGTAGTCGGCGTTGCCGGTGACGTTGTGCCCCGAACGGTCCGCGTCGAGCGCGGCCCTCACCTGGTCCGGTGTCGAGCCCGTGATGATCCATCCGTGGAACACCGCCCAGGACGGATCGATTCCGGACGCTACCGTCGACGGCGCCACCGAGGTGATGTCGGCGCCGTCGTACTGCTGATGGGTGAGCTGCGAGGCGTCGCAGAGGAATCCGTTGCAGACGGTCGCGACGAGGTTGCTCATGAACTGCTGCGCGGCACTGTCGGAATCGGTCCCGATGGCGAGCGCCCCGCCCGGCACGTTCGCACCGGACTCCGGCGTGAGGTCGATGCCGGCGTCCCCGCTCAGGTGCCCGACGATGCCGTTCGGTCCGGTGAGCCCGAGCTGCTGCAGGATCGAGCTCAGGTCGAAGCCGCTCGCAGCGCCGGCCTCGTCAACGAGGCCCTGCAACGTCTCCTTCAGCCCCGTCACCGTTGCCGCCGCGTACGACGAAGCCGGCATCAAGGCGAGGCTTCCGTTGTCGTGTGGCGGCTCGCTCAGCTGCGCGCGTTGCGCCGCGGACATCTTCGAAGTGTCGAGGTCCTCGACGCCGCTCACACTCACACCGTCGCTGTGCGCGACGACGGCGAGCGCAACGCCGCGGTACGCCTGCAGCGAGCTGAGAGCGTTCTGCGGAAGCGCCGACGCGGCGCTCTTGAGGAGCGACTGCGCGATCGCGCTCGGCTCGACGTACACGAGCGCGATGCGATCGCTCGGCACCTGCCCAACGGCTTCCGTGAAGCTGCTGCTCGACGCAATCGCAGCGTGCTTGCCCAGCGCGGTGTCGATGATCTCGTGCACCACGCCGGCGGCCGAGCCGATGATCATCGCGTGGTCGGTGACCGCGAACACGCCGGCATCGGCGTTGGAGGTGACGGTCACGCCGTTGTACGTACTCGTCGTCCACTGATCAGGGTGGTCCGACTTCTGCTGCAGCTTGGTGATAGCCGCCTGCGCCGCGCTGTCGTTGGTGCTCGAGATGAGCGCCGCGGCGTCAGGCGCTCCGCTGCTGACGAACGACACGTCGCTCCCCAGCCACGGTCGCACGTCGTCGTGCGTCAGCCCCGTGGGCCGCAGAGCGGAGTCGAGCCAGCCGTTGATCGTAGTGTCGCGCGACGAGCCCGACAGCGCCGGAAACTTGTCGAGCAGCCCGTTGAGCGCGAGCTTCTGGCCCGCGCTCGGGTCGAGGTGCACGTTGACGTAGATCGCGCTGTCGCTCGGCACCAGCGACTGCAGGCTGTCGGCGCTGCCGCCGAGCACCCGGAAACCGAGGATCGCGCCCGTCGTGCCGGCGGCGACCACCAACACCGCGAGCGCGGCGACGACAACGCGACGGCGCCGGCGCGGACGAGCCGGCGGCTGCATTCCCTGGCTCACGTCTCCTCCTCCGACTCGGGACGCACGGTGGTCGCACCGATCTTCCCATCGGAAACGCGGAGGGATCGCTGAGGGCTCAGCGATTCAGGACGAGTTGTTACGCGGCCGCGACCCGCCGGCGCCTCGCGAACCGAGCAGCGCACGGCCCACCCAGCGCACCGGGTCCCAGTGCTTGTCGGCGACACGCTCCTTGAGCGGGATGATCGCGTTGTCGGTGATGTGGATGTGCTCCGGGCACACGTCGGTGCAGCACTTGGTGATGTTGCACAAGCCGAGGCCGCCGTCGTCGCGCAGCTGGTCCGTTCGATCGAGGACGTCCTTGGGATGCATCTCGAGATACGCGGTGCGCACGAAGAAGCGCGGGCCGTAGAAGCGATCGGCGTAGCGATGGGTGCGGTTGATGTGGCACACGTCCTGGCAGAGGAAGCACTCGATGCAGCGGCGATACTCGTAAAGCCGGTCGATGTCCATCTGCTGGATGCGCCAGGGGCCGGGGTCGTCGGGCGCGTGCGTGAAGGGGGGGATCTCGCGATCTATCTCGTAGTTGCGCGACACGTCGGTGACCAGATCCTTGATCAGCGGGAACGTCTTCATGGGATGCACGGTCACCGGCCCGGCCGGCAGGTCGTCGACGCGCGTCTTGCACAGGAGCACCGGACGGCCGTTCACCTCCGCGCTGCACGAGCCGCACTTCGCCGCCTTGCAGTTCCACCTGCAGGCGAGGTCGGTGTCGAGGTTGTGTTGCACGTAATGCACCGCGTCGAGCACGACCATGCCGGTCACCATCGGTACCGCGTACTCCACCTCGCGGAGCTCGCTCCCCGGGGTGCCCTTGAGCACGCGGAGAGTCAGCGTGTCGCCGGTGAGCCCGGCATCCGCCGTCATCCGCTCACCGCAGGCGTCGCGGCGCCGCCGAGAGTGCGGTGGCCGCGCGGCAGCTTCGCCACGTCGTAGAAGCGGCTGCGCTCCAGCAGCGCCACGAGACGTTCCGGCATCCGCTCCACGGGCTCCGCGACCACGCGCATGACATCGCCGTCACGGCGCACCACCATGTTGACGGTGCCGAGGCCGGCGTCCTGCTCGAGGTGATCGAGGCGCCACTGCGAGCCGCGACTCTCGCGGCGCTCGATCGCGCTGCGCACGATCGCCTCGGAGAGCGTGAGCATGTTGGTCACGTCACGGCAGGTGTGCCAGCCCGGGTTGAGACTGCGGCCGCCGGCGACGCGCATGGCCGCCGACCGCTCGCGCAGCGAGAGGATGGCCGCGAGCGAGCGTTGCAGGGACTCCTCGCTGCGCGCGATGCCCGCGTCGTCCTGCATCGCAGCCTGCAGCTCCTCGTGCAGCTTGTACGGGTTCTCGCCAGGGCTGGCTCCATCTCCCGACGGCGACAGCGGCCGCAGCAATTCCTCCTGCTCGGCGGCCACCTGCCGTGGGTCGATCTCAGGTCGCGAGGTGGACGAGCGGGCGCGTTCCGCCGCCGCCTCACCGGCTCGGCGGCCGAAGACCAGGATGTCGCCGAGGGAGTTGCCTCCGAGCCGGTTGGCGCCATGCAGACCCCCGGCCACCTCGCCCGCGGCGTACAGACCGGGCACCGTGGTCGCACCGGACTCCGCGTCGACACGGACGCCGCCCATCGTGTAGTGGATCGTCGGCCCCACCTCCATCGGCTCGCGTGTGATGTCGACGGAAGCGAGCGCGTGGAACTGTTCGTACATCGACGGCAGCTTCTGCTTGATGCTATCGGCGCCGAGGTGACGCACATCGAGGAACGCGCCACCGTGCGGCGTGCCCCGGCCGGCGCGCACCTCCTTGTAGATCGACCGTGCGACCACGTCGCGCGACGACAGCTCCTTCTTCACGGGGTCGTACTCGAGCATGAACCGCCTGCCCTCGCTGTTGTAGAGCAGGCCACCCTCGCCGCGCACCGCCTCGGTGACGAGAATGCCCCGCGCCCCCGGCGGCCACACCATGCCAGTGGGGTGAAACTGGACGAACTCCATGTCCTGCAACGCCGCGCCAGCGGCGTACGCCATAGCTGCTCCATCTCCTGTGCTCTCCCAGGAGTTCGATGTGTAACGGTACATGCGCCCCCAGCCGCCGCTGCCCAGCACGGTCGCCTTGCTGCGGAACACGACGAAGCGTCCGTTGTTGCGGTTGTAGCCGGCGGCGCCGGTGACGGCGTCGCCGCTCTTGAGCAGCGCGGTCAGCGTGTACTCCATGTGCACGGCCACACGCTCGGTGTGCACCATGTGGTCCTGCAGCGTGCGAATGAGCTCGAGACCAGTGCGGTCGCCGACATGAGCCAGCCGTTTCCAGGAGTGGGCGCCGAACGCGCGCTGCATGATGCGACCGTCCGGCGTGCGGTCGAACAGTCCGCCCCACCGCTCCAGCTCGTACACGCGGTCGATGACCTCGTGCGCGTAGACCTCGACCATGCGCCAGCTGTTGAGCAGCTGGCCGCCGAGCATCGTGTCGGCGAAGTGCACCTCCCAGCTGTCGTCCGCATCGACGTTGGCCATGCCCGCGGCGATGCCGCCCTCCGCCATCACCGTGTGCGCCTTGCCCAGCAGCGACTTGGTGATCACCGCAACAGAGCAGCCCGCATCGGACGCGGCGATGGCCGCGCGCATGCCCGCGCCGCCCGCGCCGACGACGAGGACGTCGGTGTCGATGACGTCGTACGGCTCGGACATCCGTTAGAAGACCACGTGCGGATCAATGAACGTCGCGGCGCGGAGGAGGTGGATGTACACGTCGGTGAGCACCACCGAGACCATGCTGAGCCAGGCCCACATCGCGTGGCGACCGTTGAGCACCGTGACCCAGCTCCACAGGCGGAATCGCGCCCGTCCCGTCTGCGACGCCGCGTAGCAGTCGAGCCCGCCGCCCGCGAGATGGCGCAGGGAGTGACAGCCAAACGTGTACGCGCTCAGCAGCACGACGTTGACCACCATGATCCCGGTCCCGAGACCGAGCTGCACGTGGCCCGTCCCCGGCTGGACGAACGCGAGGAACGCGTCGTACAAGAGAAAGCCGATGACGACGGCGGCCGCGTACAGGAAGAAGCGGTGCAGGTTGTTGAGGAACAGCGGGAACTGTGTCTCACCCCTGTACGCGCGGTGGCGCAGCTCGCCCACCGCGCACGACGGCGGATCCCAGAAGAAGGACCGGTAGTACGCCTTGCGGTAGTAGTAGCAGGTGGCGCGGAAGGCCAGGGGAGACCACAACACCCAGAGTGCCGGCGTCACCGGTCCGGTCGACCAGAGCAACGGCGAGTAGAACGGCGAGAGATAGGGGCCCGACTGGTTGACACCGCCGCTGAAGAACGCGGTCCAGATGGCATAGCCGGTGAAGCAGCCGAGCGCTATGACGACGGTCAGCGGGTACGCCCACCAGGGCGCCGCGCGCCCGGCTCTGGTCAGCGTTCCGACCTGGGTTGCCATTCAGTGCCAAACCATCGTAGTGCCCCCGATGGGGCACGGGCTCACCCGAACTGCCGGTCGAGCGGGGGCACCAGCGCGTCGGCGCGGGCGCGGTATGCACCGGCCTCCGCGGACTCGCCCATGTTGTCGGCCATGTCGGCGAGCACGCGCAGCACGGTGCCGCCCATCAGCGGGATCAGGTGATCGATGTTCACCGCTCGCCCAGCGTCCAGCGCCTCCTGCGACTTCTCGAGGCGCGCCAGGCAGATGCAGCGCGTCGCGCGAACGTGATCCGGTCCGAAGTACTGCCCGAGGATCTCGGCCTCGAGCGCGAGCTCGGCGGCCGCCTGGTCCGACTGGTCGAGCAGCTGCGTCGTCATCTCCTCTTCGTAGGCGGTCGCAGCAGCCTGAGCGAGGTACAGGCCGGCGCAGCCGAGGATCACGCCCATCTCGGCCATTCCCACGCCACCGCCGCCGGCGGCCGCCAGCTCCTTGGCCCGCTTGAGCGTGGCGCGGAAGCGCCCCTGTGCGAGTGGCAGGCGACCCAGGCGCATGGCGGCATGCACCGAGCAGGACAGCGCCGCGAGCTTGTGCAGGTCGTCGCACCGTGCCGATTCGTCGTAGACCATCTCGGCGAGGTCGTCGGCCACACTCGCCACCTCGTCCACGTTCGGCGCGGTCACCATGCCGGTGAGGACGTCGAGCATCGCCAGCTCAACGGTGGCGTTGCTCGCCTCCAGCGTGCTGAGCGAGCGGACCTCGTCGTGGAACAGCGCGTGCGCCGCCGGAAGCGCCAGGGACAGATCGCCGATGAGCCCGTTGCGGTAGTACCCCCAGCACCGCTGGAGTTGCTCGAACAGCGCGCTTGCAACCACGAGCTGATATGTTCGCGAATCGGGAGCCCGCGCCGTCGGCAGACCTGCGAATCCTGCACTGCAGTCCCGATCCGCGTTTCCGCGGCTTTCCGATAAGGTTGGGCACTCGGCCAGCCGAGGCGGATGCCAGGACCGTCACAGGCGGCTTGAAGTGGAAGTCGGAGCATGTCACGCTACCCAGTCATAGGCGAACAGATGAGCGCCGCACACTCGTCAAGAGGGCTGTACGACCCTCGGTTTGACCACGACTCCTGCGGGGTCGCGTTTGTCGCGCGAGTGGGTCACCCGGCGTCCCACGAGATCGTGGCGATGGGCATCGAGGCGCTCATCAACCTGGGACACCGGGGCGCCCAGGGCGCAGACCCGGACAGCGGCGACGGCGCCGGCATCCTGATCCAGGTTCCGGACGCGCTCATCCGGCGCGCGCCCGGGTTCGCCGCGCTCCCGGCCCCGGACGCCTACGGCCTGGGCATGGCGTTCCTCCCGCGCGACCCCGAGCAGGCGCAGCGTGCGCGCGGCATCGTTGCCGAGGCCTGTCACGACGAGGGTCTGACGGTGGTCGGCTGGCGCGACGTGCCCTGTGACCCGGATGCGATCGGCCACACCGCGCGCAGCATGATGCCCGTGTTGCAGCAGGTGGTCGTTGCGGCCATCGGGCTGCGCGGCGACCTGCTCGAGCGCCGGCTGTACGTGCTGCGCCGCGTCATCGAGCGGCGCTCGCGTGACGCGGGGCTCGACCGCACGCAGTTCCACCTTGCAAGCCTGTCGAGCCGATCGGTTGTGTACAAGGGCATGCTCACCGCCGAGCAGCTGCCGCTCTTCTACCCCGACCTCCTCGACCCCGACGCCCAGTCGCGTCTCGCGCTGGTGCATGCGCGCTTCTCCACCAACGTGCTGCCACGCTGGGACCTGGCGCAGCCGTTCCGCGCGTCGGCGCACAACGGAGAGATCAACACCCTGCGCGGCAACATCAACTGGATGCGCGCGCGTCAATCGAAGTTCAAGAGCCCGCACTTCGGCGACGACATCGCCAAGCTGCGCCCCGTCATGGACGAGGCCGGGTCTGACTCGTCGATGTTCGACGAGGTGCTGGAGCTGCTCACCATGTCGGGCCGCTCGATCGAACACGCGGTGATGATGATGATCCCCGAGGCGTGGCACGACAACCCGATGATGGACGACGAGCGCCGCGCCTTCTACGAGTTCCACTCGGCCCTGCTGGAGCCCTGGGATGGCCCGGCCGCCATCGCGTTCACCGACGGCCGCCTCATTGGTGCCACTCTCGACCGAAACGGCCTGCGCCCGGCCCGCTACCTCACCACCGACGACGGGCTCGTCGTCATGGCGTCGGAGGCAGGGGTGCTCGACATCCCCGAAGAGCGGATCACCCGCAAGTGGCGCCTCGAACCGGGACGGCTCCTCCTCGTGGACACCGAGTCGGGCCGCGTGCTCGACGACGGCGAGTGCAAGAGCCTGCTCGCCGCGGAGCATCCGTATCGGGAGTGGATCCGCCAGGGCACCGTGCACATCGATGAGCTCGAGCCGCCCGCGGAGCTGCCGGATCCCGACGCCGGCACGTTGCTGGTGCGCCAGCAGGCGTTCGGCTACAGCCTCGAGGACGTGCAGCTGCTCCTCGAGCCGATGGTGACCACCGGTCAGGAGGCCATCGGCTCGATGGGCAACGACGCGCCGCTGGCGGTGCTCAGCGAGCGGTCGCTGCCGCTCTTCAACTACTTCAAGCAGCTGTTCGCGCAGGTCACCAACCCGCCGATCGATCCCATCCGCGAGCTCGCGGTGATGTCGCTGGTCACCTCCCTCGGCGCCGGCGGCAACCTCCTCTCGCAGGGCCCGGGACAGGCGAAGAGGCTGGAGATGCGGCATCCGATCCTCAGCAACCACGACCTCGAGAAGTTCCGCCACGTCACCCAGCGCGAATTCCCCACGACCACCATCTCGATGGTGTTCCACCGCGACAACGGAGAGGCCGGCCTCGTCGAGGGGCTGGAGCGCATCTGCCGGCTCGCGTCAGAGGCGATCGCTGAGGGCTACACGGTGCTCGTGCTCAGCGACCGCCACATCGACGCCGCCCACGTGCCGGTCCCCTCACTGCTCGCAACGGCCGCGGTGCATCACCACCTGGTGCGCGAGCAGACGCGCACCGGCGTCGGCCTCGTCGTGGAGACGGGCGACGTGCGCGAGGTGCAGCACGCCGCGCTGCTCATCGGGTACGGCGCCGAGGCGGTCAACCCGTACCTGGCGTTCGAGACGCTGCACGACCTGCAGCGGCGCGGCCTGCTGCCGGCCGGCGTCGACGCCGAGCGCACCACCGAGCTGTACATCGATGCGCTCGGCAAGGGCCTGCGCAAGACCATCTCGCGCATGGGCATCTCCACCATCCAGTCGTACTGCGGCGCGCAGATCTTCGAGGCGATCGGGATTGATCGCGCCGTCGTTGACCAATACTTCCCGGGCACACCGTCGCGCATCGGGGGCATCGGGCTCGACGTGATCGCCGCCGAGGCGGTGGCGCGGCACGAGCGCGCGTTCCCGCCCGTGCGCGTCTCGGCACCGACTCTCGAGGACCGTGGCGAGTACCGCTGGCGGCGCGGTGGCGAGCACCACGCGTGGAACCCGGAGGTGATCGCCAAGCTGCAGCACGCGGTGAAGAGCGGCGATGAGAGCGTGTACCGCGAGTACGCAGCACTTGCCGACGACCGCGCGCACGCGCTGCAGAGTCTGCGCGGCCTGTTCGCGTTGCGCGGCCCCGCTTCGGTTCCGCTCGACCAGGTGGAACCGGCGAGCGAGATCGTGCGCCGCTTCGCCAGCGGTGCCATGTCGCACGGCGCCATCAGCCAGGAGATGCACGAGACGCTGGCGATCGCGATGAACCGCATCGGCGGCCGCTCCAACACCGGCGAGGGCGGCGAGGATCCAGCACGCTACGTGCCCGAGCCCAACGGCGACTGGAAGCGCAGCGCCATCAAGCAGGTGGCATCCGCACGGTTCGGGGTGAACGCCGAGTACCTCGTGAACGCGGACCAGCTGCAGATCAAGATCGCGCAGGGCGCCAAGCCCGGCGAGGGCGGCCAGCTCCCCGGCAACAAGGTGGACGTCACCATCGCGCGGCTCCGCCATTCGACACCGGGAGTCGGCCTTATCTCGCCCCCGCCCCACCACGACATCTACTCCATCGAGGACCTGGCGCAGCTGATCTGGGACCTCCGCGCTGTCAATCCGACGGCGCGGATCAGTGTCAAACTGGTTGCCGAGGCGGGCGTGGGAACGGTTGCCGCCGGCGTTGCCAAGGCGCGCGCCGACCACATCGTCATCGCCGGCTACGAGGGCGGCACCGGCGCATCACCGCTGACGTCGCTGAAGCATGCGGGCGTCCCCTGGGAGCTCGGACTCGCAGAGACCCAGCAGGTGCTCGTCGACCACGGGCTGCGCAGCCGCGTCGCACTCGAGATCGACGGTCAGATGAAAACCGGGCGCGATGTGGTCATCGCGGCGCTGCTCGGCGCTGATGAGTTCGCGTTCTCGACCGCACCGCTCATCGCAGCGGGCTGCGTGATGATGCGCGTGTGCCATCTGAACACGTGCCCGGTCGGCATCGCAACACAGGACCCGGTGCTGCGCGGACGATTCGCGGGGCGCGCGGAGCACGTGGTCAACTTCATGCTGTTCCTCGCCGAGGACGTTCGCCGCTGGATGTCGCAGCTCGGGTTCTGTCGCATGGACGAGATGATCGGCCGTGTCGACTGTGTGTCGGTCGAGCCCGCACTGGATCACTGGAAGGCGCGAGGCCTCGACCTGAGCGCGCTGCTGCTCCAGCCGCAGGCCAGCGAGCCGGGTGCGCTGCATCACTCGACCTCGCAGCACGCGGACCTGTCCACGACACTCGACGCGCAGCTGCGAGAGCAGGCGGCACCCGCCATCGAGCGCGGCAAGCCGGTGCGCATCTCCAGCCGCGTGCGCAACGTCCACCGCACCGTCGGCGGATTGCTCAGCGGCGATATCGCGCGCCGTCACGGCAGCGCCGGCCTCGCCGATGACACGCTCCACATCGACCTCGACGGCGCCGCCGGCCAGTCGTTCGGTGCGTGGCTCGCGCCTGGTGTCACGCTCTCGCTCCGCGGCGAGGCCAACGACTACGTCGGCAAGGGGCTCTCGGGCGGACGCCTGATCATCCGCCCGCCGAAGCGCGGGTCGCGCCGCGCCGAGGACGACATCATCATCGGCAACGTCGCCCTCTACGGCGCGACGGGCGGCGAGGCATTCATCAGCGGGATCGCCGGAGAGCGCTTCGCGGTGCGCAACAGCGGCGCGGTCGCGGTCGTCGAAGGCGTGGGTGACCATGGCTGCGAGTACATGACCGGTGGCGTCGTCGTTGTCCTCGGTCCGACGGGCCGCAACTTCGCCGCGGGGATGAGCGGCGGCATCGCGTACGTCCTTGACGACGATGGGCACTTCGGCGATCGCTGCAACGACGCATCGGTTGACCTCGAGGAGCTCGTCGATCGCGACGACATGGACATGGTCCACACGCTGCTCGAGCGTCACGCAACGCTCACCGACAGCGATGTCGCGAAGCGCCTGCTGCGCAGCTGGCGGCGCACGCTGTCGCAGATGGTCAAGGTGATGCCGGAGGAGTACCGCCGGGCGCTTCGCGAGGAGCGCCTGGAACTGGTCGTCTAGGTTCTTCTCATGCCCGCACGCACAGGGTTTCTCGAGCATTCTCGGCGCACACAGCCGAAGCGTCCCGTCGACGAGCGCGTGCACGACTACCGCGAGGTGTACATGCCGCTGCCGGTCGTCGCGTTGCGGGAGCAGGCCAGCCGCTGCATGGACTGCGGTGTCGCGTTCTGCCACGAGGGCTGCCCTCTCGGCAACCTGATCCCCGAGTGGAACTCGTTGGTGGACGGCGACGACTGGGAGGCTGCGATCGCGCGACTGCATCAGACCAACAACTTCCCCGAGTTCACCGGCCGGCTCTGTCCTGCGCCGTGTGAGCCCGCCTGCGTGCTGGCGATCAACGACGAGCCGGTCGCGATCAAGGTGATCGAGAACTCGATCATCGATCGCGCGTTCGCCGAAGGCTGGGTGCGCGCCGAGCCACCGCCACACCGCACCGGCAAGCGCGTCGCCGTCGTCGGCTCCGGACCCGCGGGGCTCGCCGCGGCGCAGCAGCTCAACAGCGCAGGCCACCTGGTCACGGTGTACGAGAAGTCCGATCGCATCGGCGGATTGCTGCGCTACGGGATCCCCGACTTCAAGATGGAGAAGTGGGTGCTCGATCGGCGCCTGCCGCTGCTCGAGGCTGAAGGCATCGTGTTCGAGACGGGCTACGAGGCCGGACGTGACATCACCGTGGATCAGCTGTGGGAGCGCAGCGACGCGATCGTGCTCGCCGTCGGCGCCGAGGTGGGCCGCGACGCGGCGGTGCAGGGCCGCGAACTCGGTGGCATCCACCTGGCAATGGACTACCTGGTGCAGCAGAACCATCGCGTCGCCGGCGACATTCGGGGGGGGCTCCCCCCGAACTCCCCCCCAATTTTGGCGGCAGGCAAGAACGTCGTCATCATCGGCGGTGGCGACACGGGCGCCGACTGCCTCGGCAACGTCATCCGTGAGGGCTGCGCGGCGGTGCAGCAGCTCTACGTGTACCCGCAGCCGCCCGACACGCGGCCGGACGACACGCCGTGGCCCTCGTGGCCGCGCATTCTGTACACATACCCGGCACACGAAGAGGGTGGGGCGCGGGGTTTCGGCGTCATCGTCGCCGGCTTCTCCGGGGAGGACGGCGCGGTGCGGCGGGTGCACACGATGCGCTGCAC
>JBOHUE010000046.1:0-3671 GCA_050734185.1 Candidatus Dormibacteria bacterium | reverse complement strand
GTCCCTATCGTTCTCGATGATGAACAACGTGGCTTTCATTACACGCTCTCCGCGTCAATCTTGTCGTACTCCTGGTGCGTTCCGAAGAAACGAATCATTACGATCCCGCTTTCATAGTGCACCAAGGCGATCAGTCGATAGTCATTTGCCTTGATGTTGAAGACCACCCGACCGCCTTTTAGGATGCTTACCTTCGGGTGAGATTTCTTCAACTCCTGCGGTGTCTTCCAATGCGCCGTTTCCGCGATAGCACGCCAAGCATCATACTGTGCTCGGGCTGCCTTGATCCCTCTGTGCCCAGTTCGCGCTGCTAAATAGCGCTCGACAACGTCGGTACCGACCACAATCATGGACGCCTATCGTAGCTCTAAGTTCCATAAAATGGAACTACAGCTTCCATATTCTGGAAGCGGGCCAGTGACATATGCTGAGCCGGATCAACTGAGTGGAGAGAATCAGCCGGGAAATCGGCCCGAGAGATTACCCGCTATCGGGCCACTGAAAACGCCCGCTCAAGCACTACGCCGAAAGCGGGTAAATTCGGGGGTAATTTGCCCTGCCGTGTAGAAGGGTCCCATGGAATCAATCAGATGCAGATGAGTATGAGTCCTCTCCCGCGCATTCTAATCAAACAGTTACAATACATTTATAATGTTAATTCTACTAGATCTGCCGGCGACGATCGGGTTTCGGCCACATCGTAGCATTTCATACTGAGTTCCCTCTCGGCCTCGGTTGTGCGGCCCTGTCGAACGATCTATATTGATCGTTGGATGGCAGCAAAGACAACCAACAAGAGGCTCTCTGGCAGGCGGAAGGTTCTGCCTGGCGGACGCAAGCGGGTCCTCGTTGTCCTGTTCGTCCCGAGCGTCGAGCGCAACGGAACCACGGCCGTCGATCAGCTGCGCTGGGTAGACGCATCGCTCGAGATGTTCGGGCGCGTATTCGGCGGTGCGACCGCCTACCCGAAGGCCAAGGGCATCTGGCGCGACGACGAGCGCGGCGGGGCGCTTGTGACGGACGAGCCGGTGGTGGTCCACTGCTACACGACTCCGGCTGACATCCAGGATGACACGAACCTCGCCGCGCTCGGCGCCTTCTGCCGGAAGATGGGACGCGAGACGCGGCAGGGTGAGATCGGTCTCGTCGTGGGCGACGAGTACTTCGCCATCCGCGAGTTCGAAGAGGAGTAGCCAATGAAGACGCAACTCGACATGGACAGGATCGCCAAGGGGCTCGGTGCCGAGCGCCGCGGGAAGGTCGCGACCGGCGGCGGCTACTTCGGCGCGATGCAACTCCTGGCAGACATCGAGGCACGCTTCCGCGTACCCTCGGGTGGAGGCCGGCCGAGCGACCCCGGCTGGACCGAGCGACGGCTCCTGCCCCTGGCGCCTCGGACACTGAAGAAGCTCGAGGATATCTCTGCCAAGGTGCGCGAGCACGGGATGACCGTGGAGCCGATGCAGCTCGCGGCGCTGCTCATCGAGAAGACCGCCGAACACCTAAGCGAGGAAGAGGCAGAAGACCTCGTGCGTCCGAAGCGGCGCGCCAGCCGCTGATCTCCGTCGCGCTGCCGCTCTGCGGCAATTTGGTTCGCCTCCTGACAATCGCAAGCGCAGGTCCGAAGCGCGCATCCGCGAACACGGGTGACGGTCACCCTTTTCCCTGCCACTGGCGGTAGGCCTCGATCCATGCCCGCGGGCGGCGGATTCGGGATCGGAAGATCGAGGATCGGGATCGCCTGCCGGTCGCGACCGCGGCTGCAGATGGCTACGATCTGCTCACTCGCGTTCAGGTCGACACGTTTGACGATGACCGAGACTCCAAGCACCGTCGTCTGGAACGGGACCGCGAGGTTGTCCTCGATCATCGTGAACCAGCCCGTCATCTGCTCTGATTCGCCATAGGCGTCGACGGTCGCCTGCTCGATCATCTCGTCGAGCCTCGCCCTGCTGATGCGTGGTGCTGCCCGGCTTTTCCTTCGCGTTGGGGCGCTCATGCGAACTCGTCCGTTGCCTTAAGGGATCGGAGAACGTCCTCGTCGTATTCAACCACCATCTCGTCGCCAGCCTCAGAGTACCCAAGCGGTGCCTCGCCCCTCGCGTAACCGATGCCGCGGTACCCACGCAGGCGCTTCTCGAACATCCGCAAAAGCGTCGGTACCTCACGGTCGACGTAGTCGTAGATGCGGACCTCCTGCTTCGCCGGATGGAGTCGGTGCAGGCGACCGGTGTACTGGATCAACGTTCCCTTCCACGATACCGGCAGCGCCAAGAAGAGCGTGTCGAGCCGCGCGTCGTCGAAGCCTTCGCCGACGTACCGACCCGTGGCGAGAATGAGCCGCTCTTCGGCGTCGGGAATCGCCATCAGCCGTTGCTTCACTTCGCGCCTCTCCTTGGAGCCCATGCCTCCCTGGAGCACCACGACGTGTCGGGCGAGCTTCCCCAGATGGCGTGCAAAGTACTCGAGGTGGTCCTTGCGCTCCGTCAAGAGGATCGGCGAGCGCCCTTCTTCAAGCGCCTGGATCACGTCATCCACAATGAGCCGGTTGCGCTTTTCGTCGGCCGCGAGTGCGGTGTAGATTTCTTGGATGCTCGCCGTCGTCTGGCCCGACACCTTGCAGCCGGTTTCGCGAACGATAAGCATGTGCGTGAACGGACGCTGCGCCGCCTGGCTCTTGGGGTCGACCGCGAATCGGACCGGACCAAGCTGCATCTTGGTGACCGGATGTTGGCCATCGCGCCGCTGGGGAGTCGCCGTCAGCCCGACGACAAATCGAGCCTTCGCTTCGGTGAGCACCCGCTCGAAGGACACCGCGGGCAAGTGGTGGCACTCATCGACGATAACCTGGCCGTAGCTCGAGACAATGTCATGGACCTTTTCTCTGCGAACGAGGCTCTGGATCATTGCGACGTCGAGCCGGCCGTTACCGGTCTTCTTGCCGCCACCGATCTGACCGATCTCCTGTGGCTCGATACCAAGGAACAGCGATAGCTGCGCCAACCATTGGTCGAGGAGCGGGCGCCGATGGACAAGGATCAGGGTGCTGCAACGGCGCTCCGCCACGAGGTACGTGCCCACGACAGTCTTGCCGACCCCGGGTGGCGCAACAAAGACGCCGATGTCGTGCTCAAGCAGCGCCGTCGCGGCTCTCTCCTGGACCGCCGTCAGTTTCCCCTGGAAACGGAAACCGAGCGGTTGGCCGCTGACACGTTCATCGGCGACCTGAAGTGAGACGCCATATCCGCGCAGCAGTGCCTCGAGCTCGGTCTGGCATCCCCGAGGCAAACCGACGTATTGCGGCAGATCCTCAGCGCACGCGATCACACGCGGAGTGGTCACCGTCGAGAGTCGCATGCTCTGCTTCTTGTAGAACTCCGGGTTCTGGAATGCAGCGAGCCGCTTGATCTGGTTGATGAGCGGCGAAGGGAGGCCTGTCTTCTCGACGAAGAGTCTCTGCGCGAGCACAGCGCGGACCACCGGCGGGAGGGGCTCCACGATGACAACTGGCCTCGGCCTACGGGATGGCGGCCGCGCCCAGGGTGTCGCCTCGTTCTCGTCTGCTGTTTCGGCCAGCCGCACGCCGACGACCGAGCCTTGCCGCATCGCCTCGCGAGCGATGGTCTCGACGGTGGCCGGGTCGATGCGCGACATGGAGGCCAGGTGCGCCC
>JBOHUE010000045.1:0-24925 GCA_050734185.1 Candidatus Dormibacteria bacterium | reverse complement strand
CGGCGCCACAGCTGCTGGGGCTGCAGCCGCGGTGGGAGCGATGCTTGGTGCCGGCGCGGTGATCGCCGGGCGGTGCTGCTGTACAACTGCCTGCGCGGGGGTGCGCGGCCCGGACAGACCGACCGCTGCACCAACCACGAGGGTGAGCGACGCGCTCGCGGCTATCCCGAGCCCGACCAGCATGCGGGGCTCGCGCTTGGCGAGGCCGCCGAACGAGAAGATTCGCTTGGTCGCCGGCTGCGAGACGGCGGTCGCGTCGCTCGGTGCACGCCGGCGTCCGAGAAGATCGACCACCGAGGCGCTGGTGGCAGCGGTCGCCAGCCACGCTCGCGCGCCGGTCTCCCAGTCCTCCTGCAGGAAGGCCCCGGTGGTGACGGCAAGGTCGGAGCGGAGCCGCGCGGCGGTGAGCTGCTCGCTCGCCGATTCGACCGCGACGATCTGCTCGACCAGGCACCGCGCGGGAAGCGGAAGGTCAGCAGTGCGGTTTGCGCCGACGGTCGCGACGAAAACCGTCGTCGCCGTCTTGAGGTCTCCCAGAGGTGTCCACCCGGCGAACCCATCGTGCAGCGCTGCGCTGCCCGTGAGCGTGCAGCGGCCGTCCGAGTCGACCAGGACTCCTGAGGCCGTGAGTTCGCCAAACGTCGCCCCGGCGGCATGCAGCCGTTGCAGCCACTCCAGCATGTCGTCGTAGAGGAGCATTGCCGCAGGCAGCGGCACGATCGCGGTCTCCTCCAGGATCGCGCCCAGTGTCGCCGGCTGAGGGTGCGCCGGGGTCCACACCGACTCCGATGCCGGCGTCGGTGTCCACAGCGTGGGCTCGGCGACGGCATCGGTCTCGGCTCGCTGCGCCTCGAGCGCGCCCCGACGACGTGACGCGTGCCGCGGGCCGCGGACACTTTGGACTGCGCGCCCAAGTGTGGGCGCGATCGTGCGGAGCCGGTTGCGCTCGCCGGTGTTGGCCGCGACGGCGTCGCGCGCCCTGGCTCGCGCCTCCTCTGCTGCCTGGTGGGCACGCGACGCGGCATGCCTCCAGATCAGCCAATCTTCCGCGGAGGCCTCTTCCTGAGGGGCCGCGATGGCCATCCGGGGAAGTATGAGACCTGCGCACCTAGTTTGTGCGCCCCTTGGTCCGACTGCAGCCGTTGGCGCGATCGCCGGGCTAGCCTCGGGCGAGCCGTCCGAGAAGCGACGACGCCGCCAGCACGCCGGCCGTGAACGCGACCAGCAGCACCCCAGCGTCGAGCGGCAGGTCCGAGCGCGTGTCCAGCAGCAGACCTCGGAGCGCGTCGACCTCGTAGCTCAGCGGGTTGACGACGCTGATCGCGCGCAGCCACCCCGGCATCAGGGTCATGGGGTACAGCGCGCTGGAGCCGAAGAAGAGCGGCATGGTGATGGCCTGGCCGATGCCCATCAGCCGCTCGCGCGACAGCACGAGCCCTGCGATCGTCATCGACAGACACGAAAAGAAACCGGCGGCGACGACCACGACAAGCGCCGCGCCGACGAGGTGCAGGGGGTTCCAGTCGATGCCGATGCGCAGGATCGCGCACAGGACGAGGATCACCACAACCTGGGTCACGCCGCGCACGCCGGCGGCGAACGACTTCCCGAACACCAGCGCTGCACGCGGTGTCGGCGTTGCGAGCAGCTTCGACAGCATTCCTGCGTCGCGCTCCCAGATGATCTGGATGCCGTAGAAGATGGCGATGAACAGCGCGGACTGCGCCATGATCCCGGGCGCCAGATAGTCGATGTAGGGCAGGTTGCCGGTGGGAATGGCGTGGAGGCGTGTGAACGTCTCTCCGAACACCAGCAACCACAGCGCCGGCTGGATCGCACGCGTGTAGAGCTCGCTGCGGTCGTGGCCGATGCGACGCAGCTCGAGGATGCAGAACGTCGTCGCGCGACTGACGAGCAGGCGCACCGGTTCGAGCGCCGCCGACAGATCGCCGCGAACGCCCGATGCCGCCGCGGGCGCCGTCGCCTCAGCCGACACGGCCGGCCGTCCGGCGCGTGCGGCGCACGCTGCTGAAACTCTCGTGCCCGCCCTCGAGTCCGGCGTCATCCTGGGCGAAGTGGCGGAAGACGTCCTCGAGGGACGCGCCCTCGCCGACCTGGTCCTTCAACGCCTGCGGTGTCCCCTCGGCACGGATGGTGCCCCGGTGCATGACCGCGATGCGATGGCAGAGCTCATCGGCCTCCTCCATGTAATGCGTGGTGAGCAGCACCGACATGCCGACCTCGTGGCGCAGCACCCCGACACGCTCCCAGACGCTGGCGCGCGCCAGCGGGTCGAGCCCGATCGTCGGTTCGTCGAGGATGAGCAACCGCGGACGGTTCACCAGCGCCTGCGCGAGCTCGAGCCTGCGGATCATGCCGCCCGAGTACGTCGCGGCGAGGCGGCTCGACGCCTCGTGCAATCCAACGACACCGAGCGCCTCGTGAATGCGCTCGGCACGCTCACGCCGGGGAACGTCGAAGAGCCGCGCGAACAGCCACACGTTCTCCCAGCCGGTGAGCCCCGCATCGACGGACAGCTGTTGGGGCACGTAGCCGATGAGCTGCCGGACGCGCATCGTGTCCCGGCTCACGTCGAACCCGAAGACGTGCGCGCCGCCCGACACGGCGTTGAGCAACCCGGTGATGACGCGAATGACGGTGGTCTTGCCCGCGCCGTTGGGACCGAGCAGCCCGAACACCTCGCCGGGCCGCACGTCGAAGGTCACGCCGTCGACTGCGACGAAGTCTCCGTAGTGGGCGACGAGGTCAGAAACGTCGACCGCCGTCTGTGCATCGACCGCCACCACCGCAGGGTAGCGGGCTAGCCCTCGTCCTCTTCTTCCGCTTCGACGAAGTACGTGTCGCAGGCGAGGTCGAGCAGGTCCTCGGTGAGCTCGACCGGGCGCCCGTAGTACCGCGCTGCGTGGATCACCTGGTTGAGCAGGTCGCGCGGATGCGAGCCGTGGAGGTGGCGTCCTTTCTCGAAGTACGCGTGTTGCAGCAAGCGGTCGATCAGCCGCTGGTCGAAGCGAACGTCATTTTCCGCGCAGACGCGGCGCCAGATCTCCCGGTACTCCTCCACGGTCGGGTCCGGCACGTACACCTTGAAGCGGACGCGCCGCAGGAACGCCTCGTCCATCAGGTTCTGCGGCCGCAGGTTCGTCGACAGCATCACCAGGCAGGTGAACGGCACCGGGATGCTGGTGCCGGCACGCGCGATGTTGAGGTAGTCGATTTTCTTCTCCAGCGGCACGATGAGCCGGTTGAGCAGGTCGCGCGGCGACATGTGCTGCTGGCGCCCGAAGTCGTCGATGAGGAAGAGGCCGCCGTTGGCCTTGAGCTGTGTCGACGCCTCATAGAAGCCGAGCACCGGGTCGAATCCGAGCTCGAGCATGCGGGGGGTGAGCTCACCGCCCACCTTGACGGCGGGACGCTGAGTCAGCTGCCAGCGGCGGTCGTGCGGCGGCAGCTCGCGCTCGATGGGCACGTGGTGAATCGGGTCGAAGAACCGGATCACCTCGCCGTGGGCGTACAGGGCACGCGGCACGAAGACGGGAGGACCCATGAGCGCAGCCGACGCTTCCGCGATGCTCGTCTTGCCGTTGCCGGGAGGCCCGTAGAGGAACACGGCGGCCTTCGCGTTGAGCGCCGGACCAAGGTGGTCGAGCACGATCTCAGGGAGTACCAGCTTGCTGAAGGTCTGATGCAGCCACTCGCGGTTGACGCGCGTCTCGACGTCCGACTGTCGCTCTGCCATCGCGTTGTAGTCACCGATCGGCACCGGGGCCGGCCCGGCGTACTGGTTGAGCTCGAGCAGCTCGCGGGCACGTTGCCGGCCCATGCTCGAGATCTGGTACTGCATGCCGGCGTTGATCGGCTCGCCGGGGGCCAGCGGCACCGATCGGACACCCTGCGAGGAGCAGTACCCCTCGTCACCGAGGAAGCGCAGGGTCGTCTCGACGAACACCCAGGGCAGACAGACATGGTTGGCGATGTCGCGGCCCAGCAGACTGCCGTTGAAATACAGCACCTTGAGCACGAGGTCGCAGACAAAGCTGAACGGCAGGCCGGTCTCTTCCGCGGTGCGTGGCACCGGTGGAAGTGCGATCGGCGTTGGCGCCGGTATGACAGGAGCAGTCGCCGCCATCAGCGGGCAATGGTGCGCAGCGAGGAACGCACCAGTCGCGCCAGGTGGCCGGATCGTCATAGGACCGTGTTCGCCGGCCGGTTGCCGCGTCCGGGTCTCTACGAGAGCGACTCGGAATTGCCAGGGCGCCGTCACACGAACCGCGACAGCGCCCGCACTGGTACCGTTGGCGAGTGGCCATCCCCTTGGACGAGGGCGCCCCTGACCGTCGCCGGGTGGGGCTCTTCTGGCTCGAGGAGGGCACTGGCGGGCTCCTGCTCGGCGCAGCTCTCCTCGGTCTTTTCCTCGCGCTGTTTCTCCTGGCGGTCGCGTTCCGTCCGGTGTAACCCCCGCCCCCGTCGGGCGTTTGACGCTTGAGGCCTCTGTGACGCGTAACGTGACACCGACCCTGTGACCCAGATCTCGCCTCCGCCGCCGCGCCGGCGCCGAGCCGGGCTGGCCAGCGACCGCCCGCTGCCGCCTGGCTATTCCCAGACGCCCGTCAACGGCGATGCGTATAGCGACGCGCTGGAACGCCGTCGGCGCGCCGGCATATACCGGCGCCGGCGCACGGTCCCGCGGCGCCGGAAGCTGCTTCGCGTCCTGCTCTTCGCGTTCTCGGTGTTCTCGGCAGTGATCGCCGGCACCATCGCGATCGCGTTCACCGGCTACAACATCTACAAGGGCCAGCTGCCGGACGCGAGCACGGTCGGCGCCATGGAGCCGCCGCAGGATAGCTACGTCTACGACGGACAGAACAAGCTCATCGCCGTCTTCCACGGCGACACGCGCCACGACCACATTCCACTGGCGAGCATCTCGAAGTGGGTCAAGCTCGCGACGGTCGACATCGAGGACCGGCACTACTACGAGGAAGGCTCGTGGGACCTGCCGCGACTCTTCGCGGCGGGCATGGGACAGCTGACGCACAGCAGCACAGCCGGCGGGTCGACGATCACCGAACAGCTCGCCAAGCTCAGCCTCGAGGGCGGCAACCTGCTCGGACCCACGTCGCCACGCAGCCTCGACTACAAGATCAAGGAGATCGTGCTCGGCAACGAGATCTCCATCGCGTTCACCAAGGATCAGGTGCTCGAGATGTACCTGAACCGCATTTTCTACGGCAATCAGTCGACCGGCATCCAGACCGC
Source organism: Candidatus Dormibacteria bacterium (assembly GCA_050734185.1). Lineage (GTDB taxonomy): Bacteria > Chloroflexota > Dormibacteria > Aeolococcales > Aeolococcaceae > JAFALX01. Next base: position 19,648 of record JBOHUE010000045.1, on the reverse strand, counting down.
GGCGCAGCTGTACTTCCACGTGGACGCGAGCAAGCTCGATCTGGCGCAGGCGGCGATGCTCGCCGGCCTGCCGCAGTCGCCGTCGTACTACAACCCGGTCTCCAACGAGGCCACGGCGCGCGACCGTCAGCTCGAGGTTCTGAACGCAATGGTCAACAATGGCGATATCTCGCAGTCGCAGGCGGACAACGCGTACGCCGAGCACCTCACCTACTACCCGGCGAGCGCGTCGAACCCCGCGGCGGACCCGACCAACATCAACGCGGCGTTCCTCGGTTACCTCAACAACTGGATGCAGCGGACGTTCGGCGACAGCTACCTCAACCCCGGCGGATGGCGCATCTCCACAACCCTCGACCCGGCCAAGCAGGCGCTGGCACAGAAAACGGTCCACGACGAGGTGGCCACCAACGGCAATGCCTACAACATGCATGACGCATCGCTGGTGACACTGGATCCGAAGACCGGAGCCGTCGAGGCGATGGTGGGATCGTGGGACAACAGCGATCCGAAGATCGGCCAGATCAACATGGCGACCTCGGGTGTCAGCCCCGGTTCGTCGATCAAGCTGTTCACGTACACGGCTGCGATCGCCTCCGGGAAGTACACGATGACGACGCCGATTCTTGACGCGCCGATGACGTTCACCGTTCCCGGTGGCAAGCCATACTCGCCACTCGACTACGACCGGAAGTGGCACGGCACGTGCCAGCTGAAGCAGTGTCTCGGCAACTCGTTCAACATGCCTGCGGTCAAAACCGAAGTGGCGACCGGCATCCCGTACATCGACAACTTCGAGATGGCGGCCGGGGTCAACAGCATCAAGAGCACGTGCGGCGACGGTAGCGGCAACCTCGTGAACAACCTGCCCGGCCAGTACGACTACGCGGCGACCCTTGGTGGTCTCACGTGCGGCATCACCGTCCTCGACCTCGCGGACGGCGCGGCGAGCATCGCCAACATGGGCATGCACCACCCGGCAACGCCGGTCAGCAAGATCGTGGACACCTCGACCGGACAGCAGGTGTACAGCGACGATCCGACAAAGACCGGCGTACGCGTGGTTCCGGAGAACGTTGCGTACATCATGAACGAGATCACGAGCAACGACGCCAACCGGCAGCAGGAGTTCGGCAGCAACGGTCTTCTGACTCTTCCCGGCCGCCGCGTCAGCGCCAAGACCGGGACCGGCGAGAGCTACATCGACAACCTGACCGTCGGCTGGACGCCCGACCTGCTCACGGCGGTGTGGGTGGGCAACCCGACACCAGAATGTCCGCCCGGCACCTACGTGCTGTCCAGTGGCGCGCCCTGTGGCGAGCTGTCCGGAGTCGTGTCCGGTATCACCGGCGCTGCGCCGATCTGGCACAACTACATGGCGTCCGTGCTCAACGGCGTGCCGGCGACGTGGTACACGCGCCCGCCGAACGTCATCGCCGTCGGCACCGGCGACAACGCCGACTTCTTCCTCCCGTATGGCCAGGCCGGAACCGGCAGCGGCTTGGGCAAGTGCATCTACTGGCAGCCGCTGCCTGATCCGAGCAACCCGTGCCAGTACGTCGGCACCACGCCGCCGGCGAACCTCGGATCGCCGAGCCCGACCCCGGGCGCGAGCCCGGGACAGGGTCAGCCGGGCGCCAAGCCGACCGGCCAGGGGAACAACGGATGACCGCCGGCCACGCGCGGCCTGCTGCGTAGACTCGCTGGGTGTCCGACCTGGTCCCGCCGGCCGAGGCGCCGCCGGCCGACGCCCCCTCGCCGGGCGGCCCGGGCGCGGTGGCCCTGGCCCTCGCACAAACCCTCGTCACGCGCTACCACATGCGTCTGGCCGACATGCGCGACCATCGAGTCACCGGGCTGGGCAGCGGGTACGGGCTGGTGGCCGCCATCTGGACCGGTCCGCGCGCGGCCGTCGTCGGAATCTACGACCCGCCGCTTGACCCGTCGGCCGCCGGCCCTGATCTCGTCGCCAGGCTGGAGACCGCGCGTGCCTGGGGCCATGACCGGCTGAAGCAGCAGGGTGCCGCCAGCTGCGACATCCTCCTTGTCGCCACGAGGCCGATCGCCGGCGCCATCCAGTCGCAGGCGCAGACCGGCGACCCGGTCAACGCCGGCGCTGCCTGGGTCGACGCGTCCCAGGGCACCTCCGGGGTGGTGCTCCAGATCCCCGGGGGCATGCCCTCCGCCGCCGAGCTGCGCAACGCGGCGCGCGCGGTCTTCGAGGGCCGGCCGGTACCGACGCTCGCGGCCGTCGACCTCGCCGAGCGTGAGACCGTCGCCGGCGGCTACGTCGCGCCCGTACGTCGCGCGACGATCACGCAGCCGGTCGCCACCTACAGTCTCATCGCCGCGTTCGCTGTCATCTACGTGCTCGAGCTGGCGCTGCGCAACCGGTATTCGTCACCCGGGCAGGAGCTGGTCGCATTCGGCGCGCTCGCCAATCGTCCGCCATTCGAGGACTGGTGGCGCTTCGTCAGCTACGGCTTCATCCACGACAACACGTCGTTCCTGCACATCCTCTTCAACTGCCTCGCGATGCTGTGGATCGGGCGCATGGTCGAGCAGCTCTACGGACGTCTGGTGCTGCTGGGCACGTTTCTGCTGACGGGCGCAGCGGGCGGCGTCCTCTGGATCCTCGTCTCCCAGGTTGCACCGCAGCTCTCGCCCGAGGGGCTGACGCTGGGCGCGTCGGGCGGCATCTCCGGGCTTGTCGGACTCCTGCTGGTGATGGGACGCGTCCAGGGCCGCGACGTCCCGGCTGGCGTGGCGACGAGCGTGCGTACGTACGCCATCATCGTCATCGCGTTCAACCTGGCGTTCGGGTTCATCTCGGGCGGCGTCAACAACTTCGCCCACCTCGGCGGCGTGATCGCGGGCGCGCTGATCGGGCTCGTCATCCCACCGCTGCAGCGCATCGGCGGCCGTGACCTGGCGCAATGGGAGACGAGTGCGCTGCTCGGAGTGCTGTTGGTCAGCACGATCGCGCTCGCCGTCGCAGCCGCCAACTTCGCGACATTTCAGATCGTCAATCAGCTCGGCGGCTGACCCGCAGCGCGGCGATGAACCACTCGTACGCCGGCACCATCGGCGCCTGCACCGGCCACCCGTTGATCAGCGCGATCAGCTGCCGGTAGCGCTCGACGCGCACGTCGCTGAAGCGTTCCCGTTACTGGAGAGTCAAGCGCCGCGCCCAGCCGTTGTCGCTCACCGGGTGGAGAGAAGCGCGCCGCAGCGCGAGGTGGACCGACGTATAGCAACGGCCGCGCAGTCGCAGGACGACGTGGGGTGGTTCCCAGCAACTCCACTGCGGAGGCCTGGCCCCCTCCCGTTGCGCCGCCATTCGCGCCCCGCACACGGTTGTCGCGGCCTCGAGCTCGCGTGCGGTCGACGCCGTCCAGTGCGACACGGACGCGGGCATATCGCCGATCGCTTCGAGACCACTCGCCTCCACGATGTACCGCTCGATCTCGCCGCCTGTGAGCACCCCGACCGGCGGCGTGGCCCCGTCGCTTCCTGGATCCGACGCGATGAGGATGTCCGCTGAGCACGACACCACACCGCCCGGCTTCAGCACGCGGCCGATCTCGAACAGCGTCTCGGCTGCAGCGTACAGATCGTCGCGCGAACCGTCGACGCTCAGCCGGAGCACGATCGCGTCGAAGGACTCGTCCGGGTACCGGATCGCACGACCGCCCATGCGGCGCGCGGTAAGCCGCTCAGGGCGGAACGCGAACGCCACAGTCGCGTCCGGCGGGGCCGCTCGGTGCAACGCGACCACCTCACCGACATGACGTGTCAGATAGAGGAATGAGTCCTGGATGCGCTCGGATACACCGAGCACCCGAGCATCCTCCCGCAGCAATCCATGGTCGGCGAGTGTTCGTACCGCCATCGCCGCTTCCCAGTCATCACGGTGCTCGAAGCCGCTCGGAAACCCTGCTCCGAACACCGCCCGCTTGTGCGGAGCCACCTCGGCGACGACATCGCGCAGATCGGTGTGTGCAAAGTCTTCCAGCTCACACGTTTTGCTGTAGGGAAGTGGGCCGCCTCGCGGCGCCGGGCGTCCACCGCGACCAGGGTGCCGTCCGTTCGCGACGGCTGGGACCGGAAACACCGGGCCACGTGCGGCCTTGTCGCGTATCGCGTGCATGTACCCGTCGACCATCCGGTCGAGCGTGGCCGTCGCCTCGTAGTGCGCGCGCGCAGCGCGCTCGAGATCATGCCGCCGTTGCGGGTCAGCTGCGAGAGCGGCAAGCGCCGCGCCGACGCCGGCGCGGTCGTGCGGCGTTTGCAGGCGGACGTACGCGGAGTCGGGCAGCGCGACCCACCCGGGACTGTCGCTGACCAGGACACAGCATCCTGCGGCACACGCACGCAGCAGCGCCGCCGGCGTCGTGGTTTCTTTGGCGCCGCCGAGCACGACGACCACGTCACACGCGGTCAGATAGGCGTCGAAGACGAGTGGCGACACGGGCCCGGTGACCCGAACCGCATCGGCGATCCCGAGCCGCGCGGCGCGCGACCGCAGCGCCGACACCGTTACCTCTGGAGCCGGCCCGACCACGGCGAGCACGGCGTCTGAGCCCGCCCGTCGCAGGTCGGCCAGCGCCGCCACGAGTGTGCTGATCTCCGCCGCCGATTCCGGCGGACTCGGTGCGACGATGACGAAGTCGCGGGGCAGGAGATCGAGATATCCGCGCGCCGTGAAACGGTCGAAACCGAGGCCGTCACGACGGGGGTCGCAAACCCCGCCCGGTATCACGCGGACATCGGCGTTGGGGTGACGCCGCTGCAGCCGCGTGGCCGCGTCCGGGTCGAACATGAGGCAGCACGTCGCGGCGTCCACGAGCTTCGCATCGGCCGCCTCTGCATCGCGCAGCACGACAATCCCCGGGGCCTCGAGCACCGCCGACGCAACGCGAGGCTGGAACGGCGAGGTGTCGAGCTCGTAGATGACGGCGTCATACGGCGCCTTCCGGGTACAGCGATCGAAGTCGGACCAGTGGTGCGCGCGCGCCGTGCGCATCACATCGAGCGACGGCATGACGCCGTCGTCGACGAAGACATCGAGCTGCACTCCCGGCGTCGATGAGAGCCCGCTGATCACGTCGCCGGCGGTCGCCGCGGCTGTGCCCGCCTGCGGCGCGACCGATGACCAGAGCGCGACACGGATCTGGCCTGCGCTCCTTGAAGCGGGCGAAAGGGCACGCTGGTACAAGTCGAGTGTCGCGTGACCCAGAGCGTCGACGGTGTAGCGTGCAGCTTGGACGAGCCCGCGGCTGCGTAGCTCGTCACGCAGCCCGCTATCGCGCAGCAGCGTGGCCATGGCGACGGCGAATGCAGACGCATCCTCGGAGTCGACCAACAGCGCCGCGTCCGCCGTCACCTCGGGAAGCGCCGACCGAGTGGTCGTGATCACGGGTGTTCCGCAACGCATGGCTTCGGCAACCGTGAGTCCGAACCCCTCGTGGTGCGAGGGGTTCACCACAATTGTCGCGCCGTTGTACAGCCCCACGAGCTCGTGATCCGACGCACGTCCGGTGAGGATGACGTCACGCTCGATGTCGAGCGCGCGCGCGCGCTGGTACACCAACTCCACGTGACCGGGTGCCTGCTGTCCTGCGATGACGAGCGGAAAGCGCGAGCGAGTGGCGGCCGGGAGCTGCGCATAACCGGCGAGCAGCGTGTAGAGGTTCTTGGTGTAGTGAAGGTCGGTGACGCTCAGGATGTAGTCGGTAGGGATGCGCACGCGGCGCCGCGATGAGCGTCGCGACGGATGCTGCAGCGATGCAAGGATGGATCGCGTGATGTCGCCAGGCAGCTGGCGAAAGCACGGCGAAACCGCCGGCAAAGTCAGATCGATGCGGTCCCGAGGCACCCCGACGTGTTCGACCAGCGCTCCCGCGGTCGCTTCGGAGATCGCAGCGACGCGCGTCGCCTGTTCAAGGAACAGCAGGCCGCGCTGATAGGCCTCGAGCGCTTCGCCGGACACCTGTGCGGGGTACAGCAGTGGAATCAGGTCGTACGCCGTGACGACATACGGGCACGCGTCGAAGCCGGGCAGGATCAACCTGCTCACCCAGAAGTGACACGTCGAATGATAGAGGTCGAGGTGCAGCCCCTCGATCCAGCGCTGGTACGCGCTGTACCTGGCGAGCAGGGTGCGCGTGTCGTCGCTCGCAGTGAACGCCCTCGGTGACGCCTCGGGAGCGCAGACGACGTGCGCGTTGGGTGCAGCGCGAATCTCGGGACGGATGGCACCGATGTCGTCTCCCGGGTCGCACAGCAGCAGGTACGTGTTGTCCCGGTCGAGCGACAGTACGGACTGCAGCTGCTCCTGGGTGAAGCGCGGGATGCCACGAACCACGTTCTGTCGCCCGACAGAGAGGACGCGAAGGTCGAGGCCGATGCGCACTGAAGTGTTTCACTCTCGGTGACGGCGGACGGAGGCCGCATCGTAGCGCCCGAGGAGTAAGATGCGCGCTCGGCGATTTCACCTCCAGTGGGACTTTTCCGCAGTGCGCATCGGTCTGGACTTCCGCTTCCTGGCGGTCGGGCGTTACGGCATGGTTCGAGGTATCCCTCGATTCACGCAGGAACAGCTGCTGTCGGTCCTCACCCTCGACAGCGACAACACCTACCTGTTGCTCTGTGATTCGGGCGCTGATGTTGATGCCATCCACGCCGAGATCCGGATGGCGCCAAACGCGCACGTCGTCTGCGCTCCGGACGACCTCGATCTTCGGTTGCGCGAGGACAGCAACATGCGCACTGTGCTCGCCCGGTTCAGCGTCTACCAGCGGTGGCTCGACGGATTGGGCCTTGACCTCTATCACGCCACAAGCCCGGCAATGCCTGTCTGCGAAGTCATGCCCGGGTTCGATGTCTGTCCGTATGTCGCCACCGCGTATGACCTGATCCCGCTCCTCTATCCCGCGCACTATCTGCCAGATCCTGCCGAACGCGAGACCTACGAGCAGCGGTTGCTCTTCCTCGAGCAGGCCACGCGCATCGCAGCGATCTCACATGCCACCGCGGCTGACGTCGTCGAGCACCTCGGCGTGCCGCAGGACCGAGTCGACATCACGCCTCCAGCGATCTCGCAGTGCTTCCGTCCGCTGCCACCCGGCGTTGCGCTCACGATCATCCGATCGCTCGAGCATCCCACGCGGCTGCGGTCGCGTCGCCGCGTCCACGTTCCCGACGAGTACGTGCTGTGCGTCACCGACCTTCACTACAGCAAGAACCTCACAACGCTGCTTCCGGCGTACGCCGGCCTCCCCGCTGCGACGAGAGAACGCTTTCCTCTCGTCGTCGCGGGGCACCTTTCCGGCGGCGACCTGGAGGGGCTGGAGTGGCTCGCCAGCCAGTTGCAGATCGGTCGTGACCTCGTCATCACCGGCAGGGTGTCGAACGACGAGCTCGCGGCTCTGTACAACCGCGCCACGATCACCGTGCACCCGTCCCACAACGAGGGCTTCGGGCTCCCCGTGGCAGAAGCGATGCGCTGCGGTGCGCCGGTCATCACGACGACACGATCGGCGCTGCCGGAGACCGCCGGCGACGCCGCCGTGCTGGTCGACTCGGACGACGAGGTTGGGCTGACACGCGCCATCGACCTGCTCCTTCACGACAGCGAGCGGCGCGACGATCTACGCCTGTGCGGCATCGCGCAGGCAGCGCGCTTCACCCCGGAAGAGCTCGGGCGTACCACGCTTCGCTGCTACGAACGGACGCCGTTGACCCCTCCGCGGGAGCCGCGCACCGTGATCCGTGTCGCGTTCTGGTCAGCGGTTCCGCCGCAGGACGCCCCGAACGCGAACCACACCGACGACCTGCTGACGGCGTTGAGTGCCGAGCCGGACCTGCACCTCGACCTCTTCGTCGACGACGATGTCGTGCCCCCGACGCGTCTGTTGAGTGCGGTCACCGTCCACCACTCCTCGGATCTCGACCGCACTTCGCAGAAGCGTCCATTCGACGTCACCGTCTACGAGGTCGGTGCATCGCGGTCGCAGGCGTACATGGAAGCGGCGATGCTGAGCCACCCTGGCGTCGTCGTGCTGCACGATCTGCGCTGGAGCCTCGCCGTGCGCGAGGACCGCTTGGCTCGCCACGACGGCGCGCAGCGCTTCCGGCTCGAACTCGATGCGCTCGAAGGCGAACGCGCGGCGCGCGAGCTCGATCGCATCCGGGAGCTTCCTGTACGCGGTCGGCGAGACGCTGAGCTCAGGTTCCTCGACGAGCATCCAATGCTCGGCCACATCGTCGACACGGCCGCGGCGTGCGTCACGGTCACGCCGGACCTCGCGCGCGAGTTGCTCCAGCGCTATCCCCACGCCGGCCGCAGCACGGTGATCCCGCAGGGCGTTCTCGACCCACAGCGAGACGGCCTTGACATCGACCGCGTTGCCGCGCGCGCGTTTCTCGACCTTGAACGCGATGTGTTCCTGGTCGTCGTTCCCGGCACCGATGCGTCAATGGACGACATCGAACCGGCGTTGACAGCGCTCGCCGCCTTGCAGGGCGCGGGGGTCGAGGCGTTGCTCATCATTCTCCGCGCGACGCTGAACGTCGCCGACGATGCCGCGGTGCACAAGCTGGTGGAGCGCCTCGGGGTCAGCGGCGCAGTGCGGGTGACGGTCGACGTTCCTCGCGAATCCCTTGAAGCACACCTGGCGGCGTGCGACGTGGTCGTGCTGCCGGGAGCTCAGGTGGGGACGGTCCTTCCCGACATCGTGCTCCGCGCACTCGCGACGGGCCGCTGCGTCGTCATGGGTGACTCGCCCGCTTCGCGGTCAGTGCCGGACTCGGCGTGCATCCGCGTCGCGATGACACCACGCGGTGACACGACCCTCGTCGAGGCGCTGACGTCTCTGGCCGGTGACGCTGCGCGCCGAGCACACATCGAACGTGCGGCGCGGGCTCACTATGAGGACACCGCTCAACTTGGGCCGATGGTCCAGAGCTATCTCACCCTGATCCGGGAGCACGCAGGGCGGCGTCCCCCGCGCGACACCGCGCCCCGCACCGCCGCGACCGTGACTGCCGGCTCTGGGCGCCCACGGCCGCGCAGCGGACCGCTTTCGTACAGCAAGGTGTGCGAGCTCGAGGACTTCGCGCATCCGAGTCTGCATCCCGTCATTCGCGACGTCTGCGCCCACAAGCGGCGCGCCTTCGGTGAAGGCTTCCCCAACGGGTACGAGCACCGGAAGGATTGGGAGGTGTCCATGGCGGTGCGCACCCTCGCAGACCACGGCGCGCTGCGCCCTGACGCGAGGGTGCTCGGGGTGGGTGCGGGCACCGAGGACACGATCTTCTATCTGACCCGCCACGTCGGTGAGGTCGTCGCCGTCGACCGCTACCTCGAGCCGGGTGCGTGGGAAACGACGGCACCGACGACGATGCTCACACGTCCCGCCGGGTTGGCACCCTTCGCCTTCGATGCCGATCGCCTGACGGTTCAGCACATGGACGCACGTGTTCTCGACTTCCCCGACGCAGCATTCGACGCCATCTTCAGCTCGGGCTCCATCGAGCATTTCGGTGACCTGCAGACGATCGCAGCTGCGGCGTACGAGATGGGACGCGTATTGAAGCCCGGCGGCATCCTCACGCTCTCGACGGAGCTCCTCCTGGACCGCGATGCCGGCGGGGACGGGTCGTCGTTCCCGGGCACGTTGCTGCTCTCGCCGGCGGAGCTCCAGCGTTACATCGTGGAGGCCAGCGGACTCGAAGCGGTCGACCAATTCGATGGGTCGGTCTCACACTGGACGCTCGGCACGTCGCGCCCAATCGTGGTGGCCGTCACCGACCGCCACGCGCGGTTCACAGAGCAATCGCAGACTCGCCATCTCCCTGACTGGGCGTGCTGGGACATGCCCCATATCGTCATGGAGTACGAAGGCAAGCGCTTCACGTCCGTGCACGTCGCACTGCGCCGGGCGCCGGTCCATCCGGTTGCCGACAATTCCTGGGCCCGGCCCACGCCTGCACTTCGAGCGAGTGTCGCAGCGGCCACCGGCCCTCCCACGCGCGCGGCGGCGTTGCTTCAACAGATCCATGCGCTCGAACGCCGGCGGGACGCCGCCGAACAACGCATGGGGGTGCTGATCGCCGATGCGGGCGTGGCGGCCGCGGGCATCAGCGTCGATCTCCAGGAAGCCTCGCTTCCCCAGGCTGGTGTGTATGGCCCGATGCCCGCGTTCGCGGCGCCGATGGTCACCGCGACGGCGGGCAAGACCGTGGCGTGTCCCATCGACTCCACCATCACGCCCCCGTACACAGTTGTCGTCAAGGAGGACGCCGACGACATCATCAGCGCCGTGTTCCTCGCCGGCAGCGGCGCCGAGGTCAACACGAACCTCACCGAGCTGGTGCTCGCGCTGGTTCCCGAGGGAGGGCTCTTTCTCGATCTTGGGGCCAACATTGGCAGCATCTCGCTGCCGGTAGCTGCGGCGGGACGGCGCGTGATCAGCGTGGAGGCGGAGGCTGAGAATGCCACGCTCCTCGGCATGAGCGCGAGGCTCAGCGGCGTCGCCGACCGGCTGCGAGTCGTGCCCACGGCTGTCGGCGACCACGTCGGCGAGGCCGCGTTCGTGCCCCACGGCTGCCACGGGCAGCTTGTCGACGGCCAGGTCGATGGCGCCATCCAGGTGCCGATCACCACCGTCGACGCGCTCATCGAGTCCGAGCACATCGAGCGCCTCGACCTCGTCAAGATCGACGTCGAGGGTGCTGACTTCGACGTGGTGCGTGGCCTTCCGGTGCTCGCCGCGCGTGCCGACGCACCGTTCCTGCTGGTGGAGTGCTGTCCCTTCACGCTGGCGGCGTACGGACGCACGACCGCGGATCTCGTCGCGCTCCTCGAGGCGTATGGCTACGTCGTCTACAACGTGGACACGAAGCGACTGATGCGCCGGCGCGCCGACGAGGTGCAGGTCACCACCGTGATGGATGTGCTGGCCGCCAAGCAGGGCGTCCACCACCTGCCGGGCTGGCGCGTCGAACCGCCGATCAGCGAGCGCGAGCTCGTCGCCCGCCTGATCGCCGAGTCACGCATCTGGAACGCCGACTGCCGCGCCTCGGCTGCGCGTGTCGCTCGCGATCTGCATCCCGACGTGCTCGCCCTCGAGGACGTTACCGCGACGCTTGACCGCCTCAGCAGCGACGACGAGCCTCTCGTGCGGGCGGCTGCAGCCTGGTGGCGCGAAACCCGCGCCGTCTCCGGAGTGCAGTCGTGATCTCGTACGCGCAGAACCGCGAGGACGTCCTGCTGGCGCGAGCGCTCGCCGGCACCGAGGTCGGCATCTACATCGACGCCGGCGCGTACGACCCGACGATCGACAGTGTCACGCGTCACTTCTACGATCGCGGCTGGCACGGCATCAACATCGAGCCGCAGCCGGCGTATGCAGCCAAGCTGCGTGAGGCGCGACCACGCGACATCAATCTCCAGGTCGCGCTGTCAGATCAGCGCGGCACCGCGATCCTGTACGGCCTGTCCATTGGCGACGGGGTGGCGACCATCAATGACACGCAGGCGCGGCGGTTCGGCGAGCTCTACGAGATCAGCGGCGAGCAACCGGTCACGGTCACTACGCTCGCCGCGGTGTGTGCGGAGCACTGCGACCCGGGTACCCCGATCAGTTTTCTCAAAGTGGATGTCGAGGGCCACGAGCGAGCAGTGCTCGCCGGAGCGGACTGGGACCGGTGGCAGCCGCGCATCGTTGTCGTCGAGGCGACAGAACCGCTGAGCACGCGTCCGTCGCATGCGTCGTGGGAACCCATACTCCTCGCTGCCGGCTACGTGTTCGCGCAGTTCGATGGCCTGAACCGCTGGTACGTGCGACGGCAGGAGCCCGAGCTCCTGGAGTCGCTGCACGCGCCGGTGAATATTCTCGACATTTTCGAGCCGTACCCATGGAAGCTCCGCGTGGACATCCTTGAGGCCCAGGTGGCCTCACTGCTGGCCGCGCCCGCGGATGGCGGTGACGACACGACGCGACAGCGAGCACTGATCCGTTCCTTCGAGAGTCTGCAGCAGCGCTACCACAGGCTGAGCGACGCGCTGCAAGAGGAGCGGGCGCACCGCGTCGCAGAGTCGAAGGAGCTCGCGCGACTGACGCGCGAAGTGGAACTCCTGCGGCCCTCAGGCCCCGAGCCGGCCGAGTGACGCGGCGACCGTGGTCTCGGCGGTCGCGTGGCCGTTCGCCCCGTCCTCTGTGAGGGCGGCGAGGCGCCGCTCCAGCTCGGTGACCCGCTCCCCGAACGAGGCGACAAGCCGGTTCGATGCGCCGAGCAGGATGTCCATGCGGTCCATCAGATCCTCGCTCCAGCGGTCCAGCTCGGCGGCGAGCTCCTCGCGAATCGCGGCCATGATCCGCTCGTCATGCACAGCCTCGGTCTCCCGGAGCCGATCCTCGATGCGACGCTCGAGGTCCAACCGGAGCTGCCAGAGGTCGGCCCCGGCGAGCGCCTGAGCGGACGCGTGGCGCACCGTCCGAAGGCTATCAACTGTGTTCGGCGGCAGAGTCTGCTTGAGCCAGGTACGGACCGGCATGGGCGCCGAGTATACGACTCAGCCGGTCGACTGCCGCGCGGGCGCGCCCCACAGCGACTCGAGGTCATAGAAAGTGCGTTCCCCAGGAAGGAAGACGTGCACGATCACGGAGTCGAGGTCGAGGCACGCCCAGGATGCGTCGTCAACGCCGGCCTTGCGCAGCGCACGCACGCCGGCGCGCGCACACGCCTCCGCGATACTGTCAACAATGGCACGTACCTGCCGGTCGGTGTCGCCCTCGCAGATGACGAAGTAGTCCGCGATCGTGGTACGGCCTTGGATGTCGAGGACGACGACGTCACGAGCCTTCTTGTCGGCGGCGGCCTCCGCGATCGCGGCGGCGAGCTCCGTGGACGTCATCCGCTCGTCATTATGCCCGCGTTGCACGCCCGGCATACAGCCCCTCACGGCGGATCACGTCGAGGGCGGGTTGGGGCACGAGACCGTCGAGCGGTTCGCCCCGCGCCACGCGCCGGCGGACGTCGCTGGCGCTGAGCCTCGGCGACGCGATCTCGAGCAGCTGCGTGCGTTCCGGCGCGTAGCCGAGCGCGGCCGCCTCGTCGAGCGTCAGCGGCTGCTCACCGCTCCGGTTGACGATGTCGAACCACTCTCGCTCCAGAAGGCGGTCGGCGTACCGCCAGCTGTTGATGGTCCGCGCCGAGTCGGCGCCGACCAGCAACTCGAACCGGTCGGCCGGATGCGAGAGGTGCAGCGCGTCCATGGTCTCGGCGGTGTACGTCACCCCACCGCGGCGGATCTCGATGTCAACGACGCGGAAGCGCGGGTCACCGGCGACCGACTCACCCACCATCGCCAGTCGCAGCAGTGCAGGCGCGTACACGCGCTTGCGCCTGCCCGGGGCGTTGTCGACGACGAACCAGAACTCGTCCGGCTGCAAGAGCCGCTGCGCCTGGTCGGCGACGACGGTGTGCGCGGTGGTCACCGGGTCGAACGTGCCGCCGTACAGCACGACGCGCCGGCTCACCCGCCCTCCTCGCTGAACGTGAACTCACTGTCGCCGATACGAACCGTGTCACCGTCCTTCGCGCCGGCAGCACGAAGTGCGTCGTCGACACCGGCACGCCGCATCCGCCGCTGCAGGCGCGCGACGGCTTCCTCGCTGTCGAGGTCGGTGGCGTCGACCATGCGCTCAACCGTCGCGCCGCTGACGCGAAACACATCACCGTCGCGCGCGACGGACGGCGCGCCGCGCACGCGGTGCGTGTAGCGGCGGTGCGTGGCGTCGACCACCGTCGTGGTGGTGGTGGACGCGGACGCGGCTCGCTCCACAAGCAGTGCGGCGGCAGCGAGCAACGCGGCGCAGCCGTCGCCGGTCGCCGCGGAGATCCGGAAGGCATCCGGGTGCGCACCGATGAGCGCGTCGGCGGTCGCCGCGCCCTCTGCGACGTCGACCTTGTTGAACGCGACAATCCGCGGGCGCTCCGCCAGGACGGCGCTGAACGAGCGCAGCTCGTCATCGATCACGCGTATCGCATCGCGCGCCGCGGCGACGCCCGCCGCCGCGTCGACCACGTGCACCAGGACGCGCGTGCGCTCGAGATGACGCAGGAATCCGATGCCGAGCCCTGCGCCCCTGTGCGCGCCCGCGATCAGACCCGGCACGTCGGCGATGAGCAGCGTTCGCCCGAAGGTCGTCTCGGCGACACCGAGATTTGGGTGCAGGGTCGTGAACGGGTAGTCCCCGATGCGCGGATGTGCTCCGGTGAGCGCGGCCAGGAGCGTCGACTTCCCGGCGTTTGGCAAGCCCACGAGGCCGATGTCCGCGATCAGCTTCAGTTCGAGATGCACGCGGCGGCGCTCGCCATGCTCGCCCAGCTCGCTGACGCGCGGTGCCTGTCGCGTCGCCGTGGCAAAGCGCGCGTTGCCGCGGCCGCCGCCGCCGCCCTGAGCAACCACCATCTCCGCGCCTCGCCGGTCGAGGTCGGCGAGCACCGTGGTGTCCTCGCGAATGACGGTACCCGGCGGCACGTGGAGCACCAGGTCGTCACCATCGCGCCCCGAGCGGCGACCGCCCTCCCCCGCGCGGCCCGCGCCGGCGCGAAACGACCGCCGCTCGCGAAACATCGTGAGCGAGATGTCGTCGGAGTCGGCAAGGATGATCACGTTCCCGCCGCGGCCGCCGTCACCCCCGTCGGGACCGCCTTCCGGGATGTATTTCTCGTGGCGGAAGCTCACCGCGCCGCGGCCGCCGTTGCCGGCGGCGAGGTCGATGTCGACCTCGTCGAGAAACGAGCCCCCGGGTCGGACGCGCTCAGCCAGCCGCCTGCGCCGGCTCCGCCACGATGACGACGTCCTCGATCATGTCCCCGATGCGGAGCACGGGGACGGCGCGGACGTTTGCCCGGGTGCGGTCATGGCCCGCGTGGTCGAACGCGACGACGCCACTCACACGGGCATAGAGCGTGTGGTCGCGACCGACGCCGACGTTCTCACCGGCGAGGATCTTGGTGCCACGCTGACGGACGAGGATGCCGCCGGCGAGGACGACCTCGCCGTTCTGGCGCTTCACGCCGAGGCGCTTGGGCTTGCTGTCGCGGCCGTTGCGCGAGCTGCCGCCGCCCTTCTTATGCGCCATCTGCCTTTCTCCGTGGCCGCGTGGTTCGTTTCGCCTTGGGCGCGTCGGCCTCGGCCGCCGCCTCAGCTGCCAGGTCGCTCTCGGCGGGCCCGTCGTCCGCCGTCGCTGCCGGCGGGCTCGCCTCGGCCGTGGCGGGCTGCGTCCGTCGCGCGCGGCGTGGTGCCTCGGGTGCCACCTCGGGTGCCGCCTCGGCCGGCGCTTCCGCAGGCGCAGATGCCTTTGCGGCTGCCGGCGTTTTCGCCTTCGCCGCCGGCTTGTCGACCTGACGCTTCGACGACGAGGTCGCCGTCGCGACCTCCTCCACCACGAGCTCGGTGAGCTCGCTGCGATGGCCGAGGGTGCGGCGATGGCGCTTCTTGGGCTTGAAGGTGAAGACGCGAAGCTTGCGGCCGCGCCGGTGTGCGACGACGGTGGCGACGACCTTCGCGCCCGCCACAGCACCGGCGCCCACCTCCGCCTTGTCGCCGTCGGCGACAAAGAGCACGGGCTCGAGCGTCACCTTCGAGCCGATCTCGACCGCGAGCCGGTCCACGAGGAGGCGGTCGCCGGCGGCGACGCGGTACTGATGACCGCCGTGCTTCAGAATTGCGTACATCTCTTCAGTGGCGCGACCGCGCAATCAGTCTCTTTGCGTGCGGACAGCAACGCATGCGGCGGCGCGCCGTGCCGAGGATAGCACGCGTTCGGCGGCCTAATGCGGCGACGGGCTGGCCGGCGCAGGCGAGGCCGGCGCGCTCGGGCTGACGCCCACGACCTGGATTGGGGCGGCATTGGTGAGGGTGACGAGGTCGCCCTGCTGGTCGGTGACCTGCGCGCTCAATGTGTAGCTGCCGGTCGCCGGCGCCGGGGAGGTCGCCGCGGTGAACGTGACCGTCACGATGCCGGGCCCGCTTCCGCTGGCGGCAGGCAGAGTCCACCCGCTGTAGAAGACCTCGACCGCGCCCTTGAGGGGGTCGGTCGGGTTGCTGCGCGACGCGTTGCCGGGGAATGGCGTGTTGCTCTTCTGCCATGTCATCACGGGTGGCAACGTCACCAGCAGCGACACGTTCTGCGCCGGGCCGGTACCGCTGTTGGTGATCGTCACAGCGTAGTTCGCCGTCGCGCCGGCGTTGAGGGTCCCCGCCTGCACGCGCGCGCTGAGCCCGAGTTTTGGTGCACCGTTCACCGTCAGCTTGAGGTCGTTGCTCGACACCTCACCCGCCGTGTTGTCACCCTGCGCACGCGCCGACACCGTGAGGTCGCCCGGTTGCGCAGAGACGTCGGTCGTGAACGTGATCACGAGGCAGGACGCGCACACCTGACTTCCGGCCGCAGGCGCTGCCAGGTTCCAGAAGCCCCACGCCGGCTGTGACGTCCCCACCCGCGCGTCCACGACCTGCGTTCGCGCGTTGCCGAAGCCGCTGATGCTGGACGAGCGGTAATGCATCGTGTTCGGCAGGTTGACGCGCACCTCGACCCCCGGAGCATCGGACGGACCGTTGTTGGTGACCGTGATTTGAAACTCCGGCTGGTCCGACGGGGTGAACGGGCCCTGCGAGCCCGCATACCCGAGCTTCACCGAGATCTGACCGTTGCCACCGCACGCCGCGAGCAGCGGAAGCACGCCGGCGAGCACGAAGAGCCCGACGAGCGAGGATGCCAGACGGCTGCGCGTGCCGGTCAGCGGCTGCTCAGACTCGCGAGGGCGCGCGCATCGGTGTCAGCGGCCGGCGCACCCGTGGCGGGGTCAGTGAGACATCCGAGGGGCGCGGCAGCGGGTCGGGATAGCCGACGTCGCTGAGCAGCTGCAGCGCAAGCCTCACATCGAGACCGATGACGGTGTCAACTCTGCCGCCGACGGCTTCGACGAGGTCGCCGCCGCCGCCCTGAATCGCGTACGCCCCGGCTCGGTCGAGCGGCTCACCGGACGCGACGTAGCGGGCTATCTCGTCCTCGCCGTAGTCGCGCATCTTCACCGCGGACCGGCTGACCGCCAGCGCCACCGACTCCGTTCCTGTGCGCAGCGCGCACACGCCGGTGAGCACCGTGTGCCTCCGTCCGCGCAGCTCGCACAGCATGCTGTGCGCACGGTCGGGGTTGTGCGGTTTGCCGAGCGGCCCGTTCGGACCGACCACCATGGTGTCGGCAGCGAGCACGAAGGTGTCAGCGGGGACACGCTCGCTGATGGCAGCGGCCTTGTGGTGAGCGATCAGCTGGACCGCGAGGTCGGCGCAGACCCCTGGGGGTGGGGGTGCGTCCTCTGGGGGGTCGATGACGTTGAAGCGAATGCCGGCTCGGGTGAGCAGCTCCCGCCGCCGCGGGGACGACGATGCCAGGACGATCCGGATCATCGGCACGGCGTCACGTCAATCAACCTTCGTCCTTCACTCCGCCGAGAACCCCTGTTGCGCGACGGCTGGCCGCAAATGGCCAAAACCCGTCCGACACCTCGATCGTAGCACTGCGTCACTCGATGATCGAGTGTGTTCTTCAGATCAGTGTAGAGATCGTCACGGCAGCGAGTGTCGCCGCCCCGGCGAGCACGCAGGCCACGCCGGTCCCGGCGTCGATCTGAGCGAGCTGAGCGCGCCACCGGAGGACCCCGGCCGCGTACGCGACCGCGACCGTGACCACTGCTGCGGCGGCCAGGGCCGCCTGCCATGCCGGCAGTCCCGGCGGGGCCAGGAGCGACAGTACGAGCAGGGCCAGCCCGGCGAGAAGTGTTGCCTCGCCCGCCGCCGACAGACGGCTGCCCGAGGTCAGCACTGGGCCCGCGAGCAGTACCGCGGCCGCCAATCCGGCCCGGGCCGCAAGCATCGCCGCGCCCGGGTGACCCATGATGGCCGGCAGCGACAGCGAGGCGGCGCCGAAGCCCACGGCCAGCGCGGCCGCAACGAGGATGGCGGCGAGCATCAGGGGCAGGCGCCGGCGGGTGGGCGGCATCGCCGCCACCAGCGCTCCCGCCAGCAGCAGGGCTGCCACGGCGAGGTTGGGCGCCGCTCCCTGACCCGGCGGCAGAGTACCGATCGGAGACCCCGGAAGCGGTGCCTGCGCGACGGCGACATCGAGCAGCAACAACGCGAACAGCTCGCGAGCTTCGAGTGACCAGGTCCCGCGCCGTCCCGCCGCGGCCGCCGCGGCCCAGCCGGACGCTGCCAGCAACGCGCCTCCCGGGATCAGGGCGAGCGCCAGCACCGCCTGGGCGGCTCCGAGCGCGTCCATGTCAGTGCACCCCGAAGACCAGCGAAAGGGTCGCGCCGGGAACAAGGCCGGCGACGACGCCGCCGGCGACGACGCACCAGGCCAGCGCGTCCCGGCTGAGGACCGCGGCCGCGGGCAGCACCTCCCGCTCCCGCAGCGCCGCCAGCAAGGCCGAGACGAACAGCATGGCGAGCACGGCGAGCGCCGCCAGCATCCCCCAGAACGAGCTCGCGCTCAGTGCCTCGACGACGGCCAGCCGCCCCCAGAAGCTCGGCGCCGGGGGTAGCCCGCAGACAAGGAGCCACGCAACCCGCCGGGCGCGGGGGCGCACCTCAGCGTCCTGGAGCAGCAGCGGGGCAGCGCTCAGGTGGGTCATGGCCAGGAGCAGCAGCGCCGAAAGTGCCAGGCTCTCGTGCCCGGTGCCGGCGGCGGCCGCCGCGAGCGCGAGGTCGGCCAGCAGGATCCGCGCATAGCGTCCGCGTCCCGCGGTGCGCTGCGCGTTGATCCCCTGCCAGAGTGCGGTCGCCAGCCCGAGGACCGTGAGGATTCCCTCGAAGTACACCAGCGCGAGCGGCGGCAGCTGCGGCTGCAGCCGCAGCGCGGCGAGGAGCGCGGCCGGCGCCACCAGCGCCGTCCAGACGGCGGAGTCGACGGCCGGCACGCTGGTGAGCGCGCCGATGGTCCACCCGCCGAGCGGCAGGAGTCCGGTGAGCGAGGCAAGCCCGCACGCGAGCAGCCCGGACACCACCACCGGCCGCGGCCCGGTCAGCACATCGCTCACCGGCAGAAACGGCGCTGCCCCGAGCAGCGCTGCGGCGCCTGGGACGGCTGCCCGTCCCGAGGCGAACGTCGCCCGCCCGGGAGCGCTGGCAATCCAGCGCAGCGCGAGCACGGACAGACCTCCCACAAACGCGATTGCCCAGACGATCGCGCTGCCGGTCGCGAGCGCGATCACGATGGCGGCACCCGCGAGGCCCATGGCACGCAGCTGCGCCGGCTCGACGGTGGGGGCGAGCAGCAGCGTTGCCGCAAGCGAGCCCGCCGCGGCCGCTATGAGTCCAAGGGCCACGCGGTCGAGTCCGAGCGTACCGACCGGCCCGGCGCCCGGCGCGGACGCCTGACCTGGTGCCACGAAGAGGACCGCGACAAGGCCGGCGAGCGGGACCAGGACGCCCAGCCTGCGGAGACGCAGCGCGGGGAGCAGCGCCCCGGCGGCGATGCCAGCGGCCGCCCACACCGCCGCGACGATGAGCGGGCTCACGTGGCCGCGTCGGTCGCCGCGGGCACGGCGCGCCGTCCGTGACGACCGC
>JBOHUE010000044.1:0-8608 GCA_050734185.1 Candidatus Dormibacteria bacterium | reverse complement strand
CGGCAGCCCCTACAATGTGTCTGGCAATGGCTCAAATGGCGACCCGCGTCTGTGAGGCGCACGGCGTTGAAACGCGGCTCAACTGCGTCAACTGCGGTGATCCGATCTGTCTGCGCTGTCAGGTGCGCACCGAGGTGGGCCTCAAGTGCCCCAAGTGCGCCGAGGTCCCGGCGGCGATGGTCCCGCGACGCAATGTCTCTCGCCGCGTCGCCGGTCTCGGCGTGGCCGTCCTCATCATCGCGATCCTCGGCGTCATCCTCGCGATCAAGCTCGGCTCCACGCCCGGTCGCAACAACAACACGCCGATCGGCACGGTCACCGGCAGCTGGCAAACGCTGACCAGCATGAGTGACGTGCGCGGCGGCACCACCGCCGTGCGCCTCGCCGACGGCCGCGTGCTCGTGGTCGGTGGCGGCGTCGGATCGGTGGCGCTGGCAGGCGCGGACGTGTACAACCCGACGGACAAGACGTGGGCCTCCGCAGGGACCATGCACCAGGCCCGCCGCGGCAACGAGACTGTCGTGCTCAGTGACGGCCGCGTCCTCACCGCAGGTGGGCTCAACGGCAGCACGGTGCTGAACTCCGTGGAGATCTGGAATCCGGCGACGTCGGCGTGGACACCGGCTGCACCGATGCATGCGGCACGGTTCAACGAGGTGCTCGTGACGCTGCCGGGCGGCAAGGTGCTCACTGCAGGCGGCGTCGACGCCACCTCAGCGGCCACGCTCACGTCAGCCGAGGTCTACGACCCCGCCGCGGACACGTGGACGGCGCTTCCGCAGGGCATGCCGCAAAGCCGCGCCGATGCGGGCGCGGCGGTGCTGGGCGGCGGGCGTGTGCTCATCGCGGGTGGGTACTCGCAGACCAACGGCGGCAACCCCAATCCCCTGAGCGAGACGGAGATCTTCGACCCCGCGGCGAACGTGTTCTCGCGCGGGCCGTCGCTCACCGAGCAGCGCTCGGACCTCACCGTGACGGCACTGCAGAACGGGGACGTCCTCGCTGCCGGTGGGTTCTCCACGGCCGCAGTCCTCAACACGGCGGAGATCTACGATCCCGGGTCGGCGACCTGGAGCGAGGTCGGGGGCATGCACCAGCAGCGTGAGCGCGCGTCCGCAAGCCTCCTCGGTAACGGCGACGTGCTCGTGACCGCCGGCGAGTCCGCTGACGTCCGCGACGGTGTCCTCAGTGCGCGAACCTCACTGACGACCGCCGAGGTGTACGTCCCCGGCTCGCACCAGTGGCAAGAGACGCCCGCAACGAAGTGCCCGCGAAGCACGCAGGCACAGGTGACGCTGACCAACGGCAGCGCGATCGTTGTCGGCGGGGACGGCGCCTCCCCGGGGCAGCCACCGGCACCGCAGAGCTGCGTCGAACTCTTCACCCCTTGATCCACCGCGAGGTGGTCGCGGCTGCAGCCGGGCTTCTTGCGGTCGCGACAGTCGCGGCCTGCGGCGGCGACGCGACGAGCAATAACGCGAGCACCAACGTCGGCGTCTGCGGGAATGTGGCGGGCGCTGCATCGGGCCGCACCCCGGACTATGTGGTGGTGCTGGTCGCCGGCGCGGTCGGCGGCGCGCCAAGCCCCGCGTCATCGGCGTCGGCGTCCCCCGTTCCCGACGTCGTGGTGAGCGGGACACTTGCCTCTGTCAGCGGAGCGGGCGCGACGCACATTGCGCTGCACATCTGCCGGCGGAACACCGGCGCCGTGGCGACCGGCCTGCATCCCCAGGTGACGCTCCGCAACGCGACGGCGGGCACTTCCGCTGTGGCCATGCCCGTTGCGGTGCTCGAGGGCAAGGGGCAGGGCGTCAACGACCTGCACTACGGCAACAACGCGGGCCTCGAGCCGGGCGACACCTACACCATCACCCTGGAGATCGACGCGGCGAACACCCTCGATCTCACGTACCAGGCGCATTCAAACGGCCCGACGCCGACGCCCGGGCCGCCGCAGTGCCTCCTGAACCACCAGATGTGCGACTGACCGACCACCCCGCACCCGCGGTCAGCTGCTCCGGTACAGCTCCGTGGACCCCAGCGCTGCACCAGCCGGCGGCGCCGCCTGTCCGCCCTCCACGAGCACCTCGCCGTTGTTCAGCAGGTCCGCGCCGTTGGCTGCCCGCTCCTGGATGAGCGAGGGGCCGCGCTGCCATTTCCCCGTAGCGGGGTCGTAGAGCTCGGTGGTCGCGGTTGCGCTGCCACTGGGGCCGACCCCCCCGATGACGAGCACCTTGCCGTTGTTGAGCAGCGCTGCCGTGTCGAGGCCCCGAGCGACCGACATGCTCCCGGTCGTTTGCCACGTATTGCTCGACGGCTGGTAGAGCTCTGCGGAATCGGTCGCCGGCGACGCGCCGTAGACGCCGCCGGCCACGAGCACTGCGCCGCTCTTCAGGGCCGTTGCAGTGAAGAATGCGCGCACCGAGTGCATCGAGGCCGCTGCGCGCCACGAGCCCGTTGACGGCGAGTAGATCTCCGCTGTCGTCAGCGGCGTTGCGTTGACGGCAGAGCCGACAAGCCCGCCCGCCACGAGCACCTCGCCGGTGTTCAGCAGCACGCCGGCGTCCCCGCCCCGGGCCTGCGCCATGCTGCCGGTTACCGCCCACGTCCCCGCCTGCGGGTCGTAGAGCTCGGCCGTGTTCGTGACTCCACCGTTGGCGCCACCTCCGGCCACAAGAACCTGTCCGTTGGACAGCAGCGTTGCGATCTGCGTGTCGCGTGCGGTGTGCATCGCGCCCGTCGCGGACCACCTGTTGCTCGAGGGGTCGTAGAGCTCACAGCTGGCCACCGCGGCGCCATTGATGATGGTCGCGCCGCCGGCGATCAGCACCTGACCATTGGGCAGCAGCGTCGCGCTCGGCGACGCGCGCGAGAGCGCCATGTCGGGAATCGACGACCACTTTCCCGAGGTGGGGTCATACATCTCGGCGGTGGTCAGCGCCTTCTGGTTGCTGTCGTACCCGCCGGCCATCAGGATCCGGCCATCCTTGAGCTTGACCGTCGCCTGGCCGTAGGTCGGCAGGGTCAGCTTCGCAGCCGTGATCCACTTGCCGACGGTGGGTGTCGACGACCCGCCGCACGCCGTCATCAGGCCGGCGACTCCGCAGCAGACCGACAACGCGACGGTGCTCCGCATTCTGAGCGGCGCAATACTCGGGCTATTCACGCGCGGGTATAGTCCTTTACTGTCGCGGGTATCCGCAACCGGCGCAATCGGCGGACGAGGTGGAATTCAGTCGCATCATGGCGCGCAGACGGGCATCGGGCCTCCTGCTTTGCGCACTGATGTGCCTCACGCTTAGCGCTGTCCTGCCTACTAACGCGGGCGCGGCGAGCGCCGACAACCCGGCGATCCGCGAGGCGATGACCGTTGCCAAGCCATCGGTGGTGTTCCTCTACGTTCGGATTCAGGGATCGCTGCTCGACCACCGCGACGGCCAGGTGCACGGACCGTACACCAGCAGCTCCAAGGGCAGTGGTTTCTTCATCAATGCGAGCGGCGACATCGTCACCGCGACCCACGTGGTCTCCCCCACCGCCGACGACATCCAGACAGCTCTGGTTGACCGCTACATCATTGCCGTCACCGGCACGCAGCTCGCGACCAACAACCCAACGTTCCTTGCCTACATGCAATCCACGGTCGTGCAGAACGTGACGCTCGACGTGCGCGCCATCACCCAGGCGATGAACATCCCCGGCGCCGCAACCGACGACGATCTCTACCGTTTGGGGCTGCCGGCCACGACGCTCGCGTCGACTCCAGTCCCCGCGTTCGACGTGTCGATCATTCACGTGGACAAGACGCGAGAGCCTGCGGTCATGATCCATCAGGGCGAGGTGCCGCCGAACAGCGCTTCGGTGGTGCTCATCGGCTACCCGCAGATGGCGCCGACCTTCTCCACGGCGCCCGACACAACATTCGGGCAGCTCACCCAGGTCATCAACGTCGGCAGCACGCTCCCACTGCCAACCGGCAACGCCCAGGTGCCACGGCAGGCGACGGTGGTCGTGACCAACGCGTATTCGGAACATGGCGTCAGCGGCGGCCCCGGCATCAACGAGCAGGACGAGGTCGTGGGACTCGTGTCGTTCGGCGCGCTGGCGGGCACACCGATCTTTCTCGTGAGCGCGAACGACATCAACGCTGTGCTGGCGAAGGCCGGGGTCACCAACACGCTGAGCGACGGCGATCAGCAGTGGCGCAGCGGCGTTGCGGCGCAGCAGCGCGGTGACAACGGCGCGGCCGGAGCGGACTACCGCCGGTGCCTCGATGAGACCCCAGACAACACCGGGTGCAAGCAGAGCCTCGCGTCGCTCACGTCGAACAGCTCCAGCGGCGGCGCTCCAATCGGGCTCATCATCGGCGTCGTCCTGGTCGCCGTGCTGCTGCTGGGCGCTGCGGGCTGGTGGTTCTTCGGGCGGCCCGAGCCCGAGTACGACGACGACTGAACCCGCTGTCGAAAATGCGCTCCTCCCGTTCGACGTCTTGGCGTCGGATTGACCTTCACAGGAGCACAGTCACATGGCCAAGTACCTCTTTCTCCAATACATCGATGAGGCCGCCGCGCCAGCCCCGGGTTCACCGGAAATGCACACCGTTGTCGACGCGTTCGCGACCTATCTCGACGAGCTGAAGGCTGCGGGCGCGTTCCGTGACGGAGACCCGTGCCAGCCGTCCGCGGCGGGCTTCAGCACCGAGGTGCGCGACGGCAGCACGAGCACCAACAACGGGCCCATGCATTCGGCCTCGCCTTGGCTCAACGGCTACTTTGTCCTCGACTGCGAGGACCGCGCCACAGCGGAGCGCTGGGCGGCCAAGAACCCGGCTGCGTGGGCAGGGACGGTCGAGGTGCACCCGATCCTCAACCTGTCCTAGCTCAACGCGACAGAGATCCCCTCGCGGACCGCGAGCCGCGAGGGGATCGGTGCTGCAGATATCGCTGCCCGGCATAGCGCCGCTGCGGGCGTCGTGAGGACGCGCCGTCTATCGTGGGGGGTGTGAACGTCCTTTTCGTCGCCGGCTTCGGACCGATCTCGTCTGACGTCGACGTCTCCCGCCGGCTGTATGAGCAGGCGCTGGGCATCCACTTCCAGGTCGAGGAGGGTGATTACCTCCACACCGAAGGCATCGACGGCGCCAAGACCTTCGCGATATGGCCGCTCAGCCAGGCGGCCGAATCCTGTTTTGGTTCGAGCGCGTGGCCGCCGGATATGGTCACTCCACAGGCGTGGCTCGAGTTCGATGTCGATGACATCGAGAGTGCCGGCCGAGAGTTGGAGGAGCGCGGCTATCGACTGCTGGTCCGCGCGCGAACCGAGCCATGGGGCCAGGTCGTAAGCCGCCTCATCAGCCCAGAGGGCCTGCTGGTCGGCCTCACGGTCACGCCCGCGCTGCGCGAGAAGGAGTAGCGGGCCGAAACGCCTTCACCGTCCCCGTACGCGAGACTTCATCCGCTGCCGGCGGTGACCGCCGGTGCTGTGGAGCGGCTGCGGCTGCGCCCGATGACGAACATCACCACGCCCGCGACTGCGAGCACCGCTGTGACAACGATCACGAGAATGATGAGTACCCACGGCGTCTCAGACGGTTTACTCACGCTGGCGACCAAGACCTGGTCCGGCTGGAGCTGAAGCCGTTGGAGTGACGCTGCGACGTTGCTCGATGTTGGGTTGTCTGCCACGACGAGCAGCCCACCAGTACGAGCGATCGCCGCGCCCATCACGCCCCCGACAACCGCATTGGACGTCGGCGCGACGTACACAAGGTTCGTATCCATCCCCCGCGAGACCGCCTCGGCGGCGACCGCCCCCGATGTCGATGTCGCGTCCGTGCCACCCACGCGCTTGGCGTTTGGCAGCGAACTCAGAGCGTTATCGGAGATGTCGCTCGGGCCGCCGACCACGATCACCGACGAAATGTTGAGCGACTGGATGGCTGTCAGGGTCGCGGTGGGGACGGTGTTGCGGCCCGAGAACAGCACTGGGAAGCGCAGTGATGCGGCGAAGCCTGCGGCCGCGGCAGCATCTGGACTGTCCGGGTTCACGATGACCGCGCCCTTGAAGGCGGGCTTGCCAGCTGCCTTGTCGGCGGCGCTGCGCGCGTCCAACGAGTTCGCCACCGCCACTGCGGTGGCGACCTGGTCCGCCGTCCCGAGCCGGGTGACGTTCTGCGAAACGATCGTTCCGAGCTCATCAACCACGGCGGGCGAGACCTTGCTGTCATCACCGAGCACGAACACTCCGCCGGGATTGAGGCGACGGATTTCGTCCTTGACACTCTGGGGGAGTGCGCCAGCCGGTGTGAGCAGCACCGGCCCGTAATAGGAGCGGGCCAGGACCGCGCCCATGATGGCGCTCGCCGCATCGTTCTGGTTGACCAGCACCACCCGGTTGGCGATGAACGTGCTGCTGATCTTCTCGCCGCCGCCGGGGTACGCCTGCTTCGAGAGCTGTACGGCCAGCGAGACGTTGTCGGCCGTTGTCAGCTCGTTCACATTGTTCTGATCGCCCGCACCGGAGAGGTGCAGGGTCGCGGTGTAGATGTCGTTGGAGTTGTTGTCGACATTCCCGCTGCGAGGGTCAGACCAGGCGAAGAAGACGCCGTTGTTGCCCAACTCCGCGAGGACGGGGCCATGCCACGAGTAGCTGCCCAGGTACGGCCCCAGGCCCATGTCCAGGTTGATCGTGCGGTCGCTGATGCGGCGGTTTGCGGTGAACGTTGCGCCTCCGTTGGAGGAGCTTGCGTAGTAGACGTCGGCCTCGCCGCGCGGTGCGGGGAGGACGGGCGCTACGTAGCCGTTGCGGTGGTCGAGCCAGACGACGTCGATGCGGCCGTTCGGCGCCACGGCGATGCGCGGAACGTGCTGCCGTATCCCGTTGCCGGTCGGGTCGTCGTTCACGCGCAACGGCTTCGACCACGTGGTCGCGCCGTCGGTTGACTTCTGGAACCAGATGTCCTGGTCGCCGTACGGCGTCTGCTCCTGGTACACGACGTAGAGCGAACCGGTGGAGTGATCGATCGCGATCTGCGCCTCGCCTCCGTTCGGGCCCTGCCCTTTACCGGTCACCGTCCCTGCCGCGTTCCTGGTCCAGGTGGCGCCGCCGTCGGCCGATTTGGCCACGACGATATTCGTCCCGATGCCGCCGGTGCGGCTGGTCCACGCCACGTAGATCGCGTGGTCCGGGCCGAAGACCGGCTGCGATGGCTCGCGGATCGCCTCACCGGGCCCGCTGGCGATGACGGGGGTGGAAAACGTGGAGCCGCCATCGTTAGACACTGACGTCACCAGCTGGCGAACACCCGGGCCATCGGCCGGGCTGGTCGTTCCCGGAAGGAGGCCCCATGCCACAACCGCCACGCGGTCGCCCGTCGCACGGGGCTCAACCCCCACCGTCGGGCGCGTGTACATGGGGGCTGGGCCGGTCGGCGCCGGGACCGCAACCACCGCTGTCGCGAACGTGCGCCCGCCGTCGCTGGACTTGGCCATGAGCGTCGAGTCGGCTTGGCCTTTCCCGTTGCTCGGAGCCGTGAATATCTCCGGTAACCCGTTGGTCGCAGTGAACACCGTGTACACCTGCCCGTTCGACCCGAAGGCGACCGACTGGTTCATGTGCGGGTATCCACTCGAGTCAAGCCCGCCCGAGCATGGAGGGTTCTCGAACCCGGCTGGCGCGCGCAGGTTGCCGCCGGTCCAGGTCGCGCCGCCATCGAAGCTGACGTGGTACTCGCACTGTCCGGTCGCGGAGTTCTGGTCAACCAGCACGATGTGGCTCGGATTGGCGGGGTCGACGGCCACCCCCGGGATGTCAGCCTGGCGGACCGGAACCTTGTTGCTGCCCACGCGGGTGTTGGCCGTGACCCACCCCGCCGTGGAGGACGTCGCGGCGGCCACGCCGCCTGTGGCGCCGCCGACGCACAAGGCAGGAAGGCCTAAGCCCAGGAGCACGGCGCACGCCACCAGACGTCCTCTGGTTCTCATCGTGGTGTCTTGGCGATCGAGTGCTTCTGCATGGCCCGCTCCTAGCAACGAAAGGACAACGGGCGTCCGCGTGTCGCACGGCACGCCTCGTGGCGGCGGAATGTTACTAAGTGTGGCGTACGAGCAGCAACGGTTCCCACCGGCGTGAATGTGGGCGAGCGCTCCCGCAGCGGTCGGAAACGCTCTACCTGGCGCTGGCGGTTACGCCGCCGGCAGTCCATGGGCCACACCGACGGCATCACGACGGCTACTGGACCGGCGTGCCGGTGGCTCTGCCGGCGCGTCGGCACAGCGCTGGAGGTGCGGATGCGTCGCGGCAGCGGCGCGGTGACGCGCACGGGCGCCCCGACAGTGACAGGTGACGCACATGCCCGCGCCCCTCGTTGCGAGTGGCGCGCATCCCCGGGCCGCCGGACCATTACGGAGCCGCCCGACGCGGCCTCAGGACACCTCTCGGCGGCGAGCGCCGGGCAGACAGAAAGAAGGCACTGCAGGCAGGTGCTTGTGGGCGCGTTGCCACCGCGCTGGTGGCGTGTGTGCGTCGCAGCAGCGGCGGGGTGACGCGCATGCCCGCGCTGCCCGTGGTGGGGGACGCGCATGCCCGCGCTGCCCGTGGTGGGTGACGC
>JBOHUE010000043.1:0-3321 GCA_050734185.1 Candidatus Dormibacteria bacterium | reverse complement strand
GTTGCGAGCCGTTTCTGAAACATTCGCAGCAGCATCGGTTCCCGGTCGACGTAGTCGTATATGCGTACTTCCGTCTTGCCGGGACGAAGCCGATGCAGTCGGCCGGCGTATTGGATCAGTGTCCCCTTCCAGGAAACCGGCATAGTCAGAAACAGCGTGTCCAGACGCGCGTCGTCGAACCCTTCTCCCACGTAGCGACCCGTCGCAAGTACGAGCCGCTCCGCGGTGTCCGGAACCGACGCAAGCTGATCGAAACTCTGACGCCGCTCTTTCTGAGACGTGCCTCCCTTTAGCACGACCATGTGGCGGACGAAGCCACGCAGCCGATCGGCCAGATGGTCCAGATGATCCTTACGTTCGGTCAGCACGATGGGTGAGCGACCCTGCTGCAGCGCTGCGAGAATGTCATCGATGATGCGTTGATTACGAGCCTCATCGGTCGCGAGCGCTCGGTAAAGATCCTGGATACCGCCGCCGAACTGTTCGGCGGACGATTGGAAGCCGGTCTCCCGCACAATGAGTTCGTGCTCGAACGGTCTGCGAGCTGTGCGGCTCTTGGCATCCACTCGGAATCGAATGGGCCCGAGCTGCATTTCCGTGATGGGCTGGTGACCGTCACGTCTCTGTGGTGTCGCGGTAAGGCCGACCACATACCGCGCCTTGGTTTCGGATAGTACCCGCTCGAACGAGAGCGCCGGGAGATGGTGACACTCATCGACAATGACATGTCCATAGCCGGATACGAGATCATCGACTTCTTCTTTGCGAACGAGACTTTGGATCATCGCCACGTCGAGGCGACCGTTGGGCTTGCGTTGACCCCCTCCGACCTGCCCGATCTCCTTCGCATCGACGCCGAGAAAGATGGTGAGTTGCGCCTTCCACTGCTCGAGGAGCGGCTTTCGATGCACGAGAATCAGTGTGCTGCAGGCCCGCTCTGCGACGAGATAAGTCCCGAGGACTGTCTTTCCGACACCCGGAGGTGCCACGAAGACGCCAGTGTCGTGCGCAAGAAGCGCTCGGGCGGCTTCTCGCTGGTTAGCCATGAGTTTGCCCCTGAAGGTCAATCGCATCGGTGCACCCGTGTACCGCTGATCATCAATCCGTAGCGCAACGCGATATTGGTCGAGCAGCTGCTGGGCCGCCGGTGTACAACCACGCGGTAGAGAAATGTGCTCCGCGAGCTCTTCTGCACAACTGATCACTCGAGGGGTCGTGGCCGTCGAGAGCCGCATGCGCTGCTTCTTGTAGAACTCGGGATTCTGGAAGGCTGCGAGCCGTTTCAATTTATTCAGCAGCGCCGGCGGAAGTCCCGCCTTTCCAATGTAGAGGCGCTGCGCCAGCACCGCCTTGACATCGGACGGCAGCGGTCCGGTGACCGGCTTCACGGGAGCGCGCCCCGACGGCGGACGCGACCACGGAGCAAATTCCTCCTGTTCGTCGGCCTCTGCGATACGAACGCCGATCACCTGTCCTGTCCGAGTTGCCTCTCTCGCGATGCTCTCTGCCGCTGCGGGTTGGATACGTTCGAGGCCGGCGAGAAACGCCCACTGGTCCGCGAAAGGCTGGAATTGCTCATCGACGAACACGGTATTGCCGTGCTGCCGCGGTTCGTGCTGCAGCGGTAGTGCAATGAGATTGCCGAAGCCACCACGTGGCATCGTATCCTGGTTCGGGAAGAGGCGATCGTAGGATTCCATGCCGAGTTCGTGACGGCGACTCATCGTCTCGGTGATGAGGTAGCAGCCCATGCGCCTTGCGACATTTGCAGAAATGGGCGCCGAGAAGAAAAACCAGACATGCGCTCCGTTGCCGGAGCGGGATCGTTCGATCGCAACAGTAGTTCCCATCGAATGGGACGTTTCGGCAAAGGCCAAGACATCGGCCTGCCAGGAGACCTTGTCGAAATCCACTGCAAGAAACCAACAGGTTTCGTCCTCCAGCAGCGGGTAGACTCCCATAACGTGCCGTCCCTGTAGATGATCGGTGATCAGCTGGTCGGCAACGGGGATGAAGGCCTGATTCTCGCAGTCACTGCACTTGCCGCCGGACTTCAGCAGACACAGCCCTGGTTGCCATTTGTTCGAGCACGCCGGGGCGTAACCGGCTCGGTTCGTTTTCCGGCTCAAGAAGCGCACAGGGAAGACATCAGTGCGACCGCGGAAGAGGGACCGAAATAGCTTTACCTTCTCAGCTGGAGTCTGAGGCGCTGAGGTGCCGGGCGAGGGGTCCGTCAGCGCCGCGACACCGCCCGTTGGAGGGAGCGATGCGAGTTCTGTTCGGAGAACCGTAATCCTCGTCTGTAGCTGGTCGCGCGTACGCTCTAGGTCGGCTAATGCGGCACCGACGCCGGCAAGCTCTCGCAGAATTTCGTCTCGCGATGGCGCCATAAGGGACGGATGGGCCTACACCGTGGTGTTCGCTCCACTCTGGGAGTCAAAGCAAGATCGTTGGCTTTTCATTTCGAATAGTGAAGATTATCGTAGTAGAGCTACGATTTTATGTAATAATCTAAGATTGACGAACGCTTAATTTACGTATAAAAATCGTAGCATGGCTACGACTAGTAGGAATAAACTAAATTCACTTTACACCCACTGGCCACCGGGAACCCCTCTGACCTCGGAGGACCTCGCTGCGCAAGGTGTCTCTGCCGACCTCGCTGTGCACTACGTCCGGTCCGGCTGGCTCACGCGCCTGATGCGAGGTGTCTACTGTCGCCCGAGCGACACGCTGGCTCTCTATCCAAGTCTGACCTTGCTCGAGCGCAAGTTCGACGCCCTACACGTAGGCGGCAAATCCGCGCTCGATTGGCACGGCGTGCGCCAGTATGTATCGCAGAAGCCCGTGCTGCATCTGTATGGGTGGGTCGCCGCCCGTCTACCCACCTGGTTTACCCAGCGCTTCCCTGCGGAATACCACCGCAAGCGCATGTTCAACGAGCGACCTCAGGAGTTACTGCACGTCAGCCCTTTCGAGAAGCGCGCTGGGGCACCGCAGGTGTCGGCGCCAGAGCGCGCACTACTCGAACTGCTGAGCGACGTAGGTGTACGCCAGCCGCTGCAGGAGGCCCGTGAGCTCACCGAGGGAACTTACAACCTGCGGCCAGACGTGCTGCGCGAGCTGTTGAAGCACTGCACTAGCGTCAAGACCGTACGGCTCTGTCTCCAACTCGGTCGCGAGCTTTCCTTACCTTGGGTCGCGAAACTCGACCCGGCCACATTGCCGACCGGCAGCAAGCGGCCTTGGGTCTCGAAGTCGGCAGACGGACTGCTGGTGCTCAAGCCGTGACGCCGATCTATCTCGAAACCGCCCGTCTAC
>JBOHUE010000042.1:0-9241 GCA_050734185.1 Candidatus Dormibacteria bacterium | reverse complement strand
GCTGACGCGCGGCCGCCCCGCGCATTTCCGTTCCGCCGCGGACTGGCTGCGCGCCGGCATCGGCCGACAGGGGCTAGCCGCGTCTGTCGCGCTCGTCGCGGCCTGGTCCGGCCTGTGGGGACTCCTCATCATCGCCACAGTGTTCCTCGCGGGGGCGGCGCTGATCTCGTTCGTCGCCTGGTTGGTAGCCGGCGGCCTCGGCGGGCTTGCAGGCCTGCTGGCTGGCCTGGGCATCAGCGTTGGGACGATCCTCGGGTTCATCGGGGCGCTGTTTCTCAGCGGCCCAGGCGTCCTCATCAGTGTCGCTGCCGGCGCGGTGATCTCCGTGCTGTTCTTCGGCGTCATGGTGGCCGCGGAGCCGCTGACGTTGCGGCTGCGTGGCTACCGGCGCGCGAGCCGGCGCGAGTACGAGCGGGTGGTGCCGCTGTTGGTGGAGGCGGGGCGGCGGCTGCAACTCACCAACTTGCCGCCGTTGCTGATCACCGACGACGGCAGTCGCAACGCGTACGCGGCGGTGCGTCACGTCGTCATCAGCCGCACGCTGCTCGACGAACTGGCTGACGAGCCGCTCGCCGGCGTGCTGGCGCACGAGCTGTCGCACTGGGCGCGTGCCGACACAGTAGGGCTGCGGTTTGTCTTCGCAGCAGCGTTGCCGCTGGCGCTGCTGTACAACCTGGCCGTTCTGCTGCTCCGGTTCCGGGGGATCGTCGCGCTGATCGCGCTGGTGCTGCTGTGGCCGGCATGGGTGCTCACCCGACTCGTGATCGAGCCGCTGGTTGCTGAGCGCAGCCGCGACTACGAGTACGGTGCGGATCAGGACGCGCGCCGTGCCGGCTACGGCGAGGCGTTGCGTGAGGCGCTGGCGCACCTCCGCGAGTTCGAGGGCGGTCGCAGCGGGTGGGAGCAGGTCTTAGCGGCGACGCACCCGCCGATCGAGTTGCGCCTTGAGGCGCTGGAGTAATGGCAAGCGACGACGCCAACGCACCGGGTCATGAGGCTCACGAGCACGACTCGCACGCAGCCATGAAGCGCCTTGCCACTGAGGCAGCCGAGCTGCGAAGGGTCCGTCGACCGCGTCGGCCGTGACGTCGGGTGAATCGTTGGATCGCGTTGCAGGCGTGTGCGAAACGGCGCTGCTACTGGCGAGCGCGCACCTCAACGGTGCGGATCTGGGGCACTGCCAATATCGCCTGCCAGGAATTGAATCGCCGCTACGGTGAATTAGTCACGATGGCTCGATGGCGAAAACGCGTCTCGGCCGCCGATGAGTCAGTCAACTCCTCCTTCTGATATGGAAGTCCTCGCCCTACTTGACAAAGACTCCCAGATCAGAAGGCCGCTGCCAATCAGTACCATCGGGATGATGCAGCCGCAATTCGTGCAACCGGAGCTGCGTCCAAATGTGTAGCTCTGCGTGGTCATGACCTTCCCCGTGCCGCCGCATTGAGGGCATGTGACCCAAGCACCCTCGACCTTCGCTGCCTGTCGTCCCTTGCAGATCGGGCATTTAGTGGCACGGGGCCGCTCGTAGACGAATTCATGCTTGCGTCGAGGCATCCGTCGAATGATGGCACCGGCCGCAGCGTCGTGTCGGGAACGGACGTCTCGAGCGTTGCCAAGGCGGTGCTCAGGCGCCAATTAGGTTGCTGTGCTGCTCCTGGTGCTCCGCATCTCGCTGACATAACAGGCCCTTGGTGCGTGGAGTGAGCTTCGCGGCCTCGAGAGCATCACGGCGGTCAGACTAGGGCGCCTCATTTTGTTGCGCACGTTGCGTATCCCGTCAATTCTTGCTCCTGTGGCTTCTCCGCACCCGCCGCCACGCACGTAGGGCTCACGAAGTCTGATCAGTTTCGATCACGAGGCATGACCAGCTTGAGCAGGCCCAGCGGACTGTAGCTCCACCTCCGTTGGCGCGGCTCTTGCCACCGTGTCGTCGCGGTACGCACGTATGGGGTAGCTGTGGCCGTCGGT
Source organism: Candidatus Dormibacteria bacterium (assembly GCA_050734185.1). Lineage (GTDB taxonomy): Bacteria > Chloroflexota > Dormibacteria > Aeolococcales > Aeolococcaceae > JAFALX01. Next base: position 7,270 of record JBOHUE010000042.1, on the reverse strand, counting down.
GATGATCACGGTGGCGTTGTGCAGCAGTCGTTCGACGATCGCGCTGGCGACCACCGCGTCGGCAAAGATCTGAGTCCAGTCACTGAAGCCGCGGTCGTTCGTGAGCACCATCGATCCCTCGGGCGTTCGAAGAGTGCTATGACCTCAGCCAACCCCAGCTACGTGGCTGCGAGTCTATAGCCGGAGTCTCCAAGAAACCGGGCGGTTCACACCTCGACCCAGGGCTCCCCTTTGACGAACTGCTGAACCGAGTCGGGCTCGAAATCAAGGAAATTGGCGAGCACAGTCCGCACGTGGCGCGCCAGTGCCTCCATGGTTTCCATGAGAGGCGCCCGAGACTGACCCGAACTGGTTTCGTCAATTACCAATTTGCAAGACGGCACCGCTTCCACGGTCATATCCCTCTGCACAGCTCCCGGTGTAAGCCAGATGCGTTCAACTACTGCGCCGTCTTTGGGAGCGCCGCGCCGGCTCTCGCGGCGGACGATAGTAATCGCTCTATTGTGTCGGGTAGCCATGACCTCGAACTCCTGACTCGTCGCCGCGACAATGCTGAGGCGCCGGTGTCGGTCGATGTTGCGAAGCTCGTCCAGTATCCACAACGGATGTCGTCGATGCGGTCCCGGACTGCGCTTCATATAGAACGGTTGCAGCCTGTACACCATGGCCTGAGCCTTCGGGTGGATACCGTGGACCTTCCGTTCTCCCGCACGCTTACTGATACGACCTTTCGATGAGCGCATAGCCCAGTCGTTACGGTACTCGCAGATCGGCCACGCCGTCTTGTGGCCTTCGTCGGGAATCCCGGAATAATGAACCGTCAACTCGTAGATCAGATGGTCCAACGCGTCGCGCAAACAGCCGACAACGTCACCAGCCATGAGGGCGACGTTCCGTTGTGGTACCCGGAGCACGTGGAATCTGAAGTCATATCCCGGTCGCTTCGGCTTGAACTCGGGCCTCATTACTGCGGGCTCACCTTTCTCGAAGACGTCCACGGCTTCTTTGAGCGCGACGAGGTGGTGATGTGCCCACGAATACTTAAGGAGCGAAGAGGACGCGTGTTCTTCGCTCGGCGACTGGCTCACGCGATATCCTCAGCTTGTGCCCAACGACATGCTATGCGAGAAGTACAACGCCGACGGGCCACAAAGTTCCAGTGCCGACTCGCGCGAGTTCGACAAGCTGGTCAAAGCAACGCCGCCGCCGCCGCGCTTCCGCAAGAAGACGCGCTCAGGCGGTAGGCCCGCAAGCAGCGGCGAGCAGTAGGCGAAACGTCGCCTACCCTGCGGCCGCCGGTGGCCGTTGAGCCACTTGGTGTGGTCATGAATGGTTGTAGCCGCAAGGCGTACTCGTCCAGCTAGGACTTGCAGCCATTCGGACGAGACCGAGTGGTACGTCCCGCGAATCCAGCTCTTGACGGGCGACAAGAAGCTCTCGATGGTCCGAGTGCAGACGTCTCCATCGACGTACACATTGGCCGAGTGGTTGACGCGGTCATGAATCCACGCAGCTACCGCGACGAGCGCACTCGCAGCGATCGCGACAGCCATATTGGCGGCGTCCCTCACGCGACGCATTCTTTGCGACGAGGATAATGCTTTGGAGTTACGCAGACTTCTTCAGTTCTCGTCATCGGCGACGAGTACATCGTCGAGTGATGGCCCGCCGTCCGAACTGGGGTATGGATCTCGGAGCCGCTGACCGATTCTCACGATGTTTCCTGAAACGACATCGTAGAAGTCGAAATTTCGGTCGGCTACGAGGCCGACGAGTTCGTCGAATGCTGTGTCGAGAGAGACGTCTTCAATGGAGCCAACCTCGTTGACCTTCCATTGCGGGTCAAACGGATTGGCGCGCAGGGCGACGAGGTATAGTCGCTCCCACTGCTCATCGCGCCCCGCGGGGTCGTAGCGGTTGGTGAACAACCGCAGTCGCGAATGGGCGTTCGCAAACGTGGCTTGGCGGCCTTCGGTGGCGTCCAACTGGGCGTCCCAGTCCAGAAACAGGAATCCACCGAGGACTGCATACGGGAAACGACGGTGCAGTGTCACTGCCTCGATGAGCAGGTCACCGCGGCGATTCGTAAGATTCTTTTGGAAGTTCCCAGTTCGCGCGTCGCGGAAGTTGATGGTCTTGACGGAGAGAGCGAGCAGCAAGCCCGATTCCTCGGTCGCCCATGTCACATCGACCTTCTTCGCACCGATACCGCCTGCGAGTCGACGTTCTGCTCCAGATAGCCCGACGTCGCCGGGTGGCGCGGGACGGGCCTCTTTCATGCCGCGTTGGCGCAACTCTTCCGCAAAGGCTTGTGCTATCACCGCAGAGGCCTGTTCGGAGTATCGCTTTTTGGCAGCCTGCTGATGGTTGTCCGCCGGCTTCTGTGGGAGCGCCTTCAGCGCTTGCTTGAGCAGATCGTCAACGCGCGCCACGCGGTGCCTCTCCTCGAGCACTGCGACGCCGCGCAAGGACTTGTCTCGCTCCCACGAGTGTCTTCAGCGCCGCACGTTTCATACCCAGGCCGCGAGAGAGCAGCACGTCGTCGACGAGCGTTATCGCGTCTTCGATGCGTCCGTTTCGCAGGGCGAGACCGAGCTGAGGGCGCAAGGCGCGCAGGTCGGTCGCCTGCGCGCGGAGAAAGTTCGGAGATGGAACGGGAAGTGTGTCGGCCTCGCGCGGTTCGAGCTTCAGCATGCCGCCGCCGTACGAGCGTCCCATGACTTCGGCGGCGAGCACAGTCAGGCTATTCAGTGCGGCGATGGGGAGCAGATCAAGGGAGAGTTGGCGAAGCTCTGGCGTGACATATAGCCCGTGAACTGAGTTCAGGTGGTGGACACCTGCACGATTCGCGCAGAGCCGCGGGGTATCAGCATTCATATACGTCAGCAAGAGATCGGCTGGCCGTAGGTAGGGGACGCGCCACCAGGGTTTGCGGACACGGCACTTGAAGGCCGTATGGACGCTGTCGCCTTCACCAGCCTCGATGTACATCTCTGCGGCTTCCGACGGTTTAGACGACGGGCGGAACAGCCACACGCGGGCACCGTCGCGCTCCATTTCCTCCCACGCCTTCGTCGTGTAAGAGAGACCGCGCAGATGCCTCGAGCCGGGCGGCGACACGGCAATGAGATCACTCCGACGGAGTTTCAACTCGCGCACACGTGGGGCGCTCAACGCGAAGTAAGCGTTTGCCCCGGTGACCATGCCGAGCGTGGTATCCCCCCATTCAACGAGTGACGAGAAGGTGGGACTCCCAAGCAGCTCGGTGAAGCTCGCTAACGCAGACCTCGGGATTAACGCCTGGGTCCACTTGGCGTTCGCAGGGACTGGTGTCCAGTGGTACGGAGCAGTGTCGACCAGCGCGAGCTCGTCGAGATTACGAACTTGGGTGAGTTCGCAGTGCGATGTCGGGCCTTTGCCGTCAGCCAACAGGAGCACCACTTCCTCGAGAACTCCGGGGAAGACGCGTTGCTCGAAGAGAACCAGTCGAACCCGGCCGAAACGCCGCATCAAGTAGGAGCGAACCGGGGCGGCATAGTTGACAGTGAGCAATTCCGCAGGAAGCACCAAGCCGAGGCGCCCTCCGGGGCGAAGAAAGAGGGAAGAATGAACAACAAAAGCCGCCCAAGATGACGCGAGGTTGGTGAGCGCAACGCCCGCGCGTAGCGCCGCAGCTCGTGCCTTGGTCCGCGCGTCGCCCCGCCACTCCTGATAGCGGACATATGGTGGATTGCCGATTACGGCGTCGAACCGGGGGTGAGGTTCTAGATCGAGGAAGTCACCGGTTGTGATCTCCGCGTTGATGCCAGCACCGCCGATCGCGGTCGATGCGGACCTCGCACTATCGCCGTGAACCTCAACACCGTGAATACGGCCGGCGGAGAGTAGTAGGCCGGCTTGGAGCTGCCTCAAACGGAGTCCGGCTGCTAACAGGAACGCCGCTTCACCGCAGGCCGGCTCGAGCACCTGATCGTCTGGCGACCGAATTGCCCACGATGAGACGTAATCACAGAGGGGAGCCGGTGTGAAGAAAGCGCCGCGCGCCTTCCGAAGCTCGGCGGTGTCTCCGGCCAGCATCTGGGGCTCCTTGGTGGACGAACAGCCGTTCGGTCGATTTTAGTCCGTATCTGCGCTGGTGAGAAGCATCTTCTGGCGGATCTCGTCGAGCGTGAGCCCTGACGGTCGGACTCGCCACCATCTCCAACCGTTCTCGGCCGATGACCCGCTGACGGCTCGTGCTGCGCCGGATGGGCTGGCGTGTACGCGGTCGCCGATTTTGATGCCGCCAGCAACGATCCGGCCCGCAGCGGTGCGCTCCGAATGGAGGCGTCCCTCGTGGAAAACCTCCGTTCCCTCCTCCAGTAAGCCGGCGTCGATAAGGGCGCTGATCGAGCCTCGGGCCATTCGCTGCAGTGTATTCATTCCCACCCGCGGGCGGTCCGCCCGCATTTGGAACCGCGCCGGATGTCGCCGGAAGCTGAATAGGCGCGACTAACTGGTAGCGTTCTGTCGCGCTTCCGACGCAGCGAACTTTTCTTGACTCGCACGATCCTCAAAGTGAGTCGACTCGGGGGGCAGATAGAGCCCAGGTCGAGTCATGGTCCGCAGCCCAAGCGGCACACCGCGGAGCACAAACGCGTCCGCGAGAGTTCGAGGCTGCTTGGAGAGTGACCGCGGCTCCGGAACTGACGCCTTCGCCATTACGTTGGCAAGCTCTTCGTCGCCGTAGTAAAGCGCCGTTGCCCCCACGCGCCGCAGGATGGGTGCCAACCTCGCTCGGGTTCGTTGATCCGTAGCTTCGATAGTCTCGGCTAGCCGAGTCAGAATCGCCCGCAGTTCCCCGTCGCTCGATCTAGATTCCTCGTAGAGCGCGAGCGCAACGCTGTCGAGGGGTTCTATAGCATGGAGGCGGCCGTCGTCCTCGATTGCCAGGTCGATCAGCCGAGTGAATATACGGCGGATCGGCTCAATGTAGGGCTGCCATCGGTGCGTCGCTAGGAGGCCTAGAACGACGCACGCTGCGGCTTCGACCGAATACCAGCGCATGCCTATGTTGAGATCGAGGTTGTCGATGACTTCGACAGCCACGTAGGCAGCCTGCAACGTCACAGCTTGCCACGGCCGCGCGTCGCGCTCGTCCCGGCGCCCAGCGGCCAAAGCGAGCGCTTGAATGGCCCTTGGCAGGTTGTCGTCGGCAAGCGGTGCCGTTAGGAAGTGCACCGGGCCGAGCCTCATCGGCACAGACAACGCTATCTCGCGTATCCCTTTGATGGCATCTTCCACATCTGATACACACATCACGTCGTGCGAGCTCGAGCCCGCGAGACGCAGCAGGATCCCGCTCAACTCCATCGCTGCACGGCTTGCAATCTCCGTTGCAACCCCGGCGGCTGTCCGACCGAGTTCGGTCAGATCGGCAATTGGGATTTGTGCGACGTTGAACTTCTCAGCCTCCAGGCAGGACTTAGCAATCGACCCGATGCCCGAGGTGGCTTGATCAGCGGCCGTGGAACGCGCGTTTGCCGACAACGCGGCCGCCTTCTTGAGCGTGTCGACGAGTAGTGCTGTTCCCTCATCAACGTCCGCATTGAGGGGGTTGCGCCATGCAGCCGTGGTCTGAGCCAAATGGCTTATGCCTTCAACGATCACAGGAAGGACGAGTCCCACGGATTCCTTCGCGTACGTCTCACATAGCTCAGAACATCGAGCGTACAACCAGAGAAGGTAGCGGTCGTTCCAAACAATTGTCTGCGATCTCAAGTACGCGCCCAGGATCCTATTCCACGCGGCGAGCCCCGCCCTAACGACATGCACGTCCCCTTTGACCGCACGAATCAGTGTTATGTCAAGGATTCCGAGACTTCGATCAATCGCCACACCTGCGGCAGCCGGATCGAATGGAAGCTGCTTCACAGTCGCCGCTGCTAACGCCTCGATGATTGGCACTGGATCGAATTGGCGAAGCTGCTCTGAAACCGCAATCCAGCTCTCCAGAAGTGACGCGGCGAGGAGAATGGCGACGACGACGCCTGACGTCATGTCAGGACGCCAAAGCGCGAGAGCGACACCGAAAGCCACCGCGACGCCCTCGCCTACGACGCATGCCTGCCATACGCGATTGCCAGTCGCCGATAAGAAGACTTCGCGGGAATACGTCTCGGCGAGGTGCTGCGTTGTGATGGCGACGATGCCAAACGTGACCGACACGGTGGCCAGGACAAGCCCCGTAAGGGCTAGGATTGAGCCTCGGTCAAGTTCGCCAGGGATCCTGTGAAGAGACAATAGGATCGACGACGCGAAGGCGGCGGATAGCCACGGCCAGGACTCCCGCATCCCGAACAAATCGCCGAGTTGCGATGCGAGCGTTTGTATCTGGCGGTTCACTCAATCAAGCCGCGATGGCCCGCATTTGGCGTAGGTCGGGACCCGGCGCGAAGCCGAGCCGGAATAAAGCCGCCCATTGCAAGTCGCCTGTCTCGACCATCCATTCACCCCATTGCCGGCCGGGTCAACGAAGCTGTTCTGTTCGCGGTCGCGAGGCCTGTAGCGCCGACACGTATGAAATTGATGGTCTCGTCCGCCACCACCGGCCATCCTAATGGCCGCTGTCGCTATTTAGTGAAGGCGTCGCCTCTGCATCCGTAAGGGGTAGTTTAGGGTGTAGGGAGGCGTCCGCCAGCTAAATGGAGAGCCCCAATAATGCCAGAAATCCCTTATTCCATAACGAGGCCCCGACAGGAGTCGAACCTGCGACACGAGGTTTAGGAAACCTCTGCTCTATCCGCTGAGCTACGGGGCCGCCAGGCCGACTCTAGTACGAGTTCGAGCGAGCGCCCTAACAGGGTGTTGATTTTCGATCTCTGAGGGCCACCCACTGCTGACGCGGGTATGCGAGTCTTCGGGCAACGCCGTCAACGCCGCCTCGGAGATCCAGCATGCGTGGCACCACAGATCCGCAGACGACGATGCTGTCGACGCTCACACCGGAGAGCATGATCCCGCCGGACCATCCGATCCGACGGATCAAGAAGGTCGTGGAGGCGGTGCTGGCCGACCTCGACGTGGAGTTCGATGCTATGTACGCCGTCACCGGCCGGCAGAGCGTGCCGCCGGAGCAGCTGCTCAAGGCGACCGTGCTCATGGTGGCCCGACCCCCTGAGATTGGTCCACCTGATATGAGAGTTCCCGTTGGCCCGCAAGGGCAAGGAGGAACCACTCATGAAGGGACGGAAGCACACGCCGGAGCAGATCGTGCGCAAGCTCAGGGAGG
>JBOHUE010000041.1:0-16110 GCA_050734185.1 Candidatus Dormibacteria bacterium | reverse complement strand
CCTTCATCGGCGACGTCATCGCCAGCGGCGGTGTGAGCCCCCTGGTCCGCGTCGACGGCACGAGCCCGCCTCCCGAGTCGCTGCACCCCGAGCTGCCCGGGTATCGCGGCGCCCGCCCCGTTCGGTTCGGCAACGCGGCCGCGGGGCAGCTGCAGGTCGACGTGGCCGGCGAGGTGCTCGAGCTGGCGCGCGCCCTGGCGCACAGCGACTCGCTCCCGGCGTCGCTGGCGAGCGCGGTGACACCGCTGGCGCACTGGCTCGTCGACAGCTGGCAGGTGCCTGATCACGGCATCTGGGAGATCCGCGGCGCCGCGCGCGAGTACACGCACTCGCGGGTGATGGCGTGGGTCGGGTTGACGAGCGCGGCCGAGATTGTCGAACACACGGAGGGCTACGTCCGAAGGGATGACGCGAGCTTGTGGCGCCGAACAGCTGAGGCCATCCGCACCGCAACCACGCCGCCCGGCGGCATCCCGATGCAGCTGCGCGTGGACGGCGGCGGCGCGGACGCCTCCCTGAGCGTGGCGGTGATGAACGGGTTCCTGGATCCCGGCAGCACCACCGCCGCAGCGACGCTCGACCTGATCGCCCGCGACCTCGACGACCACGGAATGCTGCAGCGCTACCAGGGGACGCAGGACGAGCTCGCCGATCCATGCGCGCCGTTCGTGTTCCCGTCGTTCTGGATGGCGAGCGCCGAGGCGGCCGCCGGCCGCGACAGCACCCGACGGCTCGAGGCAGCGGTGTCAGCCGCGGGCGAGCTTGGCCTCTTCGGCGAGGTGCGTGACCCGGCCACCGGCGGTCCGCTCGGCAACTATCCGCAGGTGCAGAGTCACGCCGCGCTGATCCAGTCGCTCACCGTGCTACCTAGCCTGCGGTGGTGAAGCTCCAGGTCCGGTCGTAGCTGCTGCCGTCGACGGTGCCGGTGATGTGGGCGGTGTACGTCGTCGCAGGCCGCAGCGGCGCGGCCGGCAACAGTGAGGCGGAGTTCTCGGTCTGAGTGCTCGGCGACAGCAGGTACGAGGTCAGCGGGACGCCGTCAGGGCCCGCCAGCGTGAAGCTCGACATCGACGCGGTGTCGCCCTCGGCGAACGTCACCGTCACCGGGTAGCCCGTGGTGCGGGGCTTGCCCGCAGGAACCGGGTCCGGAAGCTCGTTATCGACGAACATGTCTGGAACTTTTGTCTGCCCCGCCGCGGGGTAGATCACCGGCGCCGCGGAGCCCGGGGGCGTGTAGCCGAACTCCATGTCCTGCATCGTGATGCTGCCGACCTGCGTCTGGGCGTAGCCGATGACGCGAAGGTCGGGCCGCAGGATGGGAAAGCGGTGGAACACGCTGTCCAGCCAGTCGTAGATGGCCGCGGACACCCCGCCGCGGTGGGTGATGTCTTCCGCGATCCAGGGCTGCGAGTAGCCGAAGGCGGCCTCGCGGGCGCTCGGGGACGCGCCGCTGAACCCCGGCAGGCCCGACGTCTCCTGGTGGATGCCCAACCCCTGCACCGTCGAGGCGACGTTGTTGAACAGCCAGTAGAACGAGTGCGATTGGGCGCTGTTGGTCAGGCTCTGATCGAGCTGCACCGGGGCCAGCCCGGCCTGCACACGGATCGTGTTGACCACCCCGAGCGCCTGGTTCGCGTTGGCAATCCAGTCGCGCTCCGGCGCGGGGCGCGAGCGTGGGCGCAGGCTCCGTCCGGTCTGCGCCGGCTCCAGTGCCGCGGTGATCTCAGCCGTCGCCGCCTCCGGCTTCCCCTGCACGAAACGCGCCAGACCTGCGAGGTACGCCGCCGCCACGGTGTCGGTGGGGTTCACGGTCAGCGCGTGCTGGAACGCCGCCACCGCTGCGTTGGTGTCGCGATTGACTGCAATTTGCACCTCTCCGATCATGTCGAGGACCTCGGCGTCCGACGGCGCCAGCGTCAACGCCCTCTGCCAGGCCGACAGGGCGACCTGTCCATCGGCCGAGAAGATCGCGCTGTAGCCGAGGTTCTTCAGCGCATCGACGTCATCGGGGAGCTGCTTCGCAGCGGTGTCCAGCGTCTGCTTCGCAGCGCTGAGCTGCGTCTGCAGCGACTGCGCCTGGGCCAGCTCCTCGTCGCGGTACAGCCAGCCGGGCTGCAGCGCGAGGGATTGCTGCAGCGCTGACAGCTGATCGGCTGTCCGGCCACTGTCGGCGGCGAGGTTGGCGATCTGGCGCTGCAGCTCAGCCTTGAGGTAGTCGGTCGGATGCGCCGTGACCAGCGGCCGGGCCGCGTCGATCTCAGCCTGCGAGCCGGCGTAGTCGGCGTCGTCCGCCAGGGCCTCGGCGAGGAACATGTGCGCGAGGGGGTCCGACGGGTCGAGCCCCGTCGCGGTATGTCCTGCGGTGACCGCGGCGTCGAGCTCGGCGGCCCAGTCGTGCACCCGGCAGAGCACTGCCTGAGCTCGTCCACTGTGCGGATCCAGAGCAACGGCTCGGGCGGCCTCGGTGGCGGCGTCGTCGCCGTCGCCGCGATATTCGAGAAACAACGCATACGCGGCGTGCGCCGCAGCAGACTTCGGGAGCGCTGTGACCAGCGCGACGTACTCGGTGTCCGCCACGCCGTAGCGGTTGGCATAGGTGTCGGCCTCCGCCGCGGCGATCGCCGCGCTCACGTCCGGCGCCGACGCCGCCGCGGCGCCTGCAGCAGCCTGAGCTCCTCCGAGCGGGGACGGCGTCTGGCTGACACCCGTCGCGGAGCCGCAGGCGGCGCAGAGCAGCGTCATAGCAATGCACACCCTTGCCCGCACAGGCCAAGCGTATGCCCCCGCGGGCCGGGACACGCGCCTACGGGCTCGTCTTAACGCGACTGTGTCACGACCCGCAAACCGCCGTGTCCACAGCGATTCCGAGGCGATGCACCCCCACACGCACGCCGTCGGGAGCGACGCTGACGCATTCGAGGAAGCCGCGCACCGCCTCGAGCGCGGGCGAGCTGTTGAACATCGCGTTGAGGTCGATGGTCGAGCCGAAGCTGCCGAGGATGCGGTCCTGGATGAAGCCGGGGAGCCCCAGCTGACCGATGTCGAGCTGCGCGACGCGCGAGGTGAGGCTCGGCGGCGACTGCGTGACGTCGAGGTTGAGGACGACCCGAGCCACGGGGCTGACATTGAATGGTCCGAAGGGGTGCTGACCGCTCAGCACGATGCGGCCCTCGCGCACCCGGGCGGTGAGCCCGGTGACGTCGCTCGGCGGGTGCGCAGCGGCGAGGATCGTGAGGTCGTGCTCGCTCAGGGTGACTACGGCGTGCGGCTGGGTCAGCAGCGCCAGCGCGAGCTGGGTGCCGAGGCTGACGGCGATCGCGGTCTCGCTCTCGCCGTGGTCCGGCCCCTGCAGCGACCGACCGAGGTCAGGTGCCGCCAGCGCCCGGTCGGCAAGAAACACTGCGAAGCCGAGGAGCACCAACGCGACGACACCGAGGAGACAGCAGCCGCGCACCAGACCGCGCTGGGCGCGCCGCGGGCTCACTGCACGGCGAGGGCAAGCACGAATGCGCCGATTGCCAGCAGGGCCAGGCCGATGATCACAATGACGATCACGAGCGTCACGTCGGAGGCCGCCGGTTGCGGTGTGGGCCCGAGGGTCGCGACCGCGGGGTTGGCCTGCGCAGGCGGCGTCACCTCAGACCCGACTGCGGGGCCGGTCGGGACCGGGGCGACGCTCGGCAGCGGCGTCTCGGTGGGAATGGGCGTTGGAGTCGGCGTGGCAGTCTGCTGCGGCCGCAGCGTGAACTGGAGGTCGGGCGGCAGGGTGAGGAGGCCCGGCAGCCCAATCGGGGTGGGGTCTGCCGTCTGCTGGCGGCTGAGCTGCGGAGCGGAGTTGCCCACGGCGGCGAGAGCTGGACGTGCACCCGTCCCGACGCCGCCCGCGATGAGCGCGAGAAGCAGCGCGGCGAACCCACTGATGAAGCCGGCAGCGACGGCGCGACGTCGCCTCATGCCGCTCGAGCCTGGTCGGCGCGGTTCGAGCCCGCGGCCGGCGTCAGGGTCATCGAGGAGCGCGCCTGTCGCGACACCTGCTCGCGGCTCCAGTGGAGCGTGAACTGACGGTTCGCCGTCCAGCGCTCGACCAGGTCGTCGTAGTGGCGGGATCCCGGCTGCCCGGACTGGCCCGGCAGCAGCACGCCGGTGCAGGCGTCCCAGTTGCCCACGTCCATCACGTGTCTCCACGTGGGCGCCGCCAGGCGGGTGCTGAAAGGATCACCGGGAACGTGGGAGGTGGCCATCACGCAATCGGGGCCGCCGCCGACCGGGACGTCGCGGCGGCCGAAGAACAGGCCGAGCGACTTGCGGCCGCTGAACAGATGCTCGAGCGGCAGTGCGTGGGCGCGTCCCCAGCGCCAGCGCCGGGTGCTGCGACCCAGGAGGTCACCCAGGTCGTGCCACGTGTCTTCCAACGCATCCGCAGCAGTCTGCGCCCATGACCCGCCGCGAAGCAGTGAGGTGTCGTCGCGCTGCCAGCGCGAGAGCAATTCGGGCGTGATCCGGCTGACGAGGTTCGCCGGGTACTCGAACACGGGGTGCGAGAGGGAGTATCCGGCCGCCACCGACCAGGCGTCGCCGCAGGTGGGGCGAAGGGCGTGCTCGGCAAGCCTGCGCATGAAGGCCTCGTAGATCGTGGGCTCGATGGTGGCCGGCGACATCACGCCGTCCCATCGCGCGAGCCGGTCTCGAAGCCGCTCCGCAACAGCTGTCTCGCAGGAGAAGGCGCGGAGCAGCTGCCCCACCTGGCGCGCCGGCAGGCAGACGACGTCACGCTGCATGCGGCGCACCTGATCCATGTCCAGGTCGACGGCCTCCAGCATCTCCTCGATGCGCGCCGCGCGATAGCCATTCATGTAGTCAGACGCGATGTAGCGGGGGTCTCCGTCGCCGAGGACGCGGTTGTTCGCGGTCACGATGCGGCCCTCGTGAGGGTCGAGCACCGCGGGCATCTCCGGCAGCTCGAGAAACCGCTTCCATTGCGCCTCGTCGCTCCACCCGACAGCGGGGACCCCGCTTGGTTTGGTGAGCCGCACCGGGATGCGCCCGCCGACGCAGAAGCCGATGTGTCCGTCGACGTCGGCGTACACGGCGTTCTGCGACGGGGCGTCGAGCGCGGCCATCGCGGCGCGGAAGGACGGCCAGTCCGTAGCCCGTTGCAGCTTGAGCAGCCCGTCCGCGTAGGTTCCGGGCATCAGCGCAGTCCACTGCAGCGACAGGCCCCGCCACAGGTTGCGTTCGCCGTCGTCGAAACGCTCCACGACGGGCCCGTGGCGGGTCACCACCACCTCCTCGAGCTCGTCCGACTGGCCCTTCACGTGGATCACCTCGCGGAGCAGTCGCGTCGGCTCAAACCCGCGGCCGGTGCGGAAGCGTGCTGCAGCCGGGCCGTCGAACTCCTCGATCACGAGGTCCTGGCAGTCCGCGAAGGAGTTCGTGAGCCCCCAGGCGCAGCGCCCGTTGTGGCCGGCGAGGACGAACGGCACGCCGGGCTGGCCGACACCGCTGGATTCGAAGTCGGAGCCGGCGCGGACGTGTGCCGCATACCACGCCGCGGGCACGCTCGGCGCCATGTGCGGGTCGTTGGCGAGCAGCGGGCGTCCGGTTGCGGTGCGCTGGCCGGACACCACCCAGGCGTTGCTGGCGCCGCGCATCTGCGGAATCCAGCGTGCGGCCTCAGCAAAGCCCGGCAGCGCGGCGGTGCGGCCGTCCGACAATCCCGCGGTGGCACCGAGGGTCGTGGGGTTGATGCCTGGGTAGACGACCTCGACGCTCGCCGCCCGCTCCGGGCCGAGCGCGCGAAGGAGCTCGAGCCGCTGCAGCTCGGCGTCCCAGTTCATGCCGAGGCTCAGGGCGAACAGCTTGACCACGGCCAGGCTGTCGGCTGGGATCCACGGCTCGGGCTCGATATGGAGCAGCCGGAACTCGAGCGGCGGACGGCGATCGGACTCGATGACCGAGTTCACGCCGGCGGCATACGACTCGAGCATGACGCGCGAGTCCCCGGTGCTCCGGCGAGCCTCCTCGCGCGCGACGCGCAGCAATCCGAGACGCCGGATGAAGCGGTCGAGCACAAGCCCATCCGGGCCGACGACCTCGCTGACGCGCCCCGACGCGAGCCGGCGGCTGAACTCCATCTGCCAGAGACGGTCCTGGGCGTGAACCACGCCCATGGCGAACGCGGCGTCGGCCATGGAGGTCGCATCGATATGTGGCACGCCGTGAGAGTCACGTTCGATCGTCACCGGCGCGGCGATTCCACTCACTGACACCGCGCCGCGCGTACGAGGCAGCGAGACAGTCAGGATGCGACGCCGAACCACATACGTGACGGTCGCCGCCCCAAGCACCAGCACGACCAGCACGGCCGCGAATATGAAGAGAACCAGCACGCCGAAGGTTTGAGACCGTACTACACTCGCCCCGCCATGCTCGCGCGGACGCCGCTGTACGACAGGCACGTCGCGGCGGGGGCGCGGATGGTGGAGTTCGCCGGCTACTCGATGCCGCTGCAGTACACGACCATCCGCGATGAGCACGTCGCGGTACGCACACACGCAGGGCTCTTCGATCTGTCGCACATGGGCGAGGTGCGCATCACCGGCAGTGGCGCGGTGCAGGCCACGTCGCGATTGCTCACCAACGACACGGCATCGCTGTCCAGCGGCGCGGCCGTGTACAGCATGATGTGCAACGAGCGCGGCGGCATCGTCGATGACGTCGTTGCGTATCGCACCGGCGACGGCTACCTGGTCGTTGTCAACGCCGCCTGCCGCGACAAGGACGTCGCCTGGATGCGGGCCTCAACAGGCACGGCCGCGCTCGACGACGACACCGACCGCATCGCGCTGCTCGCCGTGCAGGGGCCGCGCGCGCTCCGCATCCTGCAACCGCTCGTGCCCGCTTCGCTCGACGCACTGGCGGCGTTTCACTTCACCGACAGCAGCGTCGCCGGCGTGGCCGCGATGGTCGCCCGCACCGGATACACCGGTGAGGACGGGTTCGAGCTCTACGTCGACGCCGGCGCGGCTCCCGGACTCTGGGATGCGGTGCTCGACGCCGGCCGGAGCGAGGGGCTGCTTCCCTGCGGCCTCGGCGCGCGGGACACGCTGCGGCTCGAGGCCGGGCTGAGGCTGTACGGACAGGACATGGACGAGGACACCGACCCATACAGCTGCGGCCTCGGCTGGACGGTCAAGCGCGACGAGCGCGAGTTCATCGGCGCCGCGACCCTCCGCGTCATCGACCCGAAGCACCCGGCCCACCGCCTCATCGGTCTCAGCCTGCCGCCGCGCGCCATCGCGCGACACGGCAACGAGGTGTGCGCCGACGGCGAGCCCATCGGGCATGTCACCAGCGGGTCGTTCAGCTTCACGCTGGGTCACGGCATCGCCATGGCGTCGGTGACGTCCGGGCTCGCGGCGGGCGCCTCTCTCACCGTCACCATACGGGGTGAGGCCGTCGCGGCCGAACGGGTGCCGCTGCCCTTCTACCGCCGACCCACGGGGGACTGAAATTGCCCGACCTTCTCGCCTATCGCTTCACCGCCACACACGAGTGGGTCCGGTTGGACGACGGCGGTGCCGTCATCGGCATCAGCGATCACGCGCAGGCACAGCTCGGCGACGTGATCTTCGTCGAGCTCCCCGCGGTGGGGACGGTGCTCGCCTCCGGCGACAAGTTCGGCGCCATCGAGTCGGTCAAGGCTGCGAGCGACCTGTACGCGCCGGTGGGCGGGACTGTGGCGGAGGTGAACGGGGCAATCGAGGACAAGCCAGAGCTGGTGAACAACCAGCCGTACGAGGGCGGCTGGATGCTGCGCCTCGAGCCGGTTGACGAGTCAGGCGCGGCACTCATGGACGAGAGCGCGTACAACGCATCGATCGGCGAGTGACGCTCGGGCCTACAATTTCGGGGGTTCGCGGGGGTGTCCCCCGCGTGTGGTCAGCTAGCTCAGCTGGTTAGAGCGCGCGGTTCACATCCGCGAGGTCGAGGGTTCGAGTCCCCCGCTGACCACCAGACTTGTCGCCGGGCCGGACATGCTGGGACGGCACACGAAGGCCGTGAGACCGCGGCAGGCCAGCTGAGGCGATTACGGGTTTATCGGCGCCCAGCGAGGACGGCCAACAGGAATTGGTATGAGGCATCGATGGCGCATTGGTGAACAGTCGCCTCAGTCGTCTCCTTCTTCCAAAGTCATCGATAAGGTCCCGCCCCGGGGCGCGAACCTACCAGAGAGACGTGCGCTGAATCGAGAAAAGCGGCCGACGCGGGCGACGACAGAGGGATAGAGGGCGGCCATCCGGTCGGCAAATTGCGGGAAGTACTGCGTCGGGAAGATGAGGATTCTGCCGCGCGTGGTCCTCACGACACCCATGCCCTGTAGCAAGGCCGACGAGTAGATTGACCGCACCTCGCTGATCGGCACGGAACCGGAGCGGAGCGGGGTCCGCCAGGTCAGCCAACCGTCTCGCGCCTCCATCCAGTACGCGATCCTGAAGCCGAACCAGTACTCGAGCCAAAGAACACACGCGGTGAAGAACATCGCGAACGTCAGCGGGGGCGGTGGTGACCCGGATGAGCCGATGCCAATGACGGCAGCAAGCACGACGAAGACCGCCGCCGCCGCGAACACCGCCAGGGTCAGCCGGATCTGGAGCCGGTAGAAGCGATAAAGCGCGTACCTCAGGTAGTGGGAGGCCATCGCGCTGAGGATGCCATGCGAGCCTGACCGTGGCCGTCACGGTTCAGGCACACGTCGGGCTGCGGAATCGGCGAACACCAAGCGTGCGAGCGACCGAGCTCGGGGCCCAAAGCACCTTCAGCATGGTCTGGCAGCGCGGGTACGGGCAGGGGATCCCGCGGCGGACACTTACTTCAGAACAGACCCACCAGGTGGACTGACTGCCACGAGGCCCTTGCTACGCTTGCGGTCATGAGTGGCGACGGCGCGGTGGTGCTCTTCGGCGAGACGTACCACCATCCGAACATCCTCTACCGCACGGGGTTTCTCGCACCCGACCCGGTGGTGCTCGTGGACCGCGGCGGCGCGGACACGACGCTCTGGGTCAACTCCATGGAGGAGGGACGCGCGCGCATCGAGGCGAGCGTCGGCACGGTGCGCTCCACCGCGGACCTCGGCATCGCCGAGAAGATGCGCAGCGCGGGAAGCGAGCAGGACGCGTGGTCATTGCTCGTCGCCGAGGTGTGCCGCATGCACGAGCTGTCGCACATCGCCGTCGACTTCGACTTTCCGGCGCTGATCGTCGATCATCTGCGCGCGCACGACGTCGAGGTGACGCCGCGCAACGACCTGTACCGGCGCGAGCGGCGCATCAAGACCCCGGACGAGGTGGAGAAGCTCGCGCGCGTCGAGAGCGCGGGCATGGAGGGTGTGCAACGCGCGATTGATGTCATCGCGGCAGCCGACATCGAGGACGGGCTGCTGACGCGCGACGGCAAGCTCCTGTCCGGACGCGACCTGATCACCGCGGTGGAGACCCGGCTCGTCGAGCTCGGCTGCGGCACCGAGGACTCCATCTGCTGCGGCGGCCCGGAGTCCGCAGACCCGCACCGCGCGCACAGCGATGTGCTGCGCGCGGGCCTGCCGATCGTTCTCGACATCTTTCCGTTCGACAAGACCACCCGCTACTGGGGCGACCTCACCCGCACGGTGGTGCGCGGGTCGGCACCGCCGGAGGTCGAGCGCATGTGGGAGGCCGTGCTCGAAGCGCAGCAGGTCGGGCTCGATACGGTGCGTCCCGGCGCCAATGGGCGCGACGTGCACGTCGCGGTCTGCGAGGTGCTCAAGGCGCACGGCTATGCCTCGCTGCCGGAGGCGTATCGCGATATCAAGAGCGACGCGAAGTTCATCCACGGCACGGGGCATGGTGTCGGGCTCGAGATTCACGAGTACCCGCGCGTGGGCGATGTCGACGTGACGCTCGAGGTGGGCGACGTGGTCACCGTGGAGCCGGGGCTGTACGACCCGCGACTCGGCGGCATCCGCATCGAGGACCTCGTGGTGGTGACCGACGACGGGTATCGCAACCTCACGACGCTGCCGAAGGTGTTCCACCTCGACTGAGCGGCCACGCGCCTATCCCGCTGGGAGAAACCTCCACGTCTGGTTCATCATCGTGTCGATCTCGGATGTGAGGTCTGGATCGCCCGGGAATTGGTAGTAGCGCACAAGAAAAATCTGTTGGGCGACGCGCTGGCCCACATGGATTTGCGGGCCCACCTGGAAGGTGTACGCAACGTAGGACACGGAGCCGTCACTGCCGCACGAAGGCCCTGCCGGGTTTTGCGTTGCAACGGTTCGCAGTCCACTCACCCCATCGATCGTCACAGGTTGGGTGCTGCGCAGAAGGCATCCGCTGTCGGCGCCGCCCCCGGGTGGGTTTCCGAGGTAGCTGCTCACGACCACACCGACGTGGTCGTACACCTCGGTGCCACACGAGGAGCTGGCGGTCGGGCCCACACGAACTTCGACTATCGGCCCCTGGGCACCCAACTCCAGTTCCTTACCGGTAACGCTGCACGGGCCATCGATCTTCCATCCGGTCGGGTAGCGGAACGAGAATCGCCCGCTAGCGCTCGTGATGGCAGGCCACGCCGCCGTTGGGCCGGTTGGCGCGCTCGATGGCGTGGCTGAGCCGGCTGGGGACGGTGTGGCCGACGGTGTCGGTGACGCGGAACCGGTGCCGACGGCGGTGCCACCTGGCGTGCCGTTGACAGACGAGATGTGGGTTGCGAGACCGACGAAAAGAAATGCTCCAGTCGCGACAGCGACGGCCGCCAACCCTGCGACGATAGTGAGCCGGTCTCGGGCGCGACGACCTCGCTTGATGTTAGTGAGGTCCGGCTCTTCGAGGCTCGCCGGCAACCGGCGCTGCTCCATTCTGTCGTAGAAAGACCGAAGTTCCCGAGCCAGGCGCCCGCCGATCTCACTCATCGTCGATCTCCTTACGCAAAGACGCGAGGGCGCGGGCCAGATGGGAGCGCACCGTGCCCGGGCGGCAGCTCATGATTTCGGCGCACTCGGCTGCTGAATACCCATAGCGAAAAGTGAGGGTGAGTGCGGCGCGCTGCCGCACAGGCAGCCTCCGGTACGCGGTGTCGATGTCGATACGGCTCGGTGAGATGCCTCCCTCAGTGGCACCGGCGCTCTCGGAGCCTGTCTGCCAGAAGCGCGCGCGCGTCCGCCGGTGACGACGCCGGCTGATGCAGTAGTTGACGCAGATGCGTGTGAGCCAGGGACCGCAATCCGCAGCGCTGGAGACCTTGCGCCAGGCTCGCCAACCGCGGACGAACGTTTCCTGCACGGCGTCCTCCGCTTCGCCGTCGTCATACAGGATCGAAACGGCCAGGGAATGGAGCCGTCGGGTTTCGCGGAGTACGACCTCGTCGAACTCCGTCGATCGCTCCGCTTCGCTGGTGGGCCGCGCGGCGCTGTCCATCGTTGCCTCCATACCCAGTATTACGCGGCCCAACTCCGAATTACTTACATGACCTCAGCGCTCAGGATGGAGCTCGTTACCCCAGGGTTACCAGGGGTTCGTGGCGACGCGACAGGCCGCCAGCCGCCTAAAGATGCAGCGCCGCTCGCATGCTGTGCGCGCTCGCGGCCTTGCCGAGATACGTGGTGATGCCGAGCATCTCCTCGGTGGTGCGCAACAGGGAGTAATGGTTGAAGTAGTCGGATGTGCGCGTCGCGCCCACAGCTGGCCCCAGCGCGATGAACGCCACCTGACACCCGGGGTACGTCGTCACGTCTGCGTGCGCGGTGTCGTCGCACGACTCGCCGGGCGTGCGGTCGGTACCGCCCTCGTCCCACGTGATGAGCAGGGCGGTGCTGCCATCCCTGTATGACGCGGACGATGTGATCGCCGGCACCCACTGCGTAAGGAAGGCGTCCGCAGGCGGTCCGATGTCATTGGCGCCGTCGGGGAGCACGAACGCGAACGCCGGCAGCGAGTTGGACGTCAGGTCATTGTGGAGCGTCCCCGACTGCGGTTCCCCGAGCGACACCTCCGAGGTCTTGCACTGCGTCGCGAGCGATGTGTACATCTCGTCGGGAGAGCCGCTGCACGGGCCTTTCTGCGACTGCACGTACTCGCGCCACTGCATGCCGGCTGACTGCACCTGGTTGAAGAGGCTGGGCTGCGACTGCGGGCATTCCGACGGCGCGCAGTCGCTGACGTCGGCAGCGCCCTGCACCGTGCCGGAGGTCGCCTCGACGTAGTTGGGCAGCGACGGGTGCGTGGTGTTGTGGTAGTTGACCGCGAGCCCGCAGCGGTCGATGAGGCTGCTCGTATAGGTGCCCGCGTTGCTGCCCGCCACAACGTCCTGCTCGTCGGTGTTCTCGAACCAGATCCAGATGACGTGCTTGTAGAAGGCCGGCGCCGAGGCTTTGAAGTTGCACAGCGGATCGTGCGACCGCGCCGCGACCGTCGCGCCAGGACCGCCGGACGACCCGCACGCCGCGACGCCGAGCAACAGCACGACGGCGGCTGCCAACCGCCACGTGGGCCGCGCGCGAAACACCGTTTTCCTTCCCGTGCGGGGCATTGTGGCACGGGCGCCCTGGTACACTCGAGCGCAGTCCTGCATCTGGCAGCGCCGTTTGCACACCTCACGGCGATCGCTTGACCAGGTGCCGTCAGTCCACGGGAAACGAGGAGGTGGCGCGTTGACGCGCGACTACGAGTTGATGTACGTCGTCCGGCCGGAGCTCGACGACGAGGCCTTGCGCACGGCGGTGACGCGCGTGCGCGGCATGATCGAGGCCCAGGACGGCGAGGTGGTGAAGACCACGCTGTGGGGCAAGCGGCGACTGGCGTACGAGGTCGCCCATTTGCGCGACGGCCACTACGTGCTAGTCGTGCTTCGGATGGACGGCGACAAGATCGCGCCGCTCGACCGCGCACTGCGCATCGACGAGACGGTGTTCCGGCACCTGCTCGTGCTCCATGAGGGCGAGATGCCCGAGCCCGACGGCGGTGAGATCGACGAGGTGCCGGTGGAGCCGGCCGCCGCGCCGACGACCGCGGACGAGCCCACCGTCGCGACGGCGTCCGTCACAGCGGAGCAAGATGGCGAGGATGGGGACCTCGACGAGGCGCCCTCTGCAGACGACGAAGAAGGAGACCTCTGATGGCCGGTTCTCTCAACCGAGTGATGCTGATCGGCCGCCTCACGCGTGATCCCGAGCTGCGGTACACACCGAGCGGATCGCCCGTGTGCAACATGGGCATCGCCACCAACCGCTACGGACAGGATCAGAACGGCGAGCGGAAGGAGTTCACCGACTTCCACGACATCGTCGTCTGGAACATGGGCAACCGCAAGCTCGCCGAGCTGTGCGGCCAGTACCTCCAGAAGGGCCGCCTCGTGTACGTCGAGGGCCGGCTGCAGACGCGGTCGTGGGACGACGCCCAGACCGGGCAGAAGCGCAACAAGACTGAGGTCAACGCGTCCGATGTGCAGTTTCTCGACGGCCGTGGTGACGCGGCTGGTGGCGCACCCGTCGGCGCAGCCGCGGGCGTGGCCGGCGTGGCCGGCGAGCCCGGGGGACCGGCCGGCGGCGATGTCGACCCCGATGACATACCGTTCTGACGATGCCGGAATTTGATCGCCGCCGCCGCAAGGTCTGCAGCTTCTGCCTCGAGCACCTCGAGTTCATCGACTACAAGGAGGTGGCACGCCTGCGTCGCTACCTCTCGGACCGGGGCAAGATCCTGCCCCGCCGCATGACGGGAACCTGCGCACGGCATCAGCGCTCGCTGACAGTGGCGCTCAAACGCGCCCGCCATATCGCGCTCCTGCCCTTCGCCGCCGAAGTGAGATAACCCGAAGGGGATGGGTCCCCCTTCGGCCTCATATACTCAGCGCGGGCCATGCGCCTCCGGGCTCGTCTTCTCCACGTCCTTGTCCTCGCCCCGGCCGCCGCGATCGCCGCGGCCGTCCCAGGTCCGACGGCGCACGCCCAGGACGCCGCCGCAACCACCCAGCCTCAGCCGATCGTCATCGCTCTCGACCCCGGCCACGGCGGGGCGTCTGACAACTCGAACCCGAGCCAGCCGTTCGACCCGGGGGCGATCTCGGCCAACGGGCTCATGGAGAAGGTGGTGACGCTAGACGTCGCCCAGCGTGTGGCCACGCTGCTCCAGAACGACCTCGTCGCTACCGTGCTCACTCGCACGACGGACAAGTGGGTGACCGTCTCCGAACGCGAACAGATCGGGATCGACGCGCACGCGGACCGCTTCGTCAGCATCCACTGCAACTCGTTCACCGACGCCTCGGCGTCCGGCTCGCTCGTGCTGTATCCGGGCCCCGACAGCCTCGCGTTCGCACAGACGGTGGCCGACGCGCTCGGCAAGGGCCTCGTGTCCTCAGCAGTGACAGATCAGGGCGTGGTGCTGCGCAACGATTGGTGGATCCACAACCCGATGCCCACCGCCACGGTGGAGATGGCCTACCTCAGCAACCCGCGCGAGGCTGCGCTCCTGGCCACGTCGGACTTCCGTCAGCAGGTGGCGCTCGCGATCCGCGACGGCATCGAACGCGGGGACCCGAACATCGCGACCCGCAAGGCGGCGATCCAGGCGTGGCTGCAGTCCCACCCCGGCGCCACTGCGCCCGCGCTGGCGCGGCCCGCCACGCATCCCGTTGCCCACGCGGCGCAGTCGAACAACTCGTCCCCCGCCGGGGCGCTCATCACCCTTTTGGTGCTCGCGATGCTCGCGGCAGCCGGGTACCACTGGCGCGGCGAGCTCGTGCGTTTCACCGGCGTTCACCGCGCAGCTGCGCGCCGGCGACGGCGCCGCCTCCGCCTGCACACGCTGACCGCGGTCACAGAGCAGCGATGGTTGCAGCGCAGCGTGTACGACGACCTGCCGTTCTGATCGCAAACGGTCCGCGTCAGGGCCGTTGGTACACTCAGGTCGCCGCCACCCATTCCCATCAGGTATGACGATGCTCGAACAACAGTTGCGCGTCCCAGGCCCCACTCCGCTGCCCGCTCGCGTCGTGCGCGCGTCCTCGAAGCCGATGATCAACCATCGCGGACCGGAGTTCGCTGCGCTGCTGGAGAACGTCGTCAATGGGCTGCGCTGGGCGCTGGACACGAGCAACGACGTGCTGCTGTATCCGGCGAGCGGGACAGGTGGACTTGAAGCGGGTGTGGTGAACATGCTCAGCCCCGGCGAGCGCGCGCTGTTCTGCACGATGGGCTCGTTCGGCAACCGCTGGGCCGCAATCGCCGCCGCGTACGGCGTTGATGTAGTGCGGCTGCAGGTCGAACCCGGCGAGGCGATCGACCCCGAGGACGTCGACAGCATCCTTGCAGAGCATCCGGACATCGCCACGGTGTTCGTCACGCACAACGAGACGTCGACCGGCGTCACCAATGACCTGCCCGCCATCGCCGCCGTGGTGAAGGGGCGTGGCAAGCTGCTGTGCGTCGACGCGGTGAGCAGCGCGAGCTGCATTCCGCTGCATGTCGACGCCCTCGGCATCGATGTGCTGATCACGGGTTCGCAGAAGGGCTGGATGGCGCCGCCAGGTCTCACGATGATCGCTGTGAGCGCCGCGGCCTACGAGCGTGCGGCGCAGACGAAGCTGCCGCGCTTCTACTTCGACTTCCTGCGCGAGAAGAAGTACCAGGACCGCAATCAGACGTTCACGACCCCGCCGGTGTCGGTGCTGTACGCGATCGAGGAAGGGCTCGCCATCATGCGCGAGGAGGGCATCGACAACGTGTGGGCGCGGCACGCCAGGGTCGCACGCATGGTGCGGGCCGCCATCGAGGCGATGGGCCTCCGGCTGCTCGCCGTCGAGGGCCATCGCAGTGACACAGTCACCGCGGTGCTGAGCCCGGCAGAGTCGCCCGACGCGCTCAAGGAGCTGCTCAAGCACCTGCGCACGCGGTATGGGCTCGTGCTCGCCGGAGGACAGGACGACCTTTCGGGCAAGATCTTCCGCATCGGCCACCTGGGGCTGATCGACGAGTCCGACGTGTACAGCATCGTCTGCATCCTCGAGCAGGGCATGGTGGACGTCGGGTTGCGCAGCCGCGTCGGACTCGCCGCCGCCGCTGCGCTGGGC
>JBOHUE010000040.1:0-2000 GCA_050734185.1 Candidatus Dormibacteria bacterium | reverse complement strand
GTATTAAAGAGAGCCGCTGCATTTGCCTGCACGCAGAATGCCTGCTCGACTCCGGTGTATGAGCCGGGGGAGATCTACAAGACCGTCACGACCGCGCTGTTGTCAGACTGATTGAGGCTTTGACCTCCCCTCTCGCGACAGGACCTTAGATATGCCGAAGATCCTCGGAGGCATCGAACACGTCGTCGTCGTGATGCTCGAGAACCGCTCGCTCGACAACATGCTGGGTACTCTGCATGCGAACGGCAGCCCGCCGTCCGTCGTGCTGCCTGCGGGCAGCGCACCCACCTTCGAAGGTCTGCGCGCGGGGCTCTCGAACCCCTCGAACCCGGGTTACTTCAAGGGCGATCCTCCCCGGAACGTCCCGGCCGCGCCTGCCGTGCAGTCCTCCACCATCCCCGACCCGGATCCCGAGGAGACGTTCACCAACGTCACGTTCCAGATCTTCGGCCCCGAGGGCCCGAGCCCGGCTCCGCGCTGGCCGATGCAGGGCTTCGTCGTAAACTATGCGCAGACGGGCGCGGCGGATGCGACGCAGATCATGCAGCATCACGCAACCGCTCAGGTGCCGATCCTCGCCGCGCTCGCCTGCAACTACGCGGTGTCGGACGCCTGGTTCGCATCGGTGCCTTCGCAGACCTGGCCCAATCGTGCCTTCGTCCACGCTGGGACCTCCAACGGCCGAGTGGATAACGGCAGCCCGCCCGACCCGCGCGCGTGGGACGTCCCGACGATTTTCAACGTGCTCGACTCGTTGAAGGTGAGCTGGGCGGTCTACCACGATACGGTGCTGGTCCCCTCGCTCACCCGCACCATGTTTCCGCAGCTGTGGCCGCTGTCGTTCGACGGCAATTTCCGGGGATTCGATGACTTTAAGGACGGTTGCGCGAACGATCGCCTGCCGCGGTACGCCTTCCTCGAGCCGAGCTTCCTGATGGAGCCCAACGACGAGCACCCGCCCCACGATGTCAACGCCGGCGAAGCCTTCCTGCACGCCATCTGGACCGCGGTGAGCACCTCCCCGGCCTTCGCGCAGACCCTCCTCGTCATCACCTACGACGAGCACGGCGGCTGCTACGATCACGTGCTGCCCCCCTTCGGCGCGACGCCTCCGGATGCGGTGAGCACGCCCGGGGATCAGGGCTTCGGCTTCGACCGCTTCGGCGTGCGTGTGCCCACGGTGGTCGTCTCACCGTGGATCGCGGCCGGCACGGTGTTTCGCTCGGATACGGCCGTGCCGTACGATCACACCTCCATTCTCGCGACGCTGCGCGACTGGCTCGCCATCCCCGCGTCCGCCATGCTCGCAAGCCGCCGCATCGCCGCGGCACCGACGCTCGGCCAGCTCATGATGCTGCCCGCGGCGCGGACCGATATCCCGACGCTGTCCGTTCCTCCGACGAGGACGGTCTCAACCCCGACCACCAGCGCACCGAACGACCTGCAGCGGAGCCTGGTGAGCGGCACCGCGCGCCGTGACGGCAAGGATCCGGCCGCGGAGCTCGCGCAGATCCACACGCGCCAGCACGCGATCGAGTTCTTCCAGCGGCGCGGGCGGTGAGATGTCCTGGTCGCAGGAGCGGCAAAGCGGCGATGCCACTGCTAGAGTGGAAGAACCGTGCAAGCCAGGGGTCCCCCCAATGCGAGCTGGACGGGAGCTTCGCGAGGAAAATCGCCGCTACTACGACTTGCTCTGGTCCGGTGCCCGCCTGGTCGAGCCTCATCGGTTCAACACCTGGCCCCTGGTACAGACCCTGTTGTCCGAGTCCGGTCGAAGGCTCGAGGTGGCACCGGGCTTAAGACCTCGCCTGCCGATCGAGGGCACCGAATTTGTGGACATCAGCGCACCGGCCCTCGCTAAGCTCCGCGGGCGTGGCGCGCGGACCGTGCTGGGTGAGGTGACGGCCCTGCCCTTCGCCAGTGCGACGTTCGATCTCGTATGCGCCTTCGATATCGTCGAGCACGTCGAGGATGATGACGCCGCATTATCGGAGCTATCC
>JBOHUE010000039.1:0-10222 GCA_050734185.1 Candidatus Dormibacteria bacterium | reverse complement strand
GGCCGCGCCCATGGCCGCGGCCCGGTGCGGGCCCCGGAGGACCGCGTCGAGAGCGCTCGCGAGCGCGCCCGCGTCGGACACCGGGACCAGCAGCGCGGCACCGCCGCAGAGGTCCGGCAGGTTTCCCGCCAGCGTCGCCACAACCGGGGCGCCGCAGGCCATCGCCTCCAGCGCCGCAAGCCCGAACCCCTCGTGGGTCGAGGCGAGGGCGAAGACGCCCGCACCGCGATACAGCGAGGCCAGGTCGGCGTCGGACTGCTGACCGCAGAGCAGCAGGCGGCAGCCGGACCGCGAGGCGAGGTCCTGGAGTCGTGTGGTCTCGTCGCCGCCACTGCCGGCGAGGGCGAGGGGCGGTCCCTCCGGGCCGAGGCGGCCCACCGCTTCGATGAGGACGTCGAGGCCCTTGCGGGGGTCTCGCCGGCGCAGGCTGCCGGCCCAGAACACGTACCCACGCCGTCCCAGGCCGAGGGCTCCGAGCACGTCCCCATCGCGGTCCGTCGGCGTCGCGGCGAAGGCCGGCGCCACCCCCTCGGGGACCACGTGCACGCGGTCCGGCGGAAGTCCCAGTGTCGAGACCGCGTCGTCGGCTGACGTGCGGCTAACCGCGATGTACGCGCCGCACTCGCGAATCAGCGCCGCCAAGGTCATCGCGTACGCCTTGAGCGCCACGTCGCGGAGCTCGGACGTCGCTCCGGCCCGCCACATCTCGACGTCGTGGACGGTGATCACCTGGCGGGCCAGCGGGAACCCCGCGACGGGCTCGCCGCCGAGACCGTGCAGGATGTCCGGTTTCATTCGCGCCGCCAGGCGCAGCGCAGTCGGCTGCGCGTGGATGAACCGACCCGGTCGCGACTCGCTCAGCGGCGGCCGCGGCGGCTGCGCCAGCTCCAGCTCGACGCCGTCGACTCCGTGCAGCGCGTCCACCAGGTGGCGGGCGTAGCGGCCGATGCCGGCGTTGCGCCGCGCATCCACAAGACAGCTGGCCTCCGCGAGCACGCGCACCATTCGCGGCTTTGTACCACCGTGGCGCTGCAACAATGGGTTCGATGCCCCCTGCGCGCGCCGTGCTGCCATTCACCGCGCTCGTCGGCCAGGAGCCGATGCGAACGTCGCTCGTGCTCAACGCGATCAACCGCGGCATCGGCGGTGTGCTGATCCGCGGCGAGCGGGGCACGGCCAAGTCCACCGCGGTCCGGGCGCTCGTCGAGCTGTTGCCCGAGATCGACGTTGTGGACGGATGCCGGTACCGCTGCGACCCCGGCGAGCCGCAGCGCTGGTGTGACGACTGCCGCCGCCGCGCGGCGGCCGGCGACCCGATGCCGTCGCGAACAGTCCCGGTGCGGGTGGTCGAGCTGCCCATCAACGCGAGCGAGGACCGCGTCGTCGGCAGCATCGACACCGAGGCGGCCATCAAGCGCGGAGAGCGGCGGTTCGAGCCGGGCGTGCTGGCTGACGCCAACCGCGGGATCCTGTACGTCGACGAGGTCAACCTGCTCGACGATCATCTCGTCGACGTGCTGCTCGACGCCGCGGCGATGGGGCGCAACATCGTCGAGCGCGAGGGCATCTCGTACGAGCACCCGGCGCAGTTCATCCTGGTCGGCACGATGAATCCCGAGGAGGGAGAGCTGCGGCCGCAGCTGCTCGACCGCTTCGGTCTGTGCGTCGATATCACGGGGCTGCGCAGCATCGACGACCGGGTGCGCGTCATGGAGCGCGATCAGCAGAACTCTGCTGACCTGGCGCGCATGCGCGACGAGTTCGCCGGCAGCGACGACGAGCTGCGCGACGTGATGGCCAGGGCGCAGGAGCTGCTCCCGCTCGTCGACATCCCTGCGCAGATCCGATGGTTCATCGCGCTTGTCTGCATCGACGCCGCCGCGCTCGGCCACCGGGCGGACATTGTTGTCAGCAACGCCGCGCGAACGCTTCGGGCGTGGCGCGAGGCGTCGGCGGTCGCCGGTGCGGCGGCCGGCCCACCCGCGGATGAGGTCGCGGCGTTGATGGTGACTACGGAGGACGTCATCGCGGCGGCAGATCTCGCCCTTGCTCACCGGCGGCGGGCGCGGAGCGAGCGCAGCGCGCCAGGTCCCGCGACGACCACGGAGTCACAGCAGCGCGAGCGTTACGACGAGATGCAGCGCGAGGCGGAGTCGTCGGCATCCGAGGCGCCGATCACCAGCGAGGTGGAGACCGAGGCTGCGGCAACGGCGCCGTCGGAACAGGGCGACAGCGAAGGCGCTGCGCGTGGGCTCGAACGCGCCAGTGACGCGGTCATGCGCGGCCAGGCAGAGCAGCTCTTCGAGGGAGCGCTGTTCCCCGTACGCAAGATCGCACTGCCGCGCGACCGGCGCACGCGCGCCACCACCGGCAAGCGCAGCAACGCGCAGAGCAAGGACAAGCGAGGCAGGTACGTGCGCGCAACGCAGACCGAGCACATCACCGACATCGCGTTTGACGCCACCATGCGCGCGGCCGCGCCGCATCAGCTGCGGCGTCGCGCAGAGGCGCCGCCATGGCCCGACGCACCCGCGCTTCGCCTGGAGCGTCAGGACCTGCGCCAGAAGGTGCGGCGCCGGCGCACGGGAACGCTCATCGTGTTCGTCGTCGACGCCAGTGCCTCGATGGACGCCGAGCAGCGCATGCAGGCGACCAAGGGGGCCGTGCTGTCGCTGCTGCGCGACGCCTACATCCGCCGCGACAAGGTGTCGCTGGTCGTCTTCTCGGGGCGTACCGCGCGGATCGCTCTGCAACCCACGTCCAGCATCGACCTCGCGGAGAACCGCCTGCAGCGCCTCGCCGTCGGCGGCACCACGCCGTTGACGCACGGACTGGTGGCCGGGCTCAAGGTGATCCGCACCGAGCGGCTGCGCGACAGCTCGATCTACCCGCTGCTCGTGCTGATCAGCGACGGCCGCGGCAACATCTCGCTGTTCGGCGAGGAGCCGCTGGTCGAGGCGCAGCGGCTCTGCGAACAGCTCGCCGTCGAGGAGATCCACGTCCTCGTCATCGACTCGGCACGCGATCACACCGCGCGCTCGCCGCTGCCGCGCGTCGGGCAGCACCGCCGCGCGCCGTTGTTCGGTGGCTATGGATTCAACGCGTGCCTGGATCTCGCCGAGCGTTCAGGGGGCGAGTACCTCGGCCTGTATGATCTTTCGCAGGGCGCGATCGTCGAAGGCGTGGAGAAGTCACTCCGCGGCCGCTGATCGGCCGCCGAGAATCACAGCAATGGACAACGGACGCGCCGTCTTTCCCTTCACCGCGATCGTCGGCCAGGAGACGATGAAGCAGGCGTTGGTGCTCAACGCGATCAACCCTGCGATCGGCGGTGTCCTCATCCGCGGCGAGAAGGGAACCGCGAAGTCCACCGCGGTGCGGGCGCTGGCCAAGCTGCTGCCCGAACTCGACGTCGTCGTCGACTGCCGCTACGGCTGCCCGCCGGATTCGCCGCAGCTGCAGTGCGTCGAGTGCTCAGAGCGCGTCGCTGGCGGTGAGGACCTGCCGCGCGGCTCGCGCCGCATGCGCGTGGTCGAACTCCCCATCAACGCATCCGAGGACCGCGTCGTCGGCGCGATCGACCTCGAGGCGGCGATCAAGCGTGGCGAGAAGGAGTTCCAGCCCGGGGTGCTCGCCGAGGCGAATCGCAACATCCTCTACGTCGACGAGGTGAACCTGCTCGACGATCACATCGTCGATGTGCTCCTCGACGCGGCGGCGATGGGATTGAACACCGTGGAGCGCGAGGGCGTCTCGGTGTCGCACCCCTCGCGATTCATCCTCGTCGGCACCATGAACCCGGAGGAGGGCGATCTGCGGCCCCAGCTGCTCGATCGCTTCGGGCTCTGCGTCGACGTCGAGGGCATCCACGACGTGCGTCAGCGCGTGGAGATCGTGGAGCGGCGCGAGGCGTACGAGGAAGACGCCGAGGCGTTCGCAGAGCGCTTCGAGCCCGACGAGCGCGCCGAGGCCGAACGTATCTCGCGCGCGATCGGCACCCTCGGCGACGTGGCCGTGGATCGCAACATCCTGGTGTCGATCGCGAGACTGAGCGTCGAGCTCGACGTCGACGGCCACCGCGCCGACATCGTCATGGGCAAGAGCGCGCAGTCGCTCGCGGCCTACGAGGATCGCTCACGCGTGGAGCTCGACGACGTCGAGCATGTGGCGCCGATGGTGCTGGCCCACCGCGTGAAGCCCGGCGTTGGAGCGCGCCGCGGGCTGCCGGACATCGGCGAGATCCTGCGTCACACCGCGACCAACGGCGCCTGATCCCGCGCTACGCGGCGTCCGAGTCGTCGACGACCTGCATGCGAGGGCGACGTGCGAGGACGGTCTGCCGCAGCACGCGGAAGAGCAGCGGCGAACTCGCGATGGTCGCCGCTGCGGCCTTCGGCTTGCGATCCACGACGCGTCGCGTGATGTGGATCCCGTGCTTCGGCAGAATGCGGCGCAGGTATCCCCACGTGTCCTGCAGCCCGTTGCTCACCGACTCGTACCCGTGTTGCGCGACCATCAGCCGCGCGGAGAACGACATCAGCTCGTGGAAGAACATCTTGTCGTCGTCCGCGCGCGGCTCGATGAGCAGGATGTCGATGTCCGGATGCCGGTCGCGCACCACTCGAATGTGGTCGAGCAGGCCGTCGTGCAGGATGCCTCGCATCACCTGGTTGTAGACGGCGCGCATGCCGCCGTCGGTGAGATGCTCGCCGATCTGGTCGCGCACGATCTCCGGTGTGTCAACCGCACGCGTGTCGATCGGCACGACCGGGTTGATCACGACTATGAGCGATGCGCCGCGATCGACGGCGATGTCGATCGCCGAGATCCCCTTGATGCCGCCGTCGACGTAATCGACGCCGTCGATGCGCACCGGTTTGAACAGCACGGGGATTGCTCCGCTGGCGGCGACGGCGCTGCTGATCGGCACGCGCCGGTTGGAGTCTCGCGAGAAGACGACGCGCTCGCCCGTGTCGATCGCGCAGCTGACGATGTGCAGCTCGCGGTGCAACTCGGCGAAATCGTCGGTGAGCCCGTCCGCCGCGAACAGCCGCGCGAGGTAGCGCCGCAGCTCGTCCGAGGTGAAGAGTCCCGATGGCAGCAGCGGGCTGAGCATGCCGAGGATGTCGAGCGGGTTCAAGCGCGACGGATGGCGGAGGACCTCCCACGCGATCTCGCGCAGCAGCTCGGGCAGCTTCAGTGCGTTGCGCGCCGCCTCGACGACGTTGGGCCGGTAGATGGTCCAGCGTGTCGGCGGGCTGATGCGGTCGTTGGACCCCCCGAGCCCGAGCGCCATCTCCGTCGGCGTGACCCCGTTGGCCAGAAGCGCTCCGACGAGCGCACCCGCGCTCGTGCCGACGTAGATGTCGAAGTCGTTGACGGTGGCGCCGACGAGGATGTCGTCGAGCGCACGAAGCGCACCGATCTCGTAGGCGAGGCCCGTGATCCCGCCGCCGGCGAGGACGAGCGCCCGGCGGTCATTCGGCAGCTTCGCGGCCAAACGCCGGCGAGCGCGCTGCGGTGACGTGGCCATGGCACCCTTGATTATCGCGGCTGGACCGCGAAGTGCGACGCACGTCCTGCCCTAGGATGCGACAAACGTGTCTCAGCTCGAGCTGATCCGCAACTTCAGCATCATCGCGCACATAGATCACGGCAAGTCGACGCTTGCCGACCGTCTGCTGGAACGCACCGGCACGGTCTCGGCGCGCGACATGCAGGACCAGGTCCTCGACCAGCTCGACCTGGAGCGAGAGCGCGGCATCACGATCAAGGCCCAGGCGGTGCGCCTCAGCTACACGGCTGCCGACGGCAAGACCTACGAGCTCAACCTCATCGACACCCCAGGCCACGTCGATTTCGCCTACGAGGTCTCACGATCCCTCGCCGCGTGCGAGGGCGCGCTGCTGGTGGTCGACGCCTCGCAGGGCGTGGAGGCGCAGACGCTGGCCAACGTCTACCAGGCGCTCGACAACAACCTCGCGGTTATCCCGGTCATCAACAAGATCGACCTGCAATCGGCTGATCCCGAGCTGGTGCGGCGCGAGATCCAGGACGGCATCGGCCTCGACGCCGACGACGCGATCCTCACCAGCGCCCGCAACGGCATCGGCATTGACGAGGTGCTCGAGGCGATAACGAAGCGAATCCCGCCGCCGCGCGGCGACGTCGATGCGCCGCTGCGAGCGCTCATCTTCGACGCCAAATTCGACGCGTATCGCGGTGTGATCGTCTACGTCCGCCTCATGGACGGCCGCCTGCGCACGGGCTCGCGCATCCGCATGATGGCGATGCAGCGGGAGTTCGTCGTCGACGAGGTCGGGGTCTTTCGTCCCGTGATGTCGCCCATCGGCGAGCTCCACGCCGGCGAGGTCGGCTACATCATCGCTTCGATCAAGAACGTCCGTGACAGCAAGGTCGGTGACACGGTCACCGACGCAGCGCATCCCGCTTCCGAGCCGCTGCCGGGCTATCGGTCCGTGACGCCGATGGTGTACGCGGGGATCTTTCCCGTTGACACGGCCGACGTCGAGGACCTGAAGGAGGCGCTCGGGAAGCTCAACCTGAACGACGCGTCATTGGTGTACGAACCGGAGAGCTCGGCGGCGCTCGGCTACGGGTTTCGCTGCGGCTTTCTCGGGCTTCTGCACATGGAGATCGTGCAGGAGCGGTTGGAGCGCGAGTTCGCGCTCAGCCTCATCACCACGGCGCCGACGGTCGAATATCGCGTCCGGCTGCACAGCGGACAGGTGCTGAACGTCGACAATCCCGAGCTGCTTCCCGATCCGACACGGATCGAGGCCATCGAAGAGCCGCGCACGAAGGCCACGCTGCTGATGCCGAGCACGTACGTCGGCGTGGTGATGGAGCTCTGCCAGGAGCGGCGCGGCGAGTTCATCCAGATGGACTACCAGCCGGGTGACCGCGTGCAGATCACCTACGACCTGCCGCTGGGCGAGATCATCCACGACTTCTACGACCAGCTGAAGTCTCGCAGCCGCGGGTATGCGTCCCTTGACTACGTGATCACAGGCTTCCGCGAAGCCCAGCTGGTGAAGCTCGACATCCTGGTCGGCGGACAGCGCGTCGACGCGCTGAGCATGATCGTGCACCGCGACCAGGCCCGCGAGCAGGGCCGTCGTCTGGCCGAGCGGCTGCGGAAGCTGATCCCCCGACAGCTGTTCGAGGTGCCCATTCAGGCTGCCATCGGTGGCAAGATCATCGCCCGCGAGACGGTTTCCGCGATGCGCAAGGACGTTCTCGCCAAGTGCTACGGCGGTGACATCACGCGCAAACGGAAGCTGCTCGAGAAGCAGCGCGAAGGCAAGCGGCGCATGAAGCGCGTCGGCAACATCGACATCCCGCAGGAGGCGTTCATGGCCGTGCTCCGCATGGACGAGGAGTAGATGCCCCGTCCCAACTCGCCGCGCAAGCGGCCGCGGCGCCGCCCCGACGCGCGCACCGATGCTGAGCTGAACCGGCAGACAGCACAGAGCGCCCAGCCTCGCTCACAGCAGGCGGCGCCGAAGCCGGGTGCGAGGAGCTCGGGTGGTGGCGGCGCTGTCGCCGCGGCATTGAACGCGCCGGATGAGCTCTGGTCGCGACGTTCCTACGCGATCCTCATCGGGCTCGCCGCCGCCACGGAGGTGGTGATCGGCGTGATCCTGTTCGGCCTGGCGCCGAATCCCAAGGACACGACGAGCCTGGTCGCCGAGATGATAGGCCTGCAGCCGTTTCAGCCGTTCCCGCTGCTCGCCGCCTGCCTGCTCGCGGCGCCTGTCGCCAAGCGGATCAGCGGCGAAGCGCGCGCGTTGCGCTTCGTCGAGACACTTGTGGTCGGTGTTGTCATCTACTTCGTGTTCATCATCCTGATCACCGCAGTCGGGTTTGTGCTCACGCCCCAGGGCGCCGGCACCGGCGGCGCGTGCTCCACAACGACCACCGTCCCGACGCCGCTGCCGAATGGCAGCACGCCGACTCCCAGCGCGAGCCCCTCGCCGAGCGGGACACCATGCCCCTCGCCGGCGCCGAGCGCCTCCCCGTCGAGCAACGGCGGGCCGTCGGCGAGCGCATCCCCGTCGCCGACATCAGCTGCGAACTCCGTCGCGCCCGGCACCAACCTCTCGACCACCGAGGTGCTCGCGGCCGCTGGGGTGTCATGGGTTGCCGCATACGTGGCGACCATCTACATCTACCCACCGTTGTACCGCCGCCTCCGCGTGCGCCGGCCGCCGCCAGGCGGCGACGACAAGAAGGACAAGGGCGGCGGCAAGACGAAGTGAACCCGATCCGCACGCTGTACCTGCACATCCCGTTCTGTGAACGGAAGTGCGAGTACTGCGACTTCACGTCGGTCGCCGGCACCCGCGGTGAGCACGAGTACATGGGTGCCCTTGACAGAGAGGTGCGCCTGCTGGCGCAGCGCGGGGGCGCCGCCGAGCTCGATAGCGTCTTCGTCGGCGGCGGCACGCCGTCGCTCGTCGATCCCGAGCTGCTTGCAGGGGTGCTGGCCACGGTGGGGGAACACTTCCACCTGGCACCGGGCGCTGAGATCACGCTCGAGGCGAACCCATCGAGCACGACCCGCGAGCGCGCCGAGGTGTGGCGCCGCGCCGGCTTCAACCGCGTGAGCATCGGCGTGCAGAGCCTCGAACCGGACATCCTCGCGTTCCTCGGCCGGGTGCACGACGCGCCGCGTGCGCTCTCGGCCGTCGCCGAGGTCCGCGACGCAGGCTTTGATTCCGTCAACTGTGACCTGATCTACGCGGTGCCGGGACTGGACGACGCGCGCTGGCGCCACACCCTGACACGTGTGCTCGAGTCAGAGCCGGATCATGTGTCGTGCTACGAGCTCACTGTGGAACCCGGAACGCCGCTGCACACCTCGGTGCGGCGCGGCCGTGTGAGTCCGGCCGACGCCGAGGTCGCTCTGGCGCAGCACGCGATCGCGCTCGATGTCCTCGAACGCGCCGGCTACGGGCAGTACGAGGTCAGCAACTTCGCTCGGCCGGGCGGGGCCTGCCGCCACAACCTCGCGTACTGGCACAACGCGTACTACCTCGCTGCCGGCGTCGGCGCACACGGGCATGTGCCCGCAGCCCTGGCTGCGTCGCTGCTCGAGGTGGATGCCGAGGACGCGGTGGCGGTGCGCTACCGGCACGGACGTGGCATCGCCGCGTACGCGGCCGCTGTCACACGCGGCGAGTTGCCGGTGACCGAGCACGAGCTCATCAGCAGCGCCGAGCACGAGCAGGAACGGTTGATGCTCGGGCTGCGCCTGCGGCAGGGCATCACGCTCACGGATGCCGCCGTGCGCCGGGAGGCGAGCGTGCTTGCAAGCAGCGGGCTGCTCACGCTGGCCGGCGACGTCGCGCGAGTCACGCGCGCCGGCGAGGCGGTGCTCAACGCGGTGACGCTGCGGCTGGCGTTAGCGCTGTCGTAGGCGGCCGCAAACCCGTGTTACGATTTAGCAGTCGTTTGATCAGAGTGCTAACGAGGCCGGCGGGGGTCCGGTCCGGGGCGATGCATCCATGGACCATCCAGTACCGCTCGACCAACGCAAGCAGCAGATCCTGAAGGCCGTCGTCGGCGACTACACGCGCACCGGTGTGCCCGTGGGCTCGCAGGCGCTGGCCATGCATCTGGCGCACTGGTCGGCTGCCACGATCCGCAACGAGCTCGCCATGCTCAGCGAGTTCGGCTATCTGATCCAGCCGCACACGTCCGCGGGCCGGGTGCCGTCGGACCTGGGGTACCGGTACTACGTCGACTTCCTGATGGAGGAAGAGACGATCCCGGCGGCCGTGCGCCGTCAAATGGAGCCCTTCTTTGCGGCGCTGCCGGCTGCGCTCGAGGGAATCCTCGAGACGGCGGCGACCGCGCTGGCGCAGGCCACCGACGCCGTCGGCCTCGTCACCTCGCCTGGCGCGCTCGGCGCGCGGCTCAAGCACATCGACCTCGTCTCACTGGACCCGCGGCACGTGCTGACCCTGCTCGTGCTCGAGGGCAACCTGGTCAGGCAGCACTCGTTCGAGCTGAAGCGGGACACCGACCAGTCGCGCCTGACCGCACTCGCTGCCGTGCTCAACCAGGACCTCATTGGGCTCGGCGCTGATGCCATCGCCGTGCCCGCGGGTGCGGGCCGCGGCGGCTCGCTTCGCACCCACATCGCCGCCGAGATCGCGCAGTTCCTGCGGACGGTCGACGCGCAGCAGGAGACCCT
>JBOHUE010000038.1:0-16258 GCA_050734185.1 Candidatus Dormibacteria bacterium | reverse complement strand
TCGCTGCGGTCACCTGGGCGGTGCTCGCCGCCGGCTGGGTCGTGCAGGGCGGTGGCGGCGCTGTGGTGGTCTCGCTGGCCGCAACCGCAGAGGCGGCGCTCCTGGCGCAGGCGCGTGTGGCGCGCGCCATCACGCTGGCGCTGGCGCCGGTCCTGGCACTGGCCGCGATCGTGCCCACGACCCTGGGATCGATGCCGTACGACGGCGACGGCAGCCTCGGTCACGCCGTCGCCCGCTACGCCGGTGCGCTGTTCGGCGGGCTCGGGTCGAACTCGGACTGGGCATTCACCGTCGGGCTCTGCGCGGTGCTCTGGCTCTGCGGGTACTGGCTCGGGTGGATGGCGCTCCGTGAACGGCAGGGCGTGCTCGCCGTGCTTCCACTCTACGTGGTTCTAGCCACAAATGTCCTCAACGCGCACAGCCCCAACAGAGTCGCTCTGCCCGAGGGCATCGCCGTCGCGCTCACCCTGGTGGTCATCGCCGCCGCGCATCTCGAGGACGTCGAGTCGCGATGGACGGTGCACGCCGTCAGCGCGCTCCCGGGAATGCGATCACGATTCGCGGTGACGGTGGCGATCGCGGTGGCGCTGCTCACCGCCGCGGCCATCCTCATACCACCCGCGACGAGCGGCGACATCTCTGGGCACCTCTTCCCCGGCAGCAACGCCGGCTCGGGAACGCGCGGGGGCGGCGCCGCGACGATCTCGTTCAGCACCGGCACCGTGCCCGGGGGGACGCTCGTCAGCAACCCGCAGCAGGTGCTCACGTACACCGACGACGCGTCGCAGCCCGAGTACCTGCGCGTCGTCGACGACACGCGCTTCGTGGCGGGAAACTGGTTTCCCGACGACGGCGGTACCGCGTTCCCGGCCGGCCTGGCGTGGGTCGGGTCGCGCTTCACCGCGGGCTCGCTGCCGCGTGACACCGGCGCAGCACCGATCGCGGCGACGACCACCGTGCGCGCCGACCTGACCGTGCAGCCGGGTGCCACCGGTGCCACGAGCTACGGCCTGTTCACCGGGGAGCCAGTCGGCGTCGACCGCGGCGGCACGGCGTTCGGGCTGTTCGCCACCGGGCACGCCGTCCGGCTGCTGACGGTAGACGACGTGTCACTCGACGGCGGCAGCGGCAGCGCGATGCACGTGCAGACGACGTCGACGGCCTCCACCGCATCCGAGGATCAGCTGCGCGCTGCCGGCGCGCAGTACCCGTCGTTCGTGCAGGAGTACGCGCGCCTCACCGACGACGGCACGCACCAGGCGGCGACGATCGCCGCCCTCGCCGCGCAGTGGACCGCGGGCGCGACCAACCCCTACGACGAGGCGACCGCGATCGAGTCGCACCTCCGCGACCCGCGCTTCTTCCAGTACACGTTGAGCCCGCCGGCGGTGCCGCGCGGCGACTGGGCAATCGTGTACTTCCTCACCGAGAGCCACCGCGGATACTGCCAGTACTTCGCCTCAGCAATGGGCGCGATGCTGCGCTCGCTGGGGATCCCGACGCGCCTGGTCAACGGGTACGGGCCGGGCAGCTCGCAGGCGGTGGCCGGTGCCAAGGCGGGGACGAAACAGCAGGTCGTGACCACGAGCGATGCGCACACATGGGTCGAGGCGTACTTCCCCGGATACGGATGGATCGCGTTCGAGCCCACGCCGTCGTCCGCCCAGGGCACGTATGCGCCGTTCCCGCGCGGCGACTCCGCGGCGGGGACGACGACAGGCGGCGGTGCGGCGCCGACGCCGGACCCGGCGCAGCAGAAGCCCGGGTTCAACGACCCCAGCAACGCCGGTGGCAGCAGCGCCGGCAACGCCGGTGCCTCTGCGCCGGTCATCGGCGCGGCGGTGGCCGGCGGGCTGCTGGCGCTGATCGGCGCGTATCTGTTGTGGCTGTTCCTGCCCAGAACCCCGCGCGGAGCCTGGTGGCGCCTCGAGACGGTCGGACGACTCGGCGGCGCGCGTCGCCGCCAGGCAGGCGAGACGCACCGTCAGTACGCGGAGCGCATCGGTGAGCGATGGCCACGACTGCAGGGGCCGGCGCGCGAGCTGGCCCAGCTGCTGGGGCGTGCGGAGTTCTCAGCGAGCGGCGGCGACGGGACGCTGCGCCGTCAGGCGCTCGGCCACTGGCGCGAGATCGCCCGTGCCTCGACTCGGCTGCGGGTCACCCGCCGCCGGGCGCGGTCGGCGTAGGCCCGACGTCGAGCGTCAGCAGGTCGTGCGCGATCAGCGCGCCGGGGAGTGTGTGCCGTTCCTTGAGGTGGCTGAGCAGAAACGTCGTCGACGGGTTGGCGGCGATGAGCTCCGACACCTCCTCGCTCCACAGGTGACCGCCGGGCACGGGCGCCCCCCAACCGGTGCACTCGCACACGAAGAGATCGGAGCCGCGAATTGCGCGCGCCAGGCCGGGACAGAGCGCGCTGTCGCCGCTGAATCCGACGCGCGTCCCCGCTGAATCGGTGACCGTGTATGCCAGTGACGGGCCCAGGCTGTGGATGACCGCGTGCGCCTGCACGCGATACCCCGCGATCTCGACGTCGTCGCCGTCCTGCAGGAGCGCATAGGTCGGCGCGATGGTGTCGTTGATCATGTCGATGATGTGGTGGCCGTAGCCCGTCACGAGGAGCCGGTCGACGTACTCGCGCGTGCCCACCGGTCCCCCGATGACCAGGCCCGGCGGAGCGGGATGATCGCTGAGCCCGAGCCCACCCATGACGACCGGCAGCATGTACGTGTGATCCGCGTGGAAGTGTGTGAGCAGGATCAGACGCAGCTCGCGAATGTCGAGCGCGGCGCGACGCGCGAGCGCTGTGACCGGGGCGCCGCAGTCGACGAGCACCGTGCCGTCGATCACGTACCCCGCGTTGCAGCCGCATCCGCTGAATGCGTCGCCGCTGCCGAGGATGGTGAGGCGCATGTCAGTGCGCCGGCGCCGGCGGTGGTGTCGGCAGCTGCGTGGGCAATCCCTCCTGGGTGAAGCCCCAGTCGAGCAGTGCGCGCGACGTCGCGAAGATCTGGTTCGGCTCGTTGAGCAGCACGCTGATCAGCCGGTGCCCGTCGCGCATGGCCATGCTGACGAGGCAGTTGCCGGCGTTGCCGGTGTAGCCCGTCTTGATGCCGACCGCGGCCGGGTACATGGTGAGGAGCTGGTTCACGTTGGTGAGGGTGAAGTCGCCGTGCAGGTCGCTGGCCGGCAGATCCGTCTCCTGCGTGCCAACGATGGTGCGAAACAGCGGCCATTGGCTGTAATCGGTCGAGGCCAGCACCGCGAGATCGTACGCCGACGAATACATGCCGTCGTCGTCCAGTCCCACCGGGGAAGTGGCGTGCGTGTCCTTCAATCCGAGCGCGTCCGCCTGCGCGTTCATGGCTGCGACGAACTTCTGCAGGCCCACCGTTTCGACGGCGAGCACGTCGGCCGCATCGTTGGCGCTGACCATGAGCAGACCGGTGAGCAGCTCCTGCACCGTGAGCTTGTCACCCGGCTCGATGTACATCTTTGTCTCGTCGCCGGCCGTGAAGAGCCCATCAGGCGTCGCCGTGATCAGCGTGTCGGGACTGTAGTTCTCCAGCACGACCATTGTTGTCAGCAGCTTGATCGTGCTCGCCGGCGCGAGCTGCGTGTGCGCGTTGCTCGCCCACAGAATGCGATGCGTGTCGTCGTCGACCAGGATGCCTGCGGCCGCCGTGTTCGGCGGCGCGGCCGCCGCCGGCGACCCGGTGAATGAGTGGTCGCCGCCAAGGACCTTGAGGCCGTACCAGGGCGCGTGGAGCCCGTCGGCCGCGACCGCTGCGTTCGATGCCACTCCGGTCCGTGCCGCCACCGGATGGTCGGTCACGCGCACCAGGATCAGCGTCGCCAACAGGACTATGACGATCGCGCCGGCCCCTGCAATCGTCCACCTGGACGTGGGAAGGCGCATCGGGCGCTAGCTTACCGATTACCGGGCGCGGTGACTGGGTAAATTGTGCGTGTGCGACTGGACCGATTCACCGAGCGATCCCAGGAAGCGTTGCAGGCGGCACAGCAGGCCGCACAGCTGCTGCAACACGCCACGGTCGAGCCCGAACACCTGCTGCTGGCCCTGCTGGAGCAGCAGGAGGGGCTGATCCCGACGCTGCTGCAACGCCTCGAGGTGGCGCCCGGCCCGCTCGCGGCCCGCCTGCGCGCGATCCTCGACAACCGGCCCAAGCAGGTCGGCGGCGGCGAGCCCCAGGTGGGCGCCCAGCTTCGCGCCGTGCTCATGTCGGCGTTCGACGAGATGGCGCGCCTCAACGATGAGTACGTTTCCACCGAGCACCTGCTGCTCGGCATCCTGGCCCAGCCCGGCGGCGAGGCCACGCGTCTGCTGCAGGACGCGGGCGTCACGCGCGACCGCGTGTACGGGACGCTCGAGGCCGTGCGCGGGTCGCAGCGTGTCACCGACGCAAACCCCGAGGACAAGTACCAGGCGCTCGAGAAGTACGGCCGCGATCTCACCGACGCGGCTCGGCGCGGCAAGCTCGACCCGGTCATCGGCCGCGACGACGAGGTGCGCCGCGTGATCCAGGTGCTGTCGCGCCGGACCAAGAACAACCCCGTGCTCATCGGCGAGCCAGGCGTCGGCAAGACGGCGATCGTTGAGGGGCTGGCGCAACGCATCGCCAGCGGCGACGTCCCCGAAGGGCTGAAGGACAAGCGCGTTATCGCGCTGGACCTCGGCTCACTCGTCGCCGGCGCCAAGTATCGCGGTGAGTTCGAGGACCGGCTCAAGGCGGTGCTGAAAGAGGTCACGGGCTCCAACGGTCAGGTCGTCCTCTTCATCGACGAGCTGCACACGCTCGTCGGCGCGGGTGCCGCAGAGGGTGCGATGGACGCGGGCAACATGCTCAAGCCGGCACTGGCGCGCGGCGAGCTGCGCACCATCGGCGCCACAACACTCGACGAGTACCGCAAGCGCATCGAGAAGGACGCTGCGCTCGAGCGCCGCTTCCAGCCGGTGCTGGTCAACCCCCCGTCGGTTGAGGACACGATCAGCATCCTGCGCGGCCTCAAGGAGCGCTATGAGGTGCACCACGGCGTGCGCATCACGGACTCCGCGATCGTGTCGGCAGCAGTGTTGAGCGATCGATACATCACCGATCGGTTTCTGCCCGACAAGGCGATCGACCTCGTTGACGAGTCCGCGTCGCGGCTTCGCATCGAGATCGACTCGCTGCCCACCGAGCTCGACGTCGTCGAGCGCGAGATCCGCCAGCTCGAGATCGAGCGCGAGGCATTGAAGAAGGAGACCGACACCGCGTCGCGCGACCGCCTGAATGCGCTGGAGAAGGAGCTCGCCGACCTGCAGGAGACGGCGACCGCTCTGCGCAGTCGCTGGGAGCAGGAGAAGGGCGCGATCACCGCGATCCAGGAGCTCAAGGAGCGCATCGAGCAGGTGAAGCACGAGGCGGAGCGCGCCGAGCGCGCGGCCGACTTCCAGCACGCCGCAGAGCTCAAGTACGGCCAGCTCATCGAGCTCGAGCGCGGGCTCGAGCAGGAGCAGGCGCGTCTTGTCGAGCTGCAGGGCGACAGCCCGCTGCTCAAGGAGGAGGTGACCGAAGAGGACATCGCGCGCGTCGTGTCCACGTGGACCGGCATCCCGGTGAGCAAGATGCTCGAGGGGGAGATGCAGAAGCTGCTGCGCATGGAGCAGGACCTGCACACGCGCGTGGTCGGGCAGGACGACGCCATCGGCGCCGTCGCCAACGCGGTGCGCCGCGCGCGCGCCGGCTTGTCGGATCCCAACCGGCCGATCGGCTCGTTCATATTTCTGGGGCCCACCGGCGTTGGCAAGACCGAGCTCGCGCGCGCGCTCGCGGAGCTGCTCTTCGACGATGAGCGCGCGATGGTGCGCATCGACATGAGCGAGTACATGGAGAAGTACTCGACGTCACGACTCATCGGCGCGCCACCCGGATACGTCGGCTACGAGGAGGGCGGTCAGCTCACCGAGGCGGTGCGGCGTCGCCCGTACACCGTGCTGCTCCTGGACGAGATCGAGAAGGCGCACGGCGACGTGTTCAACGTGCTGCTGCAGCTGCTCGACGAGGGCCGTCTCACCGACGGTCAGGGCCGCACCGTCGACTTCCGCAACGCCGTCATCATCATGACGAGCAACATCGGCTCGCATCTGATCGCGGAGGTGCCGGACAACCCGTCGCCGGAGCAGTGGGATCGGGTACGTGACGCCGTGCTCGTCGAGCTGCGACAGCAGTTCCGGCCCGAGTTCCTCAACCGCGTCGACGACATCATCCTGTTCTCGCGGCTCGATCCTGAGCAGTTGCGCCAGATCGTGTCGATCCAGCTGCGCGGTCTGTCACTGCGACTCGACGCGCGCAAGCTCCTGCTCAACGTCGAGGACACGGCGCTGGACCTGCTCGCGCGCGACGGCTACGACCCGACGTACGGTGCGCGTCCGCTGAAGCGGCTCATCCAGCGCAAGCTCGAGGACCCGATCGCGATGGCGATCCTCGAAGGACGCTTCCGCGAGGGCGACGTGATCGACGTGCGCGCCGACGGCGACCAGCTTTCCATCAGCGGCGGGCTCGGAGAATCCGCGCCGATCGAAACCGAGCCGATCGAAGTCTGAGTCTCCTCAGCCCGGCAGCTGCACGATCCCGAGCAGGTTGCCCTCGCTGTCCTTGAGCCACGCTGACTGGACGCCGCCGGCCGAAGAGATGCCGGTGGCCTTGTCGAAGCCCGGGAAGTCGTACGTCTCGAACTGCACGCCGCGCTGCTTGAGATCGTTCACCGTCGCTGCGATGTCATCGACCGTGAATCCCAGCTGCGTGTGCGTACCGGACGCAACACCCCCGGACGGAAACAGCAGGAATCGCGTTCCGTTGCTCTCGTAGAAGGCTCCCCCGGGCACGTCGCTCGACGGCGTGAGCCCGAGC
The DNA here is from genome assembly GCA_050734185.1 of Candidatus Dormibacteria bacterium. GTDB lineage: Bacteria > Chloroflexota > Dormibacteria > Aeolococcales > Aeolococcaceae > JAFALX01. The sequence continues at coordinate 9,347 of JBOHUE010000038.1, read as the reverse complement.
TTCTCGGCGTAGAAAGCCTTGGCCCGCTCGAAGTCGCTGGCGGGAAGCGTCGCGTGATAGTTGGCATTGGCAAGCATCGTTGGTTCGGACCTCCACCTCAATTTGCCCTGTGGCCACGCGATGCTAGCAGCACGGATGTGGGAGCGCCGAACGTCGTCGGACCGTCGAGCCGGCTCAGTGCACCGACACCCCCGTGAATGGGACGCGCTCGAGGTTCAGCGCGACGCTATCGATGGTCAGGCCAGTCACGCGCGGCGACTGCATCCAGCCGAGCTTGCCCACCGTCAATGGCGAGAACGCACCGCTTTGAAGTATTGACTGAGCGACGCTCTGCGTCTGCGCCGGCTGCGTCGCCGGGTCCGTCGTGTCCTGCAGCGTGGTGATAGCTGCGCCGATATCGCCCGGCGGCCAGGTGCCGTAGGCGCCGGCGACGAGATTCCACGCGACATCGAGCAACGACGTTGCCGATGGGTAGAACGGCCTGGTGTGCATCCCGATGACCGCGTCGTAGTTGCCGCTGATGAGCCTGCTGAACACGCCGGACGGCGCGACCGCCTCGACGTCGACCGCCAGGCCCGTCGCGCCGATGTCATGCGCGACGCCGGCGGCCACCTTGGCGGCCGCGCCCTGGTTGATGTACAGCAGCCTGATGTGGGTGCCGGGCGTAATCCCGGCGGCCGAGAACGCGGCAGCCGCCGCTGCCGCGGACAGGCTGGGCACCGCGACGTTGGCCGAAACACCCGGCGTCCCAACCGGGAAGAACGCGGTGGCCGCGCTCGCATCCTTGCTGAGGGCAACGTCCGCGATGACCTGGCGGTTGATCGCGCCCGCAAACGCTCGCCGCGCATCCGCGGAGCGAAGCGTGGTCGACTGCGCGTTGAAAACGATCGGCTGGATGTCGAAGGACGCGGCGCTGTGCCACAACGGGCTCGAGAAGTACGCGTCGGGCGACTGACCCAGGAACACGGGGTCGAAGGGATCGGTCATTTGCGCCGCGCCCGACCTGAGGTCCGAGTTGGCGTCATCGGCGCCGGAGACGACGCGGACGTCGATCTCCTTCAGCGCCGGCTGCGGGCCGAAGTAGTGGGGGTTGGGCTTGAGCGTGAATCCCTTGTTGTGGTCGAAGCTGGCAGGAAGGAACGGGCCGCTGGTGACGAGGCTCGCGAGCGAGGTGCCGAACTTGGCGGTGCCGGTGCGCTCCACCACGTGCTGCGGCAGTGGCGACAGCGACGCCGAGGCCAGGAACGGCTCGAGGTCGACTTCGGGATGCTCGAGCACGATCTGCACGGTCGTCGAGTTCAGGACGCGGATGCCTGTGGCGTCGACGAGCCCCTGGATCTGTGACGCGGGCAGCATTGGATCGGCGTCCTCGGCAGCAGCGGCGCCCTTGACGCTGAGCATGAGATTGGAGGCGTAGCTCACGCCGTTGCGCGGGTCGATCGCATGGTGGAATGAATACGCGACGTCGTTCGCGTCGAGTGGCTGGCCGTCGGACCACTTCAGGTCGGGCCTCACGTGCAACGTCCAGGTGAGGTCGTCCTGCGTGTGGTCGAGCGAGTCCACGAGCCCGGGCGCGTAGCCCAGGCCGGGAGTGTAGGAGTACAGCGGCTCCCACATGGTGCTCGAGGCGAGGAACCAGGGGTTGTCCGGGGCCAGCTGCGACGGCAGATCGGACACGTCGACGTGCAGCACCGTGCTCGCGGACCGGCTGGTCGACGACGTCGACGGGCTGCACGCCACGCAGCCAAGCGAGATCGCCGCCAGGGCGAGCGTCGCTCCTCCTCGCATCGCCAACCGAGCCTCCAATACCATCGACGAGTGAGGTCAGTAATGGTGCCGCTCGCCCTGGGCCCGCTGATCTTGTGCGCGGCGGTCGCATGCGGCGGGTCGCCGGCGGCGACGGGCACACCGCGGCCGTCCGCCGCACCGACGTCCACGAGCATCGCGCTCCAGTCCGCGACGCTCACGACCGCGGACTTCGCCGACGGCGCCACCGTGCGCAGCCCCACCGACGTGCCCGACCTCACGGCGACCAAATGCTCGCCCAGCACGAGCGCCGGTCTGGTGCAGCAGTACAAGAGCGAGGTGCAGGCGGTCTCCGGCCGCATCTACGGCAACGTCGTGGGCGGCTTCGACACCGCTCAGCACGCGAACGACTTCATCACGCATTACTTCACGGCGTCGCAGTCATGCAGCGACGCGCCGAGCCCCGGCGTTAAGGACGACCTGGGCACATACTCGTTCTCGTACGCGATCACGCAGACGCCGTCCGACCTCGCCGTGGAGGCGGTGCAGCTGGACAAGTACGTGAGCGTCATCATCCAGCTGCTCCCGGCCGGCACCCAGGCCGGCCCCAACAGCCTGCGGTCGCTGATCCAGACGTCGGTGGACAAGCTCTCGACCGTTCTACCCTAGCCGCGCATGGCGGAGACAACCAAGCAGTTGCGCACCCCGAGCCCGGCGCTCCTGACCGTGTCCGCGCTGTTCGTGGCAGCGCTGATCACGTCGAACATCATCGCGGTCAAGGTCGCAGACATCGGCCCGCTGGTGGCGCCGGCGGCGATCGTGATCTTCCCGCTGGCGTATCTCTTCGGCGACGTGCTCACCGAGGTGTGGGGCTACTCGACCGCGCGCGCAGTCATCTGGACGGGGTTCCTCGCCAACATCGTCGTGGTGCTGTTCGTCGCTGCGGCGATCGCCATCCCCGCCGACTCGCACTACCCCGACCAGACCGCCTACGCACGCATTCTCGGGCAGACGCCGCGCCTGGTGCTGGCGTCGCTGGTGGCCTACCTCTGCGGCGAGTTCCTCAACTCGTTCGTGCTCGCGCGGCTCAAGGTGTTCACTCGTGGACGGTTCCTGTGGACGCGCACCATCGGCTCGACACTCATCGGCCAGGGTGTGGACAGCGCGGTGTTCATCTCCATCGCGTTCGCGGGCGTGCAACCCTGGTCCCTGTTGCTGGTCATCATCCGCGACGTGTGGCTCCTGAAGGTGGCGTACGAGATCGCGGCAACGCCACTGACGTACGCGATCGTCAGCGTCCTCAAGCGATGGGAGGGCGTCGACGCCGACGATCGCGACACGAACTTCTCACCCATCCCGGTGACGTCGATGATGTCGCGCGTGCGTGGAACGGCGCGATGAGCGGCGAGCCGTACGGCGCCAAGGCCATTCGCGAGGCCACGCTGGAATCGTTCGACAACCGCACGCCGGAGCGTGACTACACCATCCAGTTCACGATCCCGGAGTTCACGTGCCTCTGCCCGCGCTCGGGCTTCCCCGACTTCGCGACTCTGCACGTGCGCTACGTTCCCGGACCACGCTGCGTCGAGCTGAAGTCCCTGAAGCTGTATATCAATGGCTACCGCGATCGCAACGTCTTCCACGAGGACGTGGTCAACATCGTTCTGTCGGACCTGGTGACGTTGCTCGCCCCGCGCTTCTGCGAGGTGGTCGGCGACTTCAACGTGCGCGGCAACATCAAGACGGTGGTGCGCGCGCACCATCGCGACGCCTCGTTCAATGGCGAGCCGGACCCGTGGTGGCCGGCCACGCTCGCGACCTAGCCCAGCAGGATTCGGTTCGACCCCGGACTGACGAGCCCGCGGACCAGCGGACTGTCCATCTCGGCTGCGCGCACTCGCAGCCAGAGCGAGTCGCCCTCGACCTCGAAGCGTTCGCCGGCCTCCGCCGCGAGCAACGCCGAGACCGACGGGTCGACCGCGCCTGCACCGTCGTACGCGGGGACCGGCATCCGCAGCTCGAAGGGTCGCGCGAGCGCGTTCACCCGCTTGCTCCAGGCAGAGGCGACGACACGCTGCAGCGGCGCGCCGAGTGCGTGGTTGAGCAGCTGCGCGAGCGCGTTGATGCGCGAGCGCTGTGGCTCGGCGACGCCGTCGACGAGCGCCTGCTCGTGCGTGAGCCCGTCGACAACATCGCGGGCACGATCTGCGGCGTCATCTGGCGGCACCGCTATCCAGGTGAGGTCGCCGGTGCTCCGTGCGGCCATGCTTGTTGTGCGCGCGATTGCCCCTGGTTCGCGGGCCGCGCGCGTGTATGAGTCCATGACCTGCTGATTCGCCGTCACCGGCGTCCCGGGCAGCGCACCGGTCTCCTCGTCCCACGATCGCGTAGCGCGCACGACCCGCTGATCGCGCACGGCCGCCAGGGGGAGAGTGAGGCGCGGGACGCCGACCTCGAGCAGCGCTACCAGCCGCCCGTCTTCGCAACGCTGCGGCGCATGCACCGTCGCGCCCATGGCGTCGGCGGCGATGCGCGCGAAGCCGAGGCCCCACCGGTGTCGATCCTGATGCCTGCGCGCCGTCGTCACCCGCGTCGACGCGTCGCCCCGCCACATGACACCGACTGCCCCGGTGATGACGCCGATCGTCACCTCGGTCGCCCCGCCGTGCCGCTCCGCGTTGACGCCAAGCTGCACCAGCGCCAGCGCCGCCGCGTCTCCACCGGCGACATCGAATGCCGTGGTGCTGCTGGTGCGGACGCGCAGTCCCGTTCGCGCCTCGATGCCGGCGCGGGCGAGCACCAGCACGTCGTCGGACGCGAGTGACGCGCCGCCGTTGATGCTCCGGCCGGCGACGAGGCGCAGCGACGCCGCCAGCATGCGCACCTGCTGCGATCGCGGCCGCGTGGCCGACGCAGCCGCGGAGTCGAGCTCGCACAGCAACCGGTCGAGCAGCGCCGCACAGTCCGGGGCCGCCGGCTCGACACACACCACGAGCCGGCTGCGTCGCACCGGATACGACGCGGCGCCGGGTCCGTCGCCACGCCACTCCGGTGTAGACGCCACCACCTCACCGTCCGCACCCACCAGCGCCGAGGCGAGCGGCAGCGCGCGCAGATCCGCGAGCGTGAGGTTCACGCGGCGTCGGGTGGGTTGACCGCGAGCCGGTATTTCCGATTCCCCAGGGAAACGAGCTTGACCATCGACTCGTGGCGCTGCAGCCAGTCACCAAACCGGCGCACCGCCTTGGTCGCCGTGTCCGAGTGGAAGGTGACGATCTCGGGGTGATGCACCACCAGCCGCACCGCCTCGCGATGGTGATGCTCGTCCTGCGTGGGCAAGTGCACCACCGCCGAACCGTCGTGCACACGCAGATCGCCCACCTGCTGATCGAGCATGCGGTCGATCCGCTGAATGAGTGAGGGAAGCCCGTCGCGCTTGTCGTGCAGCCATGCGCGGGGGTGTGACCTATAGACGTCGCTGCGCACGCCGAGCGCGTCGATGTTCTGCGAGTACACGAGGACGAGGCACTCCCCGAATTTGCGCGCCAAACAGTCGAGCACCGCCGCGGACGTGGGCTGACCGTCGGGCGCGTGGCGCAGATCCCAGTCGACGACCGCGAGCACCGGCCGGCTCGACTCGCTGTTGTTCTCCAGCATCGAGAGGGCGCGCGTGGCGCTCCGCGCCGCGAGCGGATAGAAGCGCTTGCGCGCGAAGTGCAGGCGCAGCTCCTCGAGGGTGATCGCGTCGTCCTCGACGAGTAGCGCCTCGGGGTTGGCTCTCATGCCGTCATTAGGGCGCCCATGTACAACACTGTCCAGCCCCCCGGGGGACATGGGCCGGACATTTCCTTCGGACCCGTGCCGTGTCAGACTCGCCCCACATGGCCACGTCACAGCCCGGCGGTGCGGCGACGGCCGCCGCGCCCGCCCCACAGCTCTGGCTCACGGAGCTGGTGAAGGGGCAGCTGGTCGACCGCGCCGGCGAGAAGCTCGGCCGCGTCGACGACGTCATCGTCCGCCTCGGCGACGGCGGCTACCCGCCCGTCACCGGCCTCGTCGGCCGCATCGGGGGACGCCAGCTGTTTGTCCCGGGCGAGCGAATCGCCGACATGGCCCCCGGCGTCGTCAACCTCACGGGCGAGACGCTGAGCCTGGCGCGCTTCGAGCGGCGGCAGGGCGAGGTGCTGCTGCGCCAGGACGTGCTCGACCGCCGCATGATCCGCGTCTCCACCGGCCGGCTGATCAACGCGCATGACATCGCGCTGCTGCGCGAGGGCGGGTGGCACGTCGCCGGTGTCAACTCCAGCCCGGGCGGCGTCCTCCGCCGCTTCCTGCCGCTTGGTGTCCGCGGGCTCCCAGAGAACAGCAGCGCGTTCGTCGACTGGCAGGATGTCGAGCCCTTCGTCGGCCACGTGCCGACGTCGCGGCTGCTGCTCCCGCTGCGGCGCTTGCGCACGCTGCATCCCGCACAGATCGCGGACATCGTGGAGCAGGCGTCGCACGAGGAGGGCGAGGAGATCATCTCCGCCGTGCACCAGGACCCGGAGCTCGAGGCCGACGTCTTCGAGGAGCTCGACACCGAACACCAGGTGGAGTTCCTGAGCGACCGTTCGGATGAGGAGGCGGCCGCTGTGCTCGCGGAGATGGGAGCCGATGACGCCGCCGATCTGATCACCGAGATCGACCAGCCGCGGCGGCTCCACGTTCTGTCGCTGCTGCCCGCGGGCAAGCAGGCGAAGGTGCGAGCGTTGCTCGGCTACAACTCGGACAGCGCCGGCGGCCTCATGACCACCGACTTCGTGACCGTCTCCGAGGACGCCACCGTCACGCAGGCCCTCGAGGCGGTGCGTGCGGCGGATGTGCCCGAACAGGTTGCGTCTGACGTGTTCGTCACCGACGCTGAGCAGCGGCTCGCCGGGTCGGTGCCGCTCGTCACGCTGGTGCAGCACGGTAACGGCTCGCGTATCGGCGACCTCATCGAACCAGGAGAACGCGCGCTGCATCCCGACGATGACTTCCCGGAAGTCGCCATGCGCATGGCTGACTTCAATCTCATCTGCGTTCCCGTGGTCGATGACGAGAACCGCATCATCGGTGTGATCACCGTCGACGACGTGCTCGAGGCGATCCTCCCCGATTCGTGGCGGCGGCGCGCCGAGGCAGACGCTGACTGAGAGTCCGCGGGGCCGCGTGGGTACAATCAGTGCGCAGGGCAGAGCGCACGATGAGCGTTGGGGGCATCACCCGGATCGCGGGCGATGAGGCCGGAGCCCGCCGGCCGCTCCCGGACGCCGTGCATCGCTGCGATATCGGGCGGTGCTGAGGTACCCGTGGACGACGGCGAGAGACCCAGCGACGCCCGCGCGGAGGTGACGGCGCGGCCCTGACCTCCTAGCGGTATCTCGCCGCCTCCAGGGCGGAGGTTCGGTTGCAGATCGACGAGCAGGCCAAGCGCGGCCGGGCTCCCAGCGCAAAGAGTGCGGTTCTCGACGACGCGCACGTCGGTGAGATTCGTGGTGCCCTGGGAACCATCCACGCGCCCGAGCGCGGTGGCAAGCGCACGTGGCGTCAGCGGCTGCTCGCGCTGCTCGCGATCATGGGCCCCGGGCTCATTGTCATGGTCGGCGACAACGATGCCGGCGGTGTGGCGACCTACGCGCAGGCGGGTCAGAACAACGGTACGAGCCTGCTGTGGACGCTGCTCCTGCTGATCCCGGTGCTCATCGTGAACCAGGAGATGGTGGTGCGCCTCGGCGCGGTCACCGGCGTCGGCCACGCGCGCTTGATCTTCGAGCGATTCGGCAGGTTCTGGGGCTATTTCTCCGTCGTCGACCTCTTCGCACTCAACTTCCTCACCATCGTCACAGAGTTCATCGGCATCAGCCTCGGCGCCGAGTACTTCGGCCTGTCGCCGTACATCGCCGTGCCGCTCGCCGCTGTGATGCTGGTCATGATCGCCGTGAGCGGCAGCTTCGAGCGCTGGGAGCGCGCGATGTTCCTGTTCATCGTCGCCAACCTGTTGATCATTCCCCTGGTCGTGCTGGTGCACGCGCCAATCGGCCAGGCGGTGCATGACACCTTCGTCCCCGGCATCAAGGGCGGTGTCACCTCGACGTCGGTGCTGCTGATCATCGCGATCGTCGGCACGACCGTGGCCCCCTGGCAGCTGTTCTTCCAGCAGTCGAACGTCATCGACAAGCGCATCACCCCGCGGTGGATTCCCTACGAGCGGGTCGACACAGTCATCGGCGCCTTTGTCGTCGTCCTCGGCGCCGGCGCGATCATGATCGCCGCTGCGGGAACGTTCCAGGGAACGGCGCTCGCGGGCCATTTCGTCGACGCCGAGCATGTCGCGCGCGGCATCTCGCGATATGCGAGCTCAACGGGCGGCGCCATCTTCGCGGTGGTCCTCATCGATGCGTCGATCATCGGTGCGAGTGCTGTGACGCTGGCCACGTCGTACGCGTTCGGCGACGTGTTCGGCATGAAGCACTCGCTGCATCGGTCGTGGCGCGAGGCCAAGCCGTTCTACGCGAGCTACGCCTCGCTGGTATTCGTCGCCGCCGGCATCGTGCTGATTCCGTCCGCGCCGCTCGGGTTGATCACGATCGCCGTGCAGGCGCTCGCCGGGATCCTGCTCCCGAGCGCGAGCCTGTTTCTGCTCCTCCTGTGCAACGACCCGGCGGTGCTGGGGCCATGGGTCAACCGACCCTGGCTCAACGCGCTGGCGAGCGTGATCCTCGGCACCCTCCTCGTCCTTTCGCTGATCCTGGTGACGTCGACGATCTTCCCCGCGATCAGCGTCGGGGTACTGTTCATCGTGCTCGTCGCGGTGCTGCTCGTGGCCCTGGTCGCACTCGGGCTCTACACGCGAGGTGGTGGGGGCGCTGAGGCAACGCCGCACGATCCTGGCAACCGGGACACGTGGCGCATGCCGCCCCTGGCACTGTTGACGCGGCCGCCCTCGTCGCGGGCGCGCACCGTGGCGCTGACCGCATTGTTCAGCTACCTGGCGGTCGCCGTGCTCCTCCTGCTCGTCAAAGCCGTACAACTCGCGACCGGTCACTGAGGGCTAGACTCCTCGCCTGCGCAGCAGGAGGAGGAGGCGACCATGGGAACCACTCGCGAGGACGTTATCCCCACGCTGGAGTCGATGTCGCTCTTCCGCGGACTCGCGCGGGACGAGCTCGAGACCATCGCCGATCAGCTGGACGATGCGACGTACCTCGCCGGTCACGGCGTGATCACCGAGGGAATGGGCGGCCCCGAGTTCTTCATCATCCTCGACGGACAGGCCGCGGTCATCATCGACGACGAGACGGTCGCAACCCTTGGCCCGGGAGACTTCTTCGGCGAAGTGTCAGCACTCGACGGCGGGCCCCGCACGGCCACCGTCAAGGCCGAGACGTTGCTGCGTTGCGTGACGCTGCCGGTGGGCGGATTGCGGGAGTTCCTGCTCGAGCACCCCGTGGTCGCGGTGAACCTGGTGCCGGAGATCGCGCGCCGCTTCCGCAACGCGACCGCCGCGCGGCGTCAGTAGTCGAGCAGATCCACCAGCTCGAAGGACGTCGTGCACGGTCTGCCCTGAGCGTGACGGTAGG
>JBOHUE010000037.1:0-49094 GCA_050734185.1 Candidatus Dormibacteria bacterium | reverse complement strand
GGCTTGCTCCGCCGCCTGCTTGGTGCCGCCGCGGCCGGTTCCACTCACGGCGCCGGCGAGCAGCACATCGGCGGAGTACTGCCGCGCGTGTCCAGGACCGCCCACGGCGGTCACGCGGTAATGGGGCGTGTCGCCGGTGCGCTCCTGCGACGCCTCCTGGAGGCGTCCCTTGAAGTTCTCGTCGCTCCACTCGGCGAGGTCGCCGATGTTTGACAGAAAGACCTTCGCGGCGGCGCGGTACCCCTGGTCGACGAAGATCGCGCCGATCAGCGCCTCGAACGCATTGGCCAGCAGCGAGGGGAGCTGCCGCGCCCCGGTTTTTGCCGCGCCCTTGCCGAGCAGCAGCGTGTCACCGAGGCCGAGGCGTTCACCTAGTCGCGCCAGCGACGTCGTGTTGACCAACGCTGCGCGCAGCTGTGTGAGCTGCCCCTCGTCATACGCGGGAAAGCGACGGAACAGGTAGTCGCCGACGACGAGTTCGAGGACGGCGTCACCGAGATACTCGAGGCGCTCGTTGTCCTGACCGGGACCGCTGGGCATGCCACGCTCGTTGTTCCACGACGCATGCGTCATGGCCTCGCGCAGCAGGATCTGCTTGCGGAATGTGAGGCCGAGGCGCTTCTGCAGATCGACAAGCCGGGTCTGCTCCTCGTCGGAGAGCGTGCCCGACGGACCGTCCCCCGGCGGCAGCGCTAGGAGGCCGCCCCCACCTTCTCCTGGATGTACTCCCAGGCCTGCCCCACCGTCCCGATCTTTTCCGCGTCCTCGTCGGAGATCTCCATCTGATACTCCTCCTCGAACGCCATGATCAGCTCCACCAGGTCGAGGCTGTCGGCGTTGAGGTCCTCCACGAACGACGCCTCCGGTGTCACTTGATCCGGCTCGACGCCGAGCTGGTCGGCCACGATCGCCTTGAACCGGTCGTAGGTGAGGTCTGGCATCGATGTTTCCTTCTTCTTCGTCTGGGGGAGAGCCCGCATTCTGACCGGAAACGATAGCGTCGGGTGGCGCGAAGGCGAAGGGCCCCGACGCGCCGTCGACAACAATCTCCGGTGTTGGTGCGCGAGGCGCTGCAGGCGATTCGCCGTTGACATCGCGATCAACAACTGCGGCGCTCTCGGTCGTGGCCGTGGGCGCGCGGCGCCGCCTGCGCCGCGGACGCGCCGCGGCAGGCGTTTCGCCGCCGGCTTCGGGAGCGGGATCGCGGCTCTCCGGGGCCACCTCGTCATCCATTGTCATGCTCAGGCTCCGAGACCGCCGTCGACCTGGAGCACATGCCCGGTGACGTAGCTCGCGCCGGGTGACGCAAGGAAGAGGATGGCAGCGGCCACCTCCTCCGCCGTGCCCAGTCGTTGCATTGGGGTCGCCGTCGCTGCGGCGCCCCGCGCCGCGTCGGGCAGCGCGCGCGTCATTTCCGTGTCGATGAATCCCGGCGCGACGGCGTTGACGGTGATGCTGCGCGTGGCAATCTCGCGCGCGAGTGACTTGGTGAGGCCGATGAGGCCGGCCTTCGCGGCCGAATAGTTGGCCTGGCCTGCATTCCCGGCGATGCCGCTGACGCTGGAGACGTTGACGATGCGCCCGTACCGCGCACGCAGCATCGGCTTCAGCGCCGCGCGGCACACCGCGAACGCGGCGGTGAGGTCGACGGCGATGACCGTGTTCCAGTCGTCGTCGCTCATGCGCAGCGCAAGCCCGTCGCGGGTGAGTCCGCCGTTGTTCACCGCGATGTCAATGCGTCCGAATGCCTCGACGGTACGCGGCACCAGCGACGCCGCCGCGGCCGCGTCGGTCAAGTCCGCGTCGAGCGTGATCGCGCGCACACCCTGATCGCGTGCGCTCGCCGCTACGGTCTCGGCAGCGTCTGCGCCGGCGCCGTACGCGACCGCGACATCCGCGCCGGCGGCTGCAAACGCACGCACTGTTGCGGCTCCGATGCCACGCGAGCCGCCGGTGACCAGCGCCACCTGGCCGGCGAGCGCTCCGCCCGTCACGCTCACTGCGCCGTCACGACCAGGCCGTGCGCGGCCTCGGACGTGGCCACCTGCAGCGTGACCGCCGCCGGAGCGATGCGCCGCGACAGTCCGCTCAGGACGTTGCTCGGCCCCACCTCGACCAGCGTCGTCGCGCCCATCTCGATCAGGCGGTTGACACAGTCCACCCAGCGCACCGGTGCGGTGAGCTGGCGGCGCAGGCGGTCGCGAATCGCATCGGGCTCGGTGACCGGTGTGGCGTCAACGTTGGCCACGATCGGGAGACGCGCGCGTTCGATCGCGACGGCGTCGAGCACAGCGCTCAGCCGCTCGGCGGCATCGGCCATCAGCGGCGAGTGGAACGCGCCGCTGACGTTCAATCGCACGGCACGGCGCGCACCGCGCTGCTGAGCGAGCGCCTCTGCGGCCTCGACGCCGGCAACCGTCCCGCTGATGACGGTCTGTCCCGGCGCGTTGAGGTTCGCGACCACCACCTTGGTACCGGACGCGGAGACCTCCGCGCACACGTCGGCGAGCGTCGCTTCGTCGAGACCGAGGATCGCGCTCATCGCGCCCTCGCGCATCGAGGCCATGGCGCGGCCGCGCGCGATGACCAGCCGCATCGCGTCGGCGGGCGCGATCGCGCCCGCGAAAACGCACGCCGCGTACTCGCCCACGCTGTGGCCGGCAACCGCGGCCACGGCCACGCCGCCAGCAAGCTCCGCCGCAAGCACGGCTTCGACGAACAACAGGGCCGGCTGGGCGACCTCGGTCGGTCGCAGCGCAGCATCGTCCCCGCGCAGGGCGGCGGCGAGATCCAGCCCCTCGCTCGTGGCGACACCGAGCAGCTCGGCTGCCATGGGACCGTCATCGAGCCCGCCGGCCATGCCCGCGGCCTGACTGCCCTGCCCTGGAAAGCAGAGGGCGAGGCTCGCGCTCAGCGCGGCCTACTCTGTCTCAACCACCTCACGCCCGCGGTAATGGCCGCAGTTGGGACAAACCCGATGCGGTGGCCGCGGCTGGCGGCACTGCGGACAGGGCACGAGCGTGGGCAGTGAGAGCGCATGGTGAGAGCGGCGAAAGTCGCGCCGCCGCTTTGATATGCGTTGTTTGGGAAGCGGCATGAATCTCCGGGAACGATCCGCCGGCCGCGACAATGCGCCAGCTAGAACTGTGCGCAGTATACAGCCGCTGTGCTCAGCGCCTCTCGCTGAGCAGCGCGACCAATCGGGACCGGACAGTCTCGGCGCAGCCGATCTCGTCGAGCACACGCGCCGCGCCGTTGCCGGCGTCGTCGAGGATGCCCAGCAGGAGGTGCTCGGGAGTGAGACATCGCTGCCCCAAACGCGTCGCCTCCGCGTTCGCCGCGGCAAGAGTGCGGCGAACACCCACGGAGAACGGCCAGAGCCGGAGGCCGTCGACGTGCAGCCGGGGCGGGTCCAGCGCGGTTCGCTCGTCGGCTCGCGCCAGCGCCTCGTGCAGCGGAGCGACGCCCCATTCGGCACGCTCCGCGTCGCTGGTTGCCGGATCCACGTCGCAGAGCTCCCAGCGACCATCGCGAGCCAGGTACTGCGTGCCGTACTTTTGCGGGCGGCCCTGCTGCACCAGCCAGCGGTCGTATGCCGCGGCGGCGAGCGCACGAGCCTGGTGCCACTGTGCGGCGCCGGGCGCGCCGAGGTCGGCCGCCGTCTTGGCCAGCTCGTGCGCGCGCCACGCGTGCTCGGGCGCGGGTCCGTGCTGCAACACGAGCGCCGCGTGGAAATGATCGTCGGCGGTCTGCACAGCGCCCTGATCGATCAGCTCCACAACGCGTCCCAGGCGAGCGGCGTCGCGTGGCGCACGGTCCTGCGGCGGCCGCTCGCTGGTGCGGTCGGCCTGGTCCTGCATGTACAGATCGCGCAGCTCGGTGTTCATTGCGACGGTCATCGGTTCGTTCAGCGACGCTTGCGGCCGGCGGGCGCCCGCGGGAGCGTTTCCAGGCCGCGACGGATCGTCGCCAGCTGGTGGGTCATCTGCTCCTCGAGGTGCGACATGACCTCGCGTGCGTACGCGTCCGCGTCCCTGTGCACCGTGGCAGCGTGCTCCTCGGCAGCGCTCAGCAGCGCATCGGCCTGCGCCTGCGCCTGGCTCACGATGTGATGCTGCGAAACGAGCACCGCGGACTGCTCGCGCGCCTCGCGAACCACGCGTTCCGCCTCCTGGTCGGCTCGCCCAAGAAGGCGCTCCGACTCCTCCTCTGCGCCCGTCATGATCCGCTGCGAGTCGTCGAGCGTGTGGCGCGCGCTCACGAGCTCATCGGGAATCGCGAGGCGGATGCGGTCGACGAGCTCGAGCAGGTCGTCCTCGTTGAGCACCACGCTCGTGCTGAGCGGCAGCCGGCGGCTGCCCGCGACCATGTCCTCGAGCTGGTCGATGAGCTCGATCACACTCTCCGCCACCTGCATGCCGCCGCGCATCACGAACCTCCGTCGCGCTCGTATTTGCGCTTCATGGCAGAAACACTGGTGGCCGGCGCCAGCGCGTCGACGTTGCCGCCGAGGCGGCACACCTCCTTGATGATCGACGACGAGACGAAGACATTGGCAACGGACGTCATGAGGAACACGGTGTTCACCTCCGGGTACAGGCGCCGGTTCATGAGAGCCATCTGGAACTCGGACTCGAAGTCGGAGAGCACGCGCAGGCCGCGCACGATCGCGGTCGCACCGACGGCGCGCGCGAAGTCGACGGTCAGGCCCTCGAAGCGGGCGACGTCGACGTACGGGTTCTCGCCCACCGCCTCGCGGATGAGCGCGATGCGCTCGTCGACCGTGAAGAGCGGCTCCTTGGTGGAGTTGGCCAGCACGCCGACCACGACGCGGTCGAAGATGTGCGTGGCGCGGTCGAGGATGTCGAGGTGGCCGTGCGTCACCGGGTCAAAGCTGCCCGGATAGACCGCGATGCGCTCGCTCACGCTGCGCCGGCTTCGTTTGTGCTGCGTTGCAAGAAGGTGAGTGTGGTGAGGCCGTGACGCGTCTCTCGTGCCTGCACGAGGGCTCCGATGCGGTCGGGCAGGCGGCGCTTGACGTGATGTTCGCACACCACCAGCGCGGGTGGATGCGATCCGAGCAGCGCCAGCACCGTGTCGAGCTCGGTGTCGCGGTACGGCGCGTCGACAAACACCAGCGCCGTGCCGGCCACGTCATCCGGGTTGCGGCGCAGCCACGCGGCAGCGTCCGAGCGCACCACCGTGCAGCGATCAGCGCAGCCCAGCCTCGCAGCAGTGGCCACGATCAGCCGCAGCGCGTCGCGGTCGCGGTCGACGAACGTGACGGCGCCCGCGCCTCGCGACAGCGCCTCGAAGCCGACGGTGCCGGCCCCCGCGTAGAGGTCGATCATGCGGATGCCCGCGACCGACGCCCCGAGGATGTTGAAGAGCGACTGGCGGATCAGTGACCGCGTGGGCCGGATGCTCATCCCCCGCGGCGTCTCGATCAGCCGGCCGCGCCACTCCCCCGCCGTGATTCGAGTCGACGCAGCAGGCATCGCGTGCTAGTCGAGGTCGAAGATGTCGCGGTATCGCTCCATCGCAGCGGCGAGTGGCGGGTGCGCGCTGAACGACGGGTCCTCGTCGAGCACGCGCCGTGCGGCGTCGCGTGCCCGGGCCTGCATCGCCACGTCGAGCAGGTTGGCGGCCTGCATCTCGGGAATGCCGTGTTGCCGCAGGCCGGCGACGTCCCCGCCCCTGCGGCGGCGCAGGTCCTCGTCGGCGATGTCGAAGCCGCTCGTATGGCCGGCAAGATACGCGAGGCGCGACGAGCCATCCTCGTCGACGCCACCTTCGAACAGCAGGCAGTACGACTTTCGCGTGCCGCGGCCGACGCGGCCGCGGAACTGGTGCAGCTGCGCCAGTCCGAAGCGCTCGGCGCCCTCGATGAACATCACCGACGCGTTGGACACGTCGACACCCACCTCGACCACGCTGGTCGAGACCAGGATGTCGGCGTCGCCGCCGGCGAAGCGGGCCATCCGCGCCTCCTTGTCGCGCGCCGCCATGCGGCCGTGCAGCAGCTCGACGCGGAGCTCCGGAAACACGTCGTTCTGCAGGCGCGCGTGCTCGGCGACCGCGCTCTTGGCGCCAAGCTTGTCCGATTCCTCGATCAGCGGACAGATGACGAAGACCTGCGCGCCGGCGCGCACCTGCTCGCGCACAAAGTCATAGGCGCGCTCGCGCTCGAGCGGCGACACCACGCTGGTCTGCACCGGCAGCCGCCCCGGTGGCAACTGCGTCAGCTCGCTGACGTCGACATCACCGTACGCGGTGAGGGTGAGGGAGCGCGGGATCGGCGTCGCCGTCATCGCCAGGAAGTTGGGCATGACCCCGGACTTCTGGCGCAACTTCTGCCGCTGCGCCACGCCGAAGCGGTGCTGCTCGTCAACCACGGCGAGCCCGAGGTTCTCCATCACGACGTCGTCCTCGATGAGCGCGTGGGTGCCCACGATGAGCGCGTTGTGGCCGGCGGCGAGCGAGGCGATGATCTCGCGCCGCGCAGCGGCGCTCGTGCTGCCCACCAGCAGCCGCGGCGGCAGGCCGTGCGGCGTCAGCAGCGCATCGAGTGTCCCCGCGTGCTGGCGCGCCAGGATCTCGGTGGGCGCCATCACCGCTGTCTGGTGGCCGGCGCGATGAGTCATCAGCGCAGCCAGCGCGGCGACCACGGTCTTGCCACTGCCGACGTCGCCCTGCAGCAAGCGGTTCATGGGCCCGGGCCCGGCCATGTCGGTGAGGATCTGGTGCGCCGCGACGCGCTGCGTGTCGGTGAGCGTGAAGGGCAGCGACGCGGTGAACGAGCGAGCAAGCTCGATGTCGTAGGGAATCGTCACCCCGGGTGCCTCGAGCCTGCGGCGGCGTGCGCGCTCGGCAGCGAGGAGCATCAGGAACATCTCCTCGAACGCGATGCGGTCATTGCCCTGCGCGGCCTCCTCGCGACTCTCGGGCTCGTGCACGGCGCGCAACGCGTCGCGGATGGGCATCAGGCCCTCTCGGTCCATCACCTCCTCGGGGAGGATGTCGTCGAGCCGGGGTGCGAGCGACAGCAGCACGGGCTCGATGATGTTGCGCAGCATTCGCGACGACAGCTTGTACGTCTCGTGGTAGACGGGGGCGAGCGTGCCCACGTGATGTTGCTCGTCGTGGGCCACCTCGAACTCCGGGTTCTGGAACTCGAGATACCCCCCGCGGTTGTGCTTCAGGCGGCCGTGCACGACGATCTGGTCGCCGGCGTGCAGCCGGCGCGCCATGAACGCCTGGTTGAACCAGACGGCATGCACCTCGCCGGTGGCGTCCTCGAACACCGCGCGCACCAAGACCATCCGTTTGACCGGGCTGCGCTCCACGCCGCCGACGCGGCGCACACGAACGCGCGCGGTCTGGTCGTCGCCGGGCTGCAGTTCGGCGAGCGGTGTGAGGTCGCGCGTGTCCTCGTAGCGGTAGGGCAGATGGAACAGGAGGTCACGCGCCGTGTGGATGCCGAGCTTCTCCATGCGCTTGGCATCGTCCTCGCGGACCTTGGGCAGCGCGGCTACCGGCGTGTCCCCGTCGAAACGGTGCAGCGGGATGATCGTCGCCGTCACACGGCCATGATGCGCGAGCCGGCGCCGTGCGGCGTGCTCAGAAAGCGCTGATCGCGCCGATGCCCACCCCACCGGGCCCCGTGTAGGTGCCAACAACGGGCCCCACCTGGCCGGTCACGATCTCGACATCCGGCAACGCGGCGCGCAGCCGCTTCGCGAGCACCGGCAGCAGCTCGGGCGAGCCGCAGTGGAACGCGGCGACGCGCTGCAGCGGCATGCGCTCCTGGAGGAGCTCGGTGATCATCTCGACACCCTGCCGGCGGCTGCGGACGCGAGCCTGCGGGGCGACCTCGCCGTCGCGAACGGTCAGCAGCGGCTTCACCCCCAGCACCGAGCCCAGCAGCGCTTGCGCCCGGCCGATGCGCCCACCCCGGTGCAGGTACGTCAGCGTGTCGAGCAGCACGAAGATGGTCACGCCGGCGCGACGCTCCTCGGCGCGGCGCACCACGGCGCCGGCGTCGGCGCCCGAGGCTACATCCTGCGCGGCCGCCTCGACCACGAAGCGGAGGCCGGCGCTCACGGTTTCGGTGTCGACCAGGTGGATGCGGCCCGGGTCGACCTCCTGCTGCGCCACGTGCGCGGACTGCAGCGTGCCGCTCAGCTTCGACGAGATGTGCAGGCTGACGACGCTGTCATCGGGGGACTCCAGCAACGACGCGTACACGCTGCGGAACTGCTCTGGTGTCGGCTGCGAGGTCACCGGGTTCACGCTGCTCGTCTGCAGCTTCGCGTAGAACGCGTCCGAGTCCAGGTCGACACCGTCGAGGAACTCCTCATCGCCGAAGCGCACGGTGAGCGGCACGACGCTGACGCCGAGGGCTGCGGCCTGCTCCCGCGTCAGGTCGGAGGTGCTGTCGGTGACGAGATGAACCGTCACGCGCTACTCGAGCGACAGCACGAACGGATAGTGCTCCTGGCCGCCGCGCTGGATCTCGAACTCCGTCGTGGGATGCGACGTTCGCAACGCCGCGGCGAGCTGTTCGGCCTCGTTGTCATCGACGCCGTCGCCGCGATACAGGGTGACGAGCTCCGGTTCATCCGCACGCTCCCGCATCGCCGCCTCGATCACGGTCGCGTAGTCCCCACCGACGGCGGCGATATGGCCGTCAACGACCGCGATGATGTCGCCGGCGTTGATCTCCTTGCCGTCTGAGTGGCTGTCGCGCACGGCACGCGTCACCTCGACGGCGACCACCTTGTCGATGGCGCTGAGCATGTGGCGGCAATTGGTCTGGATGTCGGCGCTCGGGTCGAACACGAGGAGCGCGCTGATGCCCTGCGGCACGTTGCGCGTCGGCACGACGGCGACGTCGCGGCCGTCGGCGAGCCCGTTCACCTGCTCGGCGGTGAGGATCACGTTGGCGTTGTTGGGGAGCACGATCACGGCTTCCGCGTTGGCGGCGCCGACACCGTACAGCAGGTCCTCGATGGAGGGGTTCATCGTCTGTCCGCCGGCCACCACCGCGTCGACACCGAGGCTCTCGAAGATCTCGCGGAAGCCGGAGGCGGGCGCGACGGCGACGACGCCGACGGGCTTGGGCGGTGCGTCGGGGACAGCCGCCACAGCGGCCGCCTCTGCAGCGCCCGCGCGCTCCAGCACCTCGTGGTGCTGCGCCGTCATGTCCTCGACCTTGAGCTTGCTCAGGCGTCCGCGCTGCGCGGCGACGCCGATGAGTGCCGCCGGGTCGGTCGTGTGGATGTGCACGCGGATCAGCTCGGGGTCACCGACGACGAGCGCGGACTCGCCCAGCGGCGCGAGGTCGGTGCGGATGGCGTCGACATCGAGGTGCTCGCCCTCGATGAGGAACTCCGTGCAGTAGCCGAAGCCCTCGGCGCTCTCGGGGATCGCGGCGGCGCCATAGCGTTGCGCGATGCCGGCCAGGTCGCCGGCGGCGCCGGGCACACGCACCGACGGCTCAATGATGCGGCGCGTCGTGATGGGCGACGCAGTCATCGGCGCCTGCGAATCGTTCACGGCCCGCGCGAATCCTTCAATCACCACAGCGAGTCCGAAGCCGCCCGCGTCCACGACGCCGGCCTCGCGCAGCACGGCGAGCTGGTCGGTGGTGCGCTCGACGGCGGCGTGCGCCTCCTGCACCACGCGGTTGAGAACAGCTCGGATGTCGTCGTTGTCCGCGACGGCGGCCTCGGCAGCCTCCGCGGCCTCGCGGATGACGGTGAGGATGGTGCCCTCGGTGGGCTTCATCACCGCGCGGTAGGCGACCGTCGACGCCTCCCGGAACGCGCGCGCAACGCCCGCGGCATCGACGTGCGACCGGCCCGACACGCCCTGGGCGAGCCCGCGGAAGATCTGCGAGAGGATCACACCGCTGTTGCCGCGCGCTCCCATCAGCGACCCGTGGGCGGCGGCCGCCATGACCGAGTCCACCGACTCCGGGTGCTTGGCGTGTTGCGCCTCCTCCACCGCGGACCGCATCGTGAGAAACATGTTCGACCCGGTGTCACCGTCGGGGACGGGGAACACGTTGAGGTCGTTGATCTCCTGCTGGTTGGCCTCGAGCCACGCGAGCGCCGCGCGCAGGCCGGTCAGGGCCTGCTCTCCGTCGACCTCACGGAGGGGGCGGCGCAGCACGGTCAGCTCGGACGCAGACTCAGAGCCTGGCACCGTCGCGCTCCATGTGGATTCCCTGGACGTTGACGTTGACCGCCAGGACGGGCAGGCCCAGCGTCTTCTCCAGGTGATACCGGACCGCGCTCATCAGGTTGTGCGCCACCTCGCTGATGCGCGTGCCGTACTCGACGATGATGTACAGCTCGACGACGACCCCTTCGGCCGACACCTCGACCTGCACGCCACGGTGCGCATTCTCGCGATTCAGACGCTCGGCAATGCCGTCACGAAGCCCGCGCGCCGCCATGCCGACGACGCCGTAGCTCTCGCTCGCCGCGTGGGCGACGATGGACGCCACCACGCGAGGCGAGACCTCGATGCGACCGAGCGACGCCGTTCGCGTGAGCGCGTCGCCGCTTCTGACCTTGCTCTTCATGCTCTGTCCATAAGCCGGGCGCGGGGGCTGTGTTATCCTCGCGATCGATTCCCCGCCGTCGCCGGAGCGGCGCTGTTCGAGCGCACGATACCGCACGGCCGGCAGTTGTTCAGCGAACCAAGAGAGCATACCGATGTCGCAGCGCTGCGAGTTGTGCGGCAAGAAGCCGATGACGGGACACAACGTGAGCCACTCGAAGGTCCACACGTTGCGCCGCTTCATGCCGAACCTGCACCCGGGACACATCACCGTCAAGGGCAGGCTCGTGCGGGCCAAGGTCTGCACGCGCTGCCTCCGCACCCAGGCGAAGGCAGCGCGCTAGTTAGGCGGGCGGTCTCAGGCTGCGCAGGTGCAGTCGGGGCCGCAGGCCGCGGCGTCGGGGGCGGCTGTGTCCTCCTCGGCGCAGCAGTCGCAGGTGCAGACGCTTGCCGGGTCGGGCGTCGTTGGGTCGGGCTGTGCCGTCGGTGTGCTCATGTGAGCACCCTAGACCTTCAAGTTAACTTGAAAGTCAAGCCTCGAGCGCGCAGGCTCCTGCGATCTGGCACTGACAGCCTCCGTCGGTGACGACGGCGAGCTCGGCGACCAGCTGGCGATGCCCCGCGGCCTGAACGCTCGGTGGCAGACAGTCGCAGCTGCCGAGGTGCGCGCACTCGCAGCGCGCCGCCTCGCCGAGGCGGACCCACACACGTTCGAGCTGGCCGGCGAGGTCGCTCAGCTCGGTGACCCGCCGCTCGGTCTCCGCGAGCTTGTGCGCGACGAGATGGCGGAGGCGATCGCGAACTGCGGCATCGCCACCGTGGCCGTCGGCGGCATCGAGGAGCTGCCGCACCTCCTCGAGCGAAAGACCCAGCGCCTGGGCTCGCTGGATGAACCGCACCCGCGCCTCGGCCTCCGTGTCGTAGGCGCGGTACCCGGACTCGGTGCGCGTCACGGCGGGGAGCAGGCCCTCGGCTTCCCAAAAGCGCAGGAGCGACGCGCTCACCCCGCACTGACGCGCCATCGATCCGATGGTCCGTGTATCGGTCACCCGTTCAGGATACGTCAACCTTTAGTTCGGGTCGAAGGTTGGCGACCCACGCCGCTCCTGCCGGCAGCGGTTCCCCGGGCTGGGCTCGCACCGCAGCAGCGAGGATGTCGAGGCCGTCGACGATGCGCGGCCCCGGCCGGTTGAAGTAGCTCGACCCGTCGGTGGCGATCACCCGACCGGAGCGTGCGCAGGGCAGGTCGGCGAAGCCTGGCCGGCTCGTGACCTCGGCAGCGACCTCGAGGGTCCGCTCGAGGGTGAAGCCGCAGGGCAGGAGAACCAGCACCTCGGGCTGCGCCTCGAGCACGCGCTCCCACGGGACATCGACCGACGGCTCGCCGTCGATGCCGAGGACGTCATCGGCGCCCGCGAGCCGCACCATCTCCGGCACCCAGTGGCCGCCGATGAACACTGGGTCGGTCCACTCGATGCAGAGGACGCGAGGACGCGGCTCCGGTGGCCGCATCGCCGCCACCGCTGCAATGCGTTCGTGCATCGAGTCCGCAAGGGCCATGCCCTCGTGCAGCTGACCGGTCGCCTCCCCCACCGCACCGGCGGTGGCGACGATGTCCTCCAGCGTGCGGGGTTCCAGGGACAGGATCGGCACCTCGCCGGGCAGCAGCCGAACCGCCCGCTCGACGGTCTCGTACGCGACGGCGCAGACGTCGCACAGCTCCTGGGTCACGATCAGGTCGGGGTTCAGGTGCATCAGGGCGTCTGCGTCGAGGTTGTAGATGCTCGACCCCGCGTGCCGCGCGCTTCGGATGTGCGTGTCGATCGCTCGCGATGACGCGCCCTCGGTCGGCAGCGCATTGGACGTGACGCGCGGCAGGCCGCCGACGCGTTCGCGCGGGTGGTCGCACTCATGGGTGACCGCCACCACGCGATCGCCCGCACCGACCGCGAAGAGCAGTTCGGTGGCACTGGGCAGCAGCGAGACGATGCGCTGCGGAGTGGCGGTCGCGGCCGTCAGGACGCCTGCGAGCGCTTGAGCTCTCGGAGGAGGCCGACCATCTCGACCGCGGCCAGGGCTGCGTCCGCTCCTTTGTTGCCGTGCTTGCCGCCGGCGCGCTCCAGCGCCTGGTCGAGCGTGTCGACCGTGAGGACGCCAAACCCGGCGGGTATGCCGGTGGTCGCGTGCACCGCGGCGACGCCGCGCGCGGCCTCGCCGGCGACATAGTCGAAGTGTGGTGTCTCCCCGCGAATCACAACGCCGAGACACACCACGGCATCGACGTCACCGGACTCGGCCAGTGCGCGGGCCGCAATCGGAATCTCGAAGCTGCCTGGCACCCAGGCGACGGTGATGCGCCCGTCGTCGGCGCCGCTGCCCAGCAGCGCGTCAACGGCACCGTCGAGCAGCCTCTGCGAGACGAGCTCGTTGAAACGCGCGACGACGATGCCAATGCGCAGCCCCGACGCGTCGAGCTGCCCCCTGTGGACCTTCATGCGTCAATCGTGCCACACGGTTGTCGATGTCCTTCGCGCGTCACGCCCGCGTTGGCACGCGCTCCAGCAGCGTGCTGCTGACTGCGTCGAACGGCTCCCAACTTCGCCGCGCGCGAGCGAGGATGACCGCGCCCTCCGTTGCCGCGATCGCCAGGGTCGACAGCCGGCGCGCCTCGGTTTCCTCAACGCCGCCGGCGACGAAGAGATCGGTCAGCT
Source organism: Candidatus Dormibacteria bacterium (assembly GCA_050734185.1). Classification (GTDB taxonomy): domain Bacteria; phylum Chloroflexota; class Dormibacteria; order Aeolococcales; family Aeolococcaceae; genus JAFALX01. The sequence goes on along the minus strand of JBOHUE010000037.1, from coordinate 35,814 downwards.
GCTCCCCCCAGACGCGGAAGATCTCGCCCGCATGGTCGAGCAGGTCTCCATCCGGGGCGGCAACGGTGACGGCCACCACGGCGCAGCCCGCTTGGAGATGCGAGCGATCGAGGAGCTGCCGCCAGAGATCGAGGAACTTCTCGAGCACCTGTGCCGCAGGCTGTCCGCGCGTGCGCTCCATCGCAGCGAGTCCACGTTCGCTCACAGCGTCGAGCGCGGCGTGCACCAGCTCGGACTTCCCGCCAGGAAAGTGGTGGTACACCGAGCCCCGCGGCGCTTCGGAGACAGCGAGGACGTCCTTGAACGACGTCCCCTCGACGCCGCGCTTCGCCAACAGCCTGAGTGCTGCGGCCACCATGTTGGAGCGGACGTTGCCTCGTGGGCTCACCTGTTCGCCCTCCCGCGAGAAGTGCCGAGCGCGCGCGCCGGCCGGCCTGTGGGAGGCCTCATGCAGCTGCTAATCTATGCATGATGTCATACATAAAGGGAGCGAACGCATCATGCCGATGATCGATGTCTACGCGGCGACCGGCACCTTCGATGACCCTCACAGCCTGGCGGCGACGCTGGCGCGGACGCTGATGACCATCGAGAAGGTCCCGGACATCCCCATGTTCCGGCAGAACACAGCAGCGTTCGTCCACGAGCTGCCCGCGGCAGCCATCTCCAATGTGGACGGCGACAGCAACTACATCCGCGTCCAGGTCCTCACCAATGCGGGTGCGCTGGACCGCGAGAAGCAGCTGGCTGTCGTGGAGCAGTTCACCGACCTCGTCGGCAGAGCAACCGGTGACTCCGGCTCCTCGAGTCGAATCTGGGTTCTGCTGACCGAAGCGGTCGAGGGCGGCTGGGGGCTGTCCGGTCATGCGAACACGAACACCGAGTTGGTCGATCGCGCCCGAGCTGAGATAGCCGAGCTGTCGGCGCGAAGCGCCGGCACGAGCTGAGCGAACGTCAGGCGCCGGGCTCGACGATCTCGAGCAGGTGCCCGAGCTTCTCCTTCTTCGCGCGCAGGTAGCGCGCGCTGTGCGCCGTCGCGGGGACCTCGAGCGGCACCTGGTCGACGACCTCGAGCCCGTAGCCACTCAGGCCGTAGTACTTCTTCGGGCTGTTGGTCAGCACGACGATGCGCCGCGCCCCGAGGTCCGCAAGGATCTGCGAGCCGATGCCGTAATCCCGGGAGTCCACCGGGAGTCCCAGCCGTTCGTTGGCCTCGACCGTGTCGAACCCACGATCCTGCAGGGCGTACGCGCGCAGCTTGTTCATCAAGCCGATGCCGCGGCCCTCCTGCCGCAGGTACACGAGCACGCCGCGGCCACGCTCCGCGATGATCGCCATCGCCTTGTGCAGCTGCGCCTGGCAGTCGCAACGCTGTGAGCCGAACACGTCGCCGGTGAGGCATTCGCTGTGCACGCGCACCAGCACCGGATCGCCGTCGTCCTCGACGTCGCCCCACACCATCGCGACGTGCGTCGCGTGCGTGATCCGGTCCTCATATCCATGCACGGCGACGTCGCCGAACTCGGTCGGAATGTGCGTGGTCGCGCCCCGCTCGACCAGCTGCTCGGAGCGGCGGCGGAAGGCGATGATGTCGTCGATTGCGACGATCTTCACGTCGTGCTCGGCGGCGAACGCGTCCAGGTCGGGACGCCGCGCCATCCGTCCGTCCTCGCGCATGATCTCGCAGATCACGCCCGCGGGAAAGCGGCCGGCGAGCTTGCACAGATCGACGATCGCCTCGGTCTGACCGGCGCGCTCGAGGGTGCCGCCGGCCGCGGCGCGCAGGGGGAACGTGTGCCCCGGCTTGGCGAAGTCGGCGGGGCGTGCGTGATCGTCGCAGAGCAGACGGATGGTGGTCGCGCGGTCGTATGCGGAGATGCCCGTGGTCACGCCGTGGCCGACCGCGTCGATGCTGACGGTGAACGCCGTGCCGTAGCGCGACGTGTTTTGGTCCACCATGGCGCCAAGCCCGAGCTCGTCGAGGCGCCATCCCTCGGTGGACACGCACACGAGACCCCGCGCGTGCGTCGCCATGAAGTTGATCGCCTCTGGCGACACCCGGTCGGCGGCGATGGCGAGGTCGCCCTCATTCTCGCGGTCCTCGTCGTCGACGATGATCACGCAGTGGCCGTCGCGGATCTCCGCGATTGCTTCCTCGGCGGTGCAGAGCGGCATGACCTCAGACTCCCAGCGGCTCGGCGGCACCGTGGCGCGCCTCGAGCGCGCGCATGACGTAGCGCGCCATCAGATCGACCTCGACGTTGACGCGCGAGCCGGCATGCCAGCCGCCGGCGCTGGTGACCTTCAATGTGTGCGGGATCAGCGAGACCGTGAACGATGCGTTGCCGGCGTCGACAACCGTCAGGCTGATGCCGTCGACTGCGACCGAGCCCTTCTCCGCGAGGAGTGGCGCCAGCCGCTCGGGAACCTCGATCGTCACCCAGCGCGCGTTGCCGTCGTCACGATCGGCGGCGACGGTGCCCACAGCATCGACGTGCCCCGTCACGAGATGTCCGCCGATCGCGTCCCCCAGACGCATGGCGGGCTCGAGATTGACGCGATCCTTCAGCGACAGCCCGCCGAGCGTGGTGCGGCGAAACGTCTCGGGCATCACGTCGGCGATGAACCCCTGGTCATCGACGGTCGCAACAGTCAGGCACACGCCGTTGATTGCCACGCTGCCGCCGAGTTGCAGCGCGTCGCCGGAGAACGTGCCGGAGGACACACCGATTCGCCCCTCATCGATAAGGGCGACCTCCCCTCGAGCTGTGACGATGCCGCTGAACATTGCGCTCCCTACCAGACACAGTACCCGGTCACGAGCAGATCGGGTCCGGCGTGGGCCACGGTCACGTCGCGAAGCGAGACCGCGTCGGCGAGGCGCGGCGCACCGTTGCCGCCGACCGCGGCGGGTGCCGCCGCGCCGCCGATGATCAGCGGCGCAATCATCGCCACGACACGATCGACGGCGCGGGCGTCGAACAGCGCACCGTGCACCGCCGCGCCACCCTCGACGAGCGCGCTGGTGACGTCGCGCGCTCCGAGGAAGCGCAGCAGTGCCATCACATCGACACGGTCGGAGTCACCATCGAAGATCGCGACCTCGAACCCACGCTGACGCAACTCGGCAATTCGCTCGGCGCTCGCCCGGCCGGTGGTGGCGAGCAGCACGCCGGCGTCGGGCTCGGTGAGGACGTGCGCCTCGTCAGGGGTGCGCAGCGCGCTGTCGAGGATCACGCGCAGCGGCGAGCGCCCGCCGTCGGTGCGCGTCGTCAGGCGTGGGTCGTCGCGCAGCACCGTCTGGACTCCGACCACCACCGCGTCATGCTCGTGCCGCAGCCGATGCGCGACGCGCCGTGCCTCCTCGGATGTGATCCAGCGCGACTCTCCCGCCGCGGTTGCGATGCGGCCGTCGAGCGACATCGCGAACTTCACCGTGACGAACGGCAGGCCCGTGGTGATGTGCTTGACGTAGTACTCGTTGAGGGTTCGTGCCTCGTCCTCGAGCAGTCCAACCTCGACGCTGATACCGGCGTCCCGCAGCCGCTGCACGCCCGCGCCGCTCACCTTCGGGTTCGGGTCAGTCATAGCCACAACCACGCGGGCGGGATGCGCAGCGATCACCTGCGGCGCACACGGCGGCGTGCGGCCCTGGTGCGTGCACGGCTCGAGCGTCACAAACACATCCGCGCCCGCGGCGGCGTCGCCCGCATCACGCAGCGCCTCGACCTCGGCGTGCGCCTCACCCGCGCGGCGGTGCACGCCGCGACCGATGATCGCGCCGTCGCGCGCGATGACGCAGCCGACCATCGGGTTTGGGCTCTGACGGTGGTCGGCGGTGGCGGCCAGGCGGAGCGCCTCCGCCATCAACGCGCGATCCGCCTCGACGGTCGTGCTCACACCGCAGCGCGTCGCGGCGGCCCCAGCGTGCCGTCGGGGCGCAGCTCGCGTCGTGTCTCGAGCAGCGCGCGCAGCTGGCCGCATGCGGCGTCGGCCTCGTTGCCGCGCGTATCTCGCACCGACACGCGCACGCCATCGAGCGCGTCGAGGAACACGCGTGACACCTCTTGGGACGGCGGTCCCCACTCGCTGCCCTCGATGCGGTTCATCGGGATGACGTTGACGTGCGCGGACGCCGCCCGGGCGAGCCGGCGCAAGCCCTGCGCCTGTTCGACGGAGTCGTTGACGCCGCCGATGAGGCACCACTCGAACGTCAGCCGGCGCCCGCTGCGGCGCGCGTACGCGGTCGCCGCAGCCACCAGGTCCGAAATAGGATGCGCACGATTCAGCGGCACGAGCCGATCGCGCAACTCGTTCGTGGCAGCGTGCAGCGACACCGCGAGGCGAACGGGCGGCGCCTCATCCGCGAGGCGCATCACCGCGGGGACCACGCCGCTGGTTGATACGGTGATCCGGCGCGGGCCGATGTGCGCGTGCTCGACCAGCACGTCCAGCGACTCCACGACGGCGTCCACATTGGCGAGCGGCTCGCCCATCCCCATGTACACCACGTGCGTGACCGGCCCCAAGCCGCGCCGGTGCAACGCGCTCGCTGCGGCTCGCACCTGGTCGACGATCTCTGCGGCGTCGCAGCTGCGCCGCAGTCCCGCGCGGCCGGTGGCGCAGAACGGACAACCCACCGCGCAGCCGACCTGACTGCTCACGCACACGGTCGACCGGCGGCTGGCGCGGCCTCGCGCCGGCGTCTCCATCGCGACGGTTTCCACGGTGAGCTCGTCGTGCAAGCGGCAGAGCAGCTTGATCGTGTTGCCGCTGTCGGCCTCGGACTCGACGGCGTTCAGCACGGTCGAGAAGGTCAGCCGTTCCGCGACCTGCGCGCGCGCCGTCGCGGGCAGCTGGCGCACATCGTCGAAGCCGGCGATGAACGGCTGCCAGGTGGCGCGGCGGAGCTGGGCGGCGCGCCACTCCGGCAGCCGCAGCCCTCGCAGCGTCTCATGGAGCGACGCGTCGTCGATCGTGCTGATTGCGGGAACGGTCACGCTTCCATGGTACGGACGGCCGCAAACCCGCAGCGTCTACCCTCACGCGAGCAATGCAATCGGTCCTCGGCGCCCTCATCGGTGTGCCGGCCACGGCGCTGGTCGCCGGCGGCATCGGCGTCGTGGGCGTGACCATCTGGAGCAGGCTCGGGATCACCAAGCGCAGCGAGCCGATCCGCTGGCCTCACCTCTGGCTGGGCGTGGCCATGTTCTTCGGCGGGGCGGGGCTCGTCTGGCTCGAGATCGTGCTTTTCGGCCCAGCCTGACGCGTCTGCCGAGTCGCTCAGTGGGCGAGCGACTGACGACCGATCAGGCTCAGGAACTCGCTGCGGGTCTTCTCGTCGGTACGGAACACGCCGGTGATCGCGGATGTCACCGCTGAGCTGTGCTGCTTCTGCACGCCGCGCATGATCATGCAGAGGTGCATGGCGTCGATGGCCACGGCGACGCCGTATGCGCCGAGCACCTCCTGCAGCGCGTCGGCGATCTGCGTGGTCAGCCGCTCCTGAACCTGCAGGCGGCGGGCGAACACATCCACGACACGCGGGATCTTGCTCAGCCCGAGCACCTTTCCGCGCGGCAGGTACGCCACGTGTGCGCGCCCGTAGAACGGAAGCAGGTGGTGCTCGCAGAGGCTGTACACCTCGATGTCCTTGACGACCACCATCTCCTCGTACGCCTCGGAGAAGCACGCATCGTTGACCACCTCGTCGACGTCCTGCTCGTACCCGCTGAGGAGGAACCGCAGACTCTTGGCGACGCGCTCGGGCGTCCGCACGAGGCCCTCGCGCGTGGGGTCCTCGCCGACCTCCTCGAGCAGCCGGAGGATCAGCGGCCGCAGCGGATCGTCGGGCGCAGAGCCAGGACCGTCGAGGTGATGAATCGATTCAGCCATGACCGCGCTCAACTATGCCACTGCTGCATGCCCGCACCCGCTCGTCAGGCGTTGCTGAAGATCGGGATGTTGGTCCCCGACAGCAGCGCCGCCTCCGGCGTGATGAGCCACGCGATGATCGCCGCGATGTCGTCCGGCGTGGCCGCAGCGCGAAGCGCCGGGTTTGCGGCGCGCATCATGTCGGTGTCCACGCCACCGGGACTGAGGCACACGCAGCGGACGCCCGCGGCCTTGCCCTCGAGCGCGACGGCCTCGCTGAGCGCGATGACGCCGGCCTTGGCGACGTTGTACGCGGTGAGACCGGGGAACTTCTCGACGTTCTGCACCCCGGACAGCGACGCCATGTTGACGATCACGCCACCGCCGCCGGCCACCATGCGCTCGAACGCTGCGCTGCAGCAGAGGAAGACGGCGTCCAGGTCGACTGCGAGGATCTCGCGCCACATCTCCTCGTCCATCTCGCCGAAGGGCACGCGCTGCAGCGTTGCGGCGTTGTTCACCCACACGCAGACGCGGCCCTGCGAGTCGGCGGCGGCGGCCAGCTCGGCGATGTCGGTGCTGCGCCGCATGTCGGCGACGATGGCGACGATGTTGGCATCGTCCGCGGCGAGCTGCTCGAGTGCGTCGCGCCTCCGCCCCGACGCCACCACGCGGTATCCGTCGGCTGCAAGCCGTCGTGCTGTGGCGGCGCCGATGCCGCGGCTCGCGCCGGTCACCACCGCAACGCGCGCGCGATCGTCCGTCATGCGCCGCGCACGATCCTGATGTTGAAGTGGGCGGTGCCCTCGACGTTCATCAAACGCACCCAGAACACGACGTAGGCCTCCATGCCTCGCGCGCTGGTGATGTCGCCACAGTCGACAATATCGTGGTCAGGCCAGCCGAAGCTCTGCAGCAGCCGCCGCGCCTCGGCGCGGGCAGCCTCGTCGTTGCCGCCGACGAAGACGTTGCCCCCGGGCGCCAGCGCCGGGTTCACCATCACCTCGCAGTTGATGGTGTTCAGTGTCTTCACCACGCGCGTGTCAGGGAACGCGCGCTGGATCTGCTCGCAGAGGCTGTCGTCGCCACGATGCGTGATGCGCGGCGGGAATCCGGCGGAGAAGTCGAGCGGGTTGGAGACATCGAGCAGCACCTTGCCGGCAAGGTTGGCGGAACCCGCCTGCTCCAGCGCCGCGATCGAGTGGTCTCCGCCGGTGGCGTTGATCACGAGCTCCGCGGTCGATGCCGCGTCCGCAAAGGTGGCGGCCGAGGCGCCCTCGCCGGCGCCGGCGGCCCAGGCGACGGCCTTCTCGTTGGCCGCGCTGCGCGACCCCATCGTCACCTGGTAACCGAGGGACACCAGCTTGCTCCCCAGGGCGTGGCCGACCCGGCCCGTGCCGAGCACCGCGATCCGCATCTCGCTTCCTCCTCATCGATCCGATCCCGACAGACGCATGATGGAGCAGTGGCCGGCCCCGGCCCGTGCGGTACCGTGAACAACGCCATGAGCATCTCGCCGTCGCCAAAGAACATCGCCATCGCCGTGCTCGGCGCCGCAGTCATCGGGCTCGGCACCGTGGTGGCCGTCGATCACGTCTCCGGGGGTGGCGCCGCTCCGGCGGTGACGACCACCTCGAGCGTCTCTCCGCTGAGCACTATCATCGGCACGGCCGCGACCGCGACGACCGGCGGGCAGGCCGCGGGCGCGAAGGCTCAGGCCGCGCAGCGCATCGCGCAACTCTTCGGGCTGACGCCGGAGCAGCTCAAAAACGAGGTGCTGCAGGGCCAGAGCTTGGATCAGATCGCGGGCGGCAACGACCCAACGATCAAGAACGAGATCAGCGGCTATCTCAACGCGGCGATCGACAAGGTGGCGACGCAGGGCGCGCTGACCTCCGGACAGGCTGCGAGCGTGAAGCAGGACCTGAGTGACCTGATCACCCAGCTGTTCGCCGCAGACCTCAGCAGGCTGCGGCCCGGAAGCTGAGCCTGCAGCGGCCGCCGGCCCCGGCTGCTCTCCTCGAACGGGCACAGGAGCTCGCCGACGCCGTCCTGTTCCCCCGCGCCCTGGAGACCGACCGCGCCGCGCTGCTGCCGGCCGATCGGCTCGACGAGCTCGCGGCCGCCGGCCTCTATGGGCTGACAGGGCCCGCTGACGCGGGAGGCATGGGCCTCGAGGATCGCCGCGATGTCTGGGGAACAGTTGAGCGCCTGGCTTCTGGATGCCTCACGACGACCTTCGTGTGGGCGCAGCATCTGGGAACGGTGACGGCGGTGGCCGCGGCCGGCGGCGGTTTTCGCGAGCGCTGGCTCGGCGGCCTGTGCAGCGGCACGGTGCGCGCCGGCGTCGCATTCTCGGCACTGCGGCGCCCGGGCCCCCCGATGCTCACGGCGACGCCGGCAGATGGCGGCTGGCTGCTGAACGGCGCCGCGCCATGGGTGTCGGGGTGGGGTCGAATCGATGTCATCCGCGTGGCAGCGCGCCACGGTGACGACATCGTGTGGTCGCTGATCGACGCGCGCGACTCGGCGTCGCTGCGCGCGGAGCCGCTCGAGCTCGCCGCTCTCAACGCAAGCGGGACGGTGACGCTGCACTTCGACGGTCACCGCGCTCCCGCCGATCGCGTGATCCGCGTGCAATCGTTCGAGGACTGGCGTGAGCGCGATCGCGAAGGACTTCGCCTCAACGGCTCCCATGCGCTCGGAGTCGCGACGCGGTGCAGCCGCATGCTCGGCGAGCCGCGACTGCTCGACGCCGTGGACGACGCACGCGCAACGCTCGACGACGCCGGAGCTGATGAGCTGCCGCTCGCACGGGCGCAGGCGTCGCGACTCGCGATGCACGTGGCGGAGCGCCTGGTGACCATCGGCGGCGGCCGCTCATTGTTGGTTGCCGATCACGCGCAGCGCCTCGCCCGCGAGGCCCTGTTCCTGCTCGTGTTCGGGCAGACGCCGGCGATCCGCGCCGTGCAGCTGCTCGACCGCGTCAGCGGCTCGCCGGCCTGGGATCGCTGAGGAGCGCTGCGCGAGCGCGAGAATGACGCGATGCCGATGACGATCACGCTCGATTTCGACGGCCAGGCCATCGCGCTCACACCGGCAGAGACACAGACCGTGTTCCACGAGTTCGATGCCATCCGCCGTCGCCTCGAGGACGGGCTCGACGCCAGGGAGCAGACCGCGGAACTGCAGGGCATCGTCCAGGACTTCATCCATCGGCATGTGCACCGCATCGGTCGCGACGAGATCGAGGTGCAGATCGACCAGACGGTCTGGAAGGTCACGGCGCGCAGAGCGCCGGTCACCCGGCTATAAACCTTGTGGACATGAATGGCGAGCCGGCGAACGGCAAGCTCGACGACCTGTTCCGCGAGATGGCGGAAAAGGACGGACTGGCGGCGTTCCTCGGTCCTGCGACCGGTGCGGGTGGCGAGCCGGTCATGAAGTTCTGCAGCTGCCGTGACTGCAGCTGGGAGGCGTCGATCACCGATTCAGCGATCAGATGTCCGGAGTGCGATGGGCCGATCGCGACTGGGTTGCAGCGGAGAGGACGGCGATGAGCCTGGTGGACGACCTCTTCGGCACGGAGCAGCTCGCAGCGGCCGTGCTGCGCGCGGCCCGAGGCCACATCACAGATATGCAGGCCAGGGGCGGCTTGCCCGAAGGCATGAACCCTGAGACCGCCGTTCGGCTGCAGGCCATTGCCATGCTGAGAAGCGCTGCGTTCGTGATCGAGAACGCGGCCGACGACGAGGACGACGATGACGCCGGCAGCGATGATCGCGATGACAGCGATGACAGCGAGGCGGAGCACGGCGACGACGACGAGTGACGGCCGCCCGGCGGTCTGACCCGCCGGACGCCCTCCAAGAACTACCTGGTTGGACCTGCCGCTAGCACTCGTGCTCGATGAGCGTCCCGTTGTTGGCGTTGCCGGACACAACTCCGACTGCCCACACGCCGCCACCGGGGACGGACGCTATGGACGCGAAGCCGTTGTCGCCGCTGCCGGGATTCGGACTCGCGACGATCGACCACTGCCCGTTCACGTCGTGCGCTATCAGGCTGCTGTGGTTGAGAGACGCAGGGTCGACCGCCCAGCCGGCCGCCCACGTCGAGCCGTCGGACGCGGTCGTTGCTCCGAAGAGATCCTGCTCGCCCGCGCCGCTGTTCGGCGTGCTCTGCAGCGACAGGCTGTTGGGAGCTCCACCGATCGCCGCGGTGGTGTACGGCGTGCTGTCGTTCTCGGCGATGCCCGCCACGCTCAATGCGGAGTCATTTCCGGTGACGGCGTAACCCGCAACACTTTCCGTGGTTGCCGGCGCGGTCACCGTTGACCACGTCGTGCCGTTCCAGTGCTCGACCAGCGCCTGATCGGGGAAGCCCGTGCCCTCCTTCTGTCCCGATGCGTACACGCTGCCGCTCGAAACGGCGGTCACGGAGTACAGGAGGTTGCCGTTGGTGCCGGCGTCGACGGTGGGAACGTCCGTCCACGACGTGCCGCTCCAGTGCTCGGCGAGCGTGTGCCACACGCGGCTCGAGTCCTCGCTCGCGCCGACCGCCCAGACGTCACTGTCGGTGAATGCGGCGATGCTGTAGAGGATGTTCTGATCGGTGCCGGGGCTCGGGCTCGGGATCACCGACCACGTGGTGCCGTCGTAGTGCTGGATCAGCGTCTGCTGCTTGTACGTGGCGTCGACGTAGTAACCGGCCGCCCACGCGTGGCCCGTCGGAAGCTCTGATACACCGAGCAGCGTGTTCTGGTTGAGCCCGATGTTCGGCAGCGGGTACTCGCTCCAGGTGGATCCGTCCCAGTGCTCCGCCATGTTCTGGAGAACATTGGAGTTGCTCGGGGCGTAGTAGTCACCCACCGCCCAGACGTCGTTTGCCGACGCGCCGGACACGCTCGCGAGGTTGTTGTCAAAGTTGCCGATGCTGGGGCTCGCGACGACCTGCCACGCGCCGTTGCACGTCAGCGCCGCCGCCCCGCCCTTCGTTGGGGCACCCATTGCGGAGATCGCGTTCGTGCCGTTCGGTGGCGGCGAGAACGGCGCGGGCAGCGCGGGAATGGTGGTCGACCCGGTGACCTGGAACAGCGGGCTCATCGTCTTGGCGCCGCAGCTGCTCTGCAGGCAGCCGAGCCCGAAGGTCGCCTGGAGGCTACCGAGCAGAGAGTAGTGGTTGTACGAGGTCTTGTCCGTGACGCCGCGCGGGCCGTGGTTGGTCACAACGACTGTCGGGACCTTGTCGGACGCGACGTTGCCCTCGTCGAACGTGACGACGATGGCGTTGTTGCCGGATGCCCACGTCGACGATGACGTGATCTGGTTGACGGTCTCTCCGACGAACGCGTCGCCCTGACTCACGAGCCACGTGTCGTCGACGCCCCCCGACTTGCCGGAGTCGACGCACCACGGCGGCGAGCCGTGCATGTCATGGCACTCGTCGGGAACGATGTAGCTGAGGTTTGGCACGCTTCCCGAGTTCAGGTCGGTGGTGAGCTGCGGGAGCGGCGTCTCCTTCGCCAGCTCCGCCGGCGTCTGCATGTTGGCGAAGTTCACGATCCCGTTGTGTTTGGCGACGTACTCTGTGTCGCTGTCGGGAATGCCGTTGCATTTGTCGGGATAGCAGTAGCCGCGGTAGCCGGCGTACGGCATGTCCTGGAAGTAGCCCTTCCAGGAGAGGCCGGAGCCCTCCATCTGCGACAGCAGGTTCGGCGCACTGATCGTGTGGCCCGGCCAGAAATAGGGGTCGTCGCTGTTGATGCCGAAGTCACTGCCGCCGAGCATCGCGACGTAGTTGGGCTCGCTGGGATCGGAGACGCCCGTGTATCCGCTGGCGAGCCCGTAATCACGGGCCAGAGCATTGATATCGGGCGCCGCCGGATTGTTGATGATCTGGTTCGCGTTGTGGTTCTCGTCGATGACGAGGAACACGTGGTTGTACGTGGGAAATGGCGGCGGACTCGCGGCGAGGGCACCGCCTCCGGCGCCCCGCGCGACGGCGAGTGACAGCATGCTAGCCACTAGGCAGACGACCATGGACAGCAGAGTTCGCTTCATGTGACTCCCTTTCCAGGTGGTGGACGATCAAGCGACGACAGAGGCACAGGCGGCCGCGCGTGGACAGCCACGCAGGCACGGAGACGGTCGGGGGATGCCCGTCAACCGGGGCATTTGCGAGCCTAGTGCGTGTGTTCTTAACGAGGGGCTATCGGAGCGTCAAGGACACAGAAACGGCGGCGACAAGGGCGTGCTTGAGCCCGCGCTGCCGCACCGCACTCGACGTGCCGAGGATGGGACTCGAACCCATCGACGCACGTTCGCCGGGGGGTCGTTTGAATACGAAATGACGCCAGAACCCGCCATCGTCCGCCACGAAATGCCAGCGGGTTGGCGTCAACGGTTGGCGTCAGAACGGGTGTACTGTTCGCCCCGGATGGCGAGCAGCTCGTCCTTCACTCTCGCCGGTGACGGGATCCGCACGGCGCGCCGCGACTCCCTGAGCCGAGAGCGCGCGGACGAGGCCGAGCAGCAGCGCCGCATCGCCCGGCTGCGCGACCAGGCGCACCAGCTGGCCGATGAGATCGCGCGACGCGAGCGAGCGGCCGGCATGCAGCGCGGCTGCTGCGCGTGCTGCGGGCAGCCGCCGGAGTCGGACGGGGCAGACGTCGCGGCGGCCTCGCTCCGGGCTTCCTAGGCGCGCACAGCGGCACGCGTCCGAAGCGATCGGCCGGATCGGCGTGGTGTGGGCGCCCCGGCATGACGCGGCGGCTCGGGAGCGCGTATCCTCCCCGCTCACGAGAGGGGCGCGCCGGGGCTAACCGGCCGCCCCCGTGGCCAGCTCACTGGAGGAGCCGACATGGCAGACACTATCGCCGCCACCCCCGACGAGGACGCGACCGGACTCGTCATTACGGACGAGATCGAGCAGTGGCAGCTGTTTCAGACCATCGCTGACAGGCTCTCTGCGATGGCAGCTGCTCGCCGGCGCGGTGCCGACGAATACGAGGTCGACCAGGACACCGGCGGCATTGACGAGGCGATCATGCAAGCGCTGCACGCGCGCTACTGCATCAGCCCGCAAACGCGCCGGCCCACCGCTGGCGAGCTGGAGGACATGCTTGGCGCCGTCATCGAGCTCTTCGACGAGCGCTGCCCCTTCGGCACCACGGACTTGGCGGGCAACCTGGCGCAGAAGAACGCGGAGCTCGAGAGTCAGCTGAAGGAGTTCCGCGCGAACCGGGCGAGCTGAGATGCCCGACTTCACGAGTGACGAACTCGCCGGCATGTGCATGCATCTCGAGGCGCTGCGTGAGCTGCTCGCCGACGTGCGCGACACGATGCCGGCACACCTCGAGCAACAGCAGCAGGCCGTCATCGACGGCGAGCGCGGCGCGCGTGCCGCCCTGCAATGGTTGTCGACGGAGCGCAAGCGCGCGGAGGCGACCGAGCCGCCACGCGCGGACCGTCGGAACGGCGACGGCGACGTCGTGCTCCGGCTGCACATCGGCAGCCTGACGGCGAAGCTCGTCTCGCTCGAGGTGAAGGACTTGCAGCTGCGCGTGGAGCGGCTGTGAGGTACACAAGGCCAACATCGCCGGCGACGCAAGGGAGGCGCGTGCGAGCTGAGTACGACTGAGCGCGAAAGGGCCGGCCACCGAGCTGCACACTCCACGCCCGGCGCCGGCCCACCCGGTTAGGAGAACGTGGCTACTTAACCTCGAGGTAGCGGAAGGCGTTCGGCTTGCTGACCGCGGTGCCCGTGCGCCAGTACATGTACAAGCCTCGCGCTCCGATCGGGTACCGATTCGTGGCGCCGAACAGATGCGGCACCAGCTCGACCTGCGTGCCGATGCGATCGGCGATCACGTAGCCCGTCCAGTCGGCGACGATGGCGAGCTTCTTGCCGGTCGTCGTTGAGCCGGTGTCCATCGAGCTCCACTCGATCTTCTGCGTGCCCAGGAACGGCCCACCGCGGCCCGACCCGAACGGCTCGGGCTCGGTCGTGTTGCCGCCGCCGACGAAGCGGAAGAACGTGTCCCACGTCGTCGGATGCGCCGCGAACACGGCGTTCGTCCAGAACCTCGTCGACGCGAGGGCGGCCTTGACCGCGTACAGGTCACCGATCACGGTCGTTGCGACGGTGGCAGTCTGCACCCGCTGCGTCGTCTGCAGGCCGCCGGCGCCGCTGAAGAGTCCCTGCGGCTCGCTGCTGCCCGAGCCGGCGCCGCTGAGGAACTTCGCCGCGTCGAGGATGTCGCGTGCATCGGCGAGCAGCTTTGCCAGCTCCCCCTCGATGCCGGCCCAGTCCTGGCCGAGCTCGATCGAGAACGGCACGAATGCCTGTCCCTTCTCGGTGATCGCGGTCGGCTGCACCAGCGTGGGAGAGCTGTCGGCGACCTCGGTGAGCTCTGCGGCATACGTCGCGGTCGGTGTGTCCGCGCTCACCAGGCGCAGCTGCTGCCCGACGATCTGGCGCACGTCGGCGACCTGGCGTACGGGGTTCAGCACGCCGCTCGAGGTGAGCAGGATGGTGGGGTCGATGGTGATGGGCAGCGCGAATCCGCCGGCGGAACCGGTGCCCTCGACCATGGCGCGCTCGGCCTCCACCGCGCCCACGACACGCACCGCCTCGAGCTCCTCCGGAGTCATCCGCATCGAGGCGGTCTGGCCGTGTTTGAGCAGTTTCCCGAATGCTGTCCGGTAGGCCGGCGCGCCCACCGCGGCGATGTAGCGCGCGCCGATGCCGGACGGGTCCTCGCTGCGCACCAGTTTTTCCATCGCGACCGCGGCGCGGTTGCTCATGACGTCGCACCGCTCGAGCGTGCGCAGCGCCTGGTCGCGGTCCGCACGCAGCCGCGGATGTACCTCGGTGTCGTCACTGCCGGACCGGCGCTGGCTGCCGATCTGGTCTTCTTCCGACTCCGTGCCGAGCGTGCCGTTCTGCAATCGCTCGGTTAGCTCGGCGCGATACTCCTCGCCGAGCTCCTTTTCGCGATCCATGATGTTGTCGAGGCCGCGTTTGAGATTGGCGCGGCGCTCGGCGAGGCCGTCCGTGTGGCCTTCGACGTCGATGCGGACGTCGACCTCGCGCAACTGATCGTGGAGTCGCATGCCGCGGTGGCGAACCTCGGCCTGGTCGGTCTGGATCTCCGCAAGGGTGCGGGGCATGTGAGCGTCTCCTGTTGAAAGTCAGGCGTTGACTCTCTGGAGGTCGTCACGAGCCCCAGCGGCGCGAAAGCCCTTGCGTTCCCTGCCCTTTCGGGCTGTCCGGTGCGTTGCCGCAGCGGACGCGGGAACTTGGGCGCAGCGTAGCACGCGTCAGTCGGGCTGGAGCAGATGGTCGATGGGGATCTCGGCAATCGGGCCGGCGGAGATCTCGCGCAGCTGCCCGGCCGGGACGGCCTCGAGCGTGTCGACGAGCTCGACCGCCGCCACCCAAAACTGTGGTCCCTGTTGCAGGCGCACACGTAGCGAACTCTGGTCGACGCGGTCCCCCAGCGTGTCTTTCATAACCCGCCAGAAGCGGTCTTCATTCACGGGCGACAGGGTGCTGACGACTCCCGCGAGCGCTGAGGGGACCAGCTCCGCGTCGAAGGCGTCCGCAGCTGGTCTGAACTGCGAGTCGACGCGTGCCGCAAAGTCGTTCCACTGAGTCCTCGGGTCGTACCAGCGCTCCCTGATTTCGTCTGCCATGGCTCGTCCTCCTTTTCAGCCGACCAGCGGCTCGTCAAACGGGTTCGTTGGTTTTTCTCGCGAAGAGGCCTCCGGCCTGGAATGCTGCCGGATCTGCTCGCGATCCGACCCCACCCCCCTTATTGGCGAGCGCGCCCGCTCGGCATTGCTCTCACGCGTGTGGCACGCCTTGCACAGCACGACGAGCTCGTGCGCGTCGACGGCCGCGGCCTCGCCTGTCCTGGCCAGAGCGGCACTGCCACGGATGGCTCCCGCTTGTCCTGCGACCACGTCCCGCCGCGGCGTGGGATGGTGCACGTCCGCACGCCCGCCAGGGATGGTCGGCCCGCTGACGTCCGCCCCGCAGTGTGCGCACATAGGGTTCGCAGCGACGACCGCGGCGCGGAGCTTGCGCCATGCCGGCGACGACGTCAGCGGTTGCTCGAGGAGCGTGTCGTGGGTGCGCTTGCACGCGGCACAGCGGCGACCGCGGCCGCGCGCCATGTCGACGATGCGACCGCAATCAAGGCACGTCGACTTCACGGCATCACACAAACGCCACGGTCGGTCACGGTCGGTCGCGTGCTGCCACCGTGCCGCCGGCGAAACCTGCCCCGGCATGACTCGCTGCACCACACTCGCGGACCAGCACCGCGACCGGGATCCGGCAGCGTCACACCGCAGCCGCGGCATTGTCCCCGCGATGCGCGTCGCCGCCGGCGCCATTCGTCAGCCGCGCGGCCGATGTTCGTCTCTCGTCCTTGCGCACGCTGACGGCTGAGGAAGTCGACGTACGCGATGTTCACGTCGCCGTCGAGGCGCCGGCAATCCTCGCAGTAGCGCGGGCGCCAGCCGTTCTTCCACGGCATCGTCGCCTCGCGACCGCAGATCGCGCAGACGATCTCGACCATGCGCAGCGGTGCGCGACGGACCCACGCGCGCGTCATTCCGCCAACCGGAACAGGCGAATGGATCGGCCGCGGTTGTTGAACGCTGAGCGGCGCACCGACTCGGAGGTGGCGATCCCATCCGCGACGAGGTGCTCGAGCACCTCGTGCACGTGCTCGGCCGTGAACGCCAAGCCGCGCAGCTCGAGGCGGGTCCGGATCCGCGGCTCTGATGACGCGCCGTACTCGCGCAGGACGCCGACGACGTCCGCCGCGGTGATGACTCGTGTCGCCGGCGTCATGGTCGCGCCGTCGCCGGCAGTGCCAGTACGCGAACCTCGACGCCGCGGCGAAGTTCGTTGCGGACGACGAGCTCGTCCGCGTCGACCAGGTCATCGACGACGCGGTGCAGGTCGGACCAACTGATCCAGCCGGCCACCACGAGCTCGAGATGTTGCGCAACGCGCGGCAGCGGTGACGGCCCGAGCACACGAACGGCATCGAGGACGTCGGCAGCGGTGACCGCGGCGTCCATGGTCATGCTTCGGTTCCTCTCTGCATCGCTCTTCTTGGAAACCCTTCTTGGAAACCCTTCCTCGACACTTTTGAATACGAGCCTGTCCGCTGGTGAGTGCCGTTTTGTCCGGTGGACAGGGCCGTTTTGTCCGCTGGACGGTCGGACAGATAGCTGTCCGATGGGCCATCGGACACCTGAGTGTCCGCTGGCCTCCGCGCACGGTCGGAGTATTCGGTGAGGGCGGCGCTGACCGCGGGCCGGTCCTCGACGCGCCAGCCGGACGGGTCCACGTTGTCGCCGGCGGCGAGCATGGCGAACACCTGCGTCCGGAGCGACCGGGCACGTGCGTCGTCCGTGTGCTGAACCGCCGGCGTGCTCCCGTTGCGCGTCACCGGCTCGATCGCCGGCAGCGGGACGCTGTAGCGATAGCTGGCGTGCCGTCCTTCTGCGGTGCGCCGTGACTCGCGCCGAAGGTGCCCCGCCGCCGTCAGGCGTTGCACGGCACGCCGCACCGTGCGTTCATGCGCAGCGGTGTAGCCGGCGAGCGTGCGCATCGCTGGATAGGCGTTCGCGCCGTGCTTGTCCGCGTGCCAGGCGATCGCGACGAGGATGAGCTTGTCGAGCGGTCGGGCGACGTCGCGCTCGAGGGCGGCCTTTACCGCAAGGTCACTCATCACCTACCGGCGCCGCTGAACGACTACGTCAGCGTCGACAGCCGGTTGTACGCTACCTGCGGTGGCCACGTCGAAGGTGGTCTCCGTTTCGCGCCGTTGTCGGAGTCATGCCGACAGCGGCGCCGTTGTCTCCGAGGTTCTGCACGAACGCCTCAAGGTCGACGATGCGGAAGCGCCGGAGTCCGCCGACCTTGACGCTCGGAATCTCGCCGAGGGCAGCCCGTCGCTCGAGCGAACGTATCGACATCGTGAGCACCTCCGCGGCGCCGGCGACGTCGAGTAGCAGCTTGTCGTTCACTGCACGGCTTCCCGCAGCGCGGCGAGCACCTCCGCGTATCGGAGGCCGAGCTCCCCGCGTGGGCGCCGCGTGCCGGCCTCCCAACGCGCGATGGTCATGCGATCACACCCGACTTCGCGAGCGAGGCGGACCTGAGTGACGCCCGCGCTCTCACGGATCAGCCTGCAGAGCCTTGGTGCCGGCAATTGGCGAAGCGGTCGTGTCTCGTCGACCAGAGGAAGGGCGCTCATCGGTCCGCCACGCTCTCAGACATTGGCCGCATCTTAGTCACACATCGGTCGCGGCATCCTGCCACCCTCGCCGGTCCACACAACCCTGAGAGCATTGCGGACGGTCGCACGAATGGTTACACTGCGGCATCATGCCCGCAAAGGTCCTGAACTTCTATCACCAGGATCAGTGGGCTGCCATCTTCGCGGACGTCGGCCAGTTCCCCTGGCTCGACGCGGCGGTCGAGGGCTATCCCCACCGGGTGGCCGTGTGCCTCGGTGAGGCCGACGACGGACGCCTGGTCGTGACCGGATTGCTCCTCGATCCCCGCAAGAACCTCGAGGTCACATCTCGGCTGCTGCGTGACATTCGGCTCGGTGAGCTGCTCTCGATCGCGGCGCTCAGCCCGCTCCCCGTCGGCCGCGTCAAGCATTCCGCTCCGCATCGAATCCGCAGGACTCGGCCAGGTCCCGCCGGACACCCTGATGAGTTCTACGCGAGCGTCGCCGCCGTTTATCGCCACAAGCTGCGCACTCACCCGCGCACACCGGTCGTCGCAACGATGGATGAGCTCGGGTGCAGCGAAGCGACGGTCCACCGGTATCTCCAACGCTGCCGCGAGCTCGGTTTCCTTGATAAGCGGGCGCGGAAAGGCCTACGAGCACCAGCTGCCAGACGGAGGAGCAAATGAGCACAGAGGACCGGCGTGCAAAGGCGGACAACTCTGACGATCGACGGAAGAAGGCGAATGGCGAGGGGACCATCGGCCGGCGAGCTGACGGCCGATACCAGGGCCGCTACACCATCGTCGATCGCTCTGGCCGTCGACACCGCATCAGCGTGTACGGGTCGACACGTGAGGACGTCGCGAAACAGCTGCGGCGCAAGCTCGTCGACCGTGACCGCGGACGCAGCGTCGCACCGACGCGTGAAACGCTCGGTGAGCACCTGGGCGAGTGGCTCGAGAGCGAGAAGCCCAACCTGGCGCCGATGACGTGGCAGGCGTACGAGTCGATCAGCCGGATGCAGCTCGTGCCGCGGCTCGGCAGTATCGCGCTCAGCCGACTGCGGCCTCAACAGGTGCAGGCATTGCTCGGTGATCTGCTTGCAGAGGGCAAGTCACCGAAGACGGCACGCAACGTTCACGGTGCGCTCCATGCCGCGCTGCAGCGAGCTGTCGAGTGGGAGCTGATCGCGGACAACCCTGCGAGCGAACCGCGCGTGAAGCTACCCAAACGGGATCCACGCGATATGCACACGCTGTCGGCAGAGGAGGTCCGCGCCGTGCTCGTGGCTGCACAAGAGGACGAGCTGTGCGCGCTCTGGACGGCGATGCTGACGACCGGCATGCGTCAGGGTGAGCTGCTCGCGCTGCGCTGGCGCGACGTCGACCTCGAGGCCGGCCGCCTGCACGTGGTCGCGTCCAGCGTCCGGTTGAGTTGTCACGCCCGCGAGCTGCTCGGCGTCGCGACCAGCGAACCACTCCGCCGAGATCCGAAAACCAAGCGCGGCATGCGTGTCGTCGAGCTCCCGCAGCTGGCTGTCGATGCCTTCCGCGAGCACCGACGCCAGGTGAAGGTGCTCGAGCTCACCGGGCGCGTCTTCAACCGACCGGACCGCCGTGCACTCGCCGTGCCGACGCTGTACACACGCTGGCATGCACTGCTGAAGCGCGCCGGCGTGCCGCGCGTGCGGCCGCACGACGCGCGCCACACGGTCGCGACCCTTCTGCTCGGCGCCGGCGAAAACCCAAAGATCGTGCAGGAGCTGCTCGGCCACTCGACGGTGGCGATCACGATGGACGTCTACTCCCATGCGACGCCGACGATGCATCGCGAGGCCGCGCGCAAGCTCGACGGCCTACTCGGCACGCCGCTACAGCAGGCTCGGTAGCTCGCTCCTCACGGCAGCGGCCCCTCCCGTCGATCGACAGGGCGCCAGTCAAAAGGCTCGCTGAGCGCCGTCGACCATGCAGGCGCCGTGTCGCCACGTCGCCAGACATCCGGCGGCTCACCAGTGCGCGGGCGGAATCTCAGGCCGTTGCCAAGCTGGTCGCGACAGTAGAAGGCGACGTTGTCGGGATCGCTGCCGAATAAGCTGGGCTCCACGACACCGAATCCTCGGCGATCGGTCAACGGTAGCAGCGGCTCAGGACCCGTGGCGGGCGTCTCGTGCGGGTAGTCCTCGCCAGCGGGAATCTGGAAGAGGCCTTCGCTCCAGAAGACCTCGCCGCTGAGGTACTGAACCACCCGCACCGTCAGCGCCGGCCCTCGCCCGATGTTGCGCAGCCGCAGACCCGGCACGGAGCCGCCCGAGCCGAACGGTACGGTGCCCGATTTATTTCCAAGCGTCAGGACCGGCCGCACCTCCATCTCGCGATCCTTCCTGGTCTCCTCCACCAACAGTAGCGACGCATCCGCTTCGGCCTGCGCCGCAGCCGCCGTCCGGGCCGCTTCCTTCACGGATCTACTAGTCATGATGCCGAGAATCACGGTGGCGACTGCCATGACCGCCGTGACGAAGGCGAGTGCCCCTGTCAGCCAGTCAAGCGTTGGGTCGCTGGCGACTTGGACGACCTGGATGATTCTGCCCTCCACGCGGCTCGGATCCGTCCGCTGGCGTCAGCCGTTGGCGTCAGATTCTCAAAACCCCTTACGCCACAAGGGAAATCACCCTGCCGAGGATGGGACTCGAACCCATACAAGGTTGCCCTCACTAGCCCCTCAAGCTAGCGTGTCTACCAATTCCACCACCTCGGCGCGAGTGCTGAGTCTACACGGCACCAGTGGCGTGATCGGCTGATCGGCGCCTATCGTGGCGGCCTCGCCACCATGAACGAGCAGCCCCTCCCGCCCAATCACGTTCTCGTCGAACTGCTCACCCAGGCCAGCGCGAAGGCCGACACCGAGCAGCGTCAGCGCGCATTGCGACGAGCGGGCCGAGCCGCGTTCATGTGGCCAGTCGAGGCAGCCGAGGTGCAGCGGCGCGGCGAGCCGCTCACGACGCTGCCGCAGGTGGGGCCATGGGTCGCGGCGCAGATGCTGGCGCTCGCCGGTAACAAGCCCGCCGCGCCTCCGCCCGAGCGCGCGGGTTTCCACACCTGGAGCGAGGCGACCGCGCTCGCGCCGCAGTTCGACGGGCGCGTCGTCTGCGATCTCCAGGCGCACACGCTCTGGAGCGACGGCCATTCAACGACGGCGGACATGCTCGAGGCTTCGGCCGCGCGCGGCTACGGCCATGTGCTCATCACCGATCATTCGCAGGAGCTCAGCGTAGCCCACGGGCTGACGCCAGATCGGTTCGAGGAGCAGTGGCGCGAGTTCGACGAGCTCGCGGGTCGTTTCCCGTTGCGGATCCTGCGCGGCATCGAGATGAACATCGACGAGCAGGGCCGCGGCGACATGCCCGAGAGCACGCTGAGTCAGCTCGACGTCATCCTTGGCGCCTTCCACGCGAAGCTGCGGCTGAAGACGGATCAGACGGAGCGCTATCTCGCCGCCGTGCGCAACCCGTGGGTCGACGTGCTCGCGCATCCGCGCTGCCGGATGTACAACGCGCGCGTCGGACTGCAGGCCGACTGGCCGCGCGTGTTCGCCGAGGCGGCGCGGCTCGACAAGGCGGTCGAGGCCGACGGCTACATCGCGCGGCAGGACCTCGATATCGACCTATTGCGTGTCGCGGCGGAGGCGGGTGTGCGCATCTCGTTCGGCAGCGACGCGCATCACGTCGTCGACCTGCCGTACATCACGTTCTCGATTGGTGCTGCCGTGGCCGCCGGTGTCGCGCCCGAGCGCGTCATCAACTGCATGCCGGCGGACGAGCTCACCGCGTGGGCGGCGTCGCACCGGCCGCTGCCTACCCCATCACCGTGAAATAGATCTTCGGCGTCACGACGCGTGGGGTGAACGATCCGTGATCCTCGGCAACCCACTCCGCGTACAGGGAGTACTCGGCCCCCGCTTCGATGGGCAGGTCAGTCGACGTGGCATAGGCCATCGACACCAGCTGGCTGTTCATGTAGAGGTGGATGTGCCCGACCGTCGGTGACACGTGCTGCGAGTATTGGGAGGTGATCGTGCCGCCGGCGACGGTGACGGTCACGTGCACGGTGGTGCCGGCGAGGATCTCGTCATTCAGCGGCGATGTCAGCGCCAGCTTTACCGGCGACGACACCGCGTGAGTCGGGCCGACCGTCGGGGACGGCAGCACGGTGAGTGACGTCGACGTGGTTGTTGACGCGCCTGTGCCGGTACTCCCGCACGCGCCCATCGCAAGGCTGCACCACAGAAGCGCCAGCGCGCGACGGACGGTCCGCCGCGACGCTGGCACTCTGAAGCGTCCTACTTGGTGCCCGCCGTGGGCTGCTCCTGTGTCGGTACCGGCGCGCGTCTGCGGCGGCGCTGCACGATCGCAATGATCGCGATCACGATCGCCGCGGTCGCCAGCCCGTCGAGAACCGCCGCAAGGATCGGCAGCCACAGACCATTGCCGGCGTTGATCGTCTCGAACTGGACGATGGACGCGTAGTTGTCCTGCGTCTGCGTCGCGGCATTCGCGTTGCGCGTGTCAGCCCACCCGACGGCCGCGAACTCGTTGGCCGATGCCACGCCCGGGTTGTTGCGGAAGTCGCCGTTGTAGCTGATGCCGAAGTCGAAGTTGACCGGATTGTCGTTCGCCTTGACGTTCTTCGACCACGTCTTGCCACCGTCGTTGGAGTACGTGTAGTAGACGTCGAACTGGTCGTTGGCTTCGTCGCGGTTGGATTCGAACACGACGTCGACGCGCCCATTGGGCGCCACGCCCATTTGCGGATAGAAGCTGGTCCACTTGAGGCTCGGGTCGCTGTCGTCAATGCTCAGTGGGTCGGACCACGTCTGCCCCCCGTCGGTCGAGCGCTGCTCGACGACGCGCGGCGAACCGGAGCCCGCGGCACTCGACGGCGTGAACGAGTACGCCGCAACAAACGTGCCCTGGTTCCCGCCGGTTGGGGTCCATCCCATGCCGGTCATCGCGCCGGCGCCGCCACCATTGGCCGTGAAGGTCGGTGGGCCGAGCGCGCTCACCGTCCACGTCTTGCCCTGATCAGTGGACCGCGCGAGCAGCTGCGGCAGGTTGAGGAAGGTGTTGCCCGTTGGGGAGTTCGCCACGGAGAACTGTGCACCCATGACCGTCAGCACGGTGCCGTTGTGCGCGGTCATGAACGGGTTGCCGAAGAAGTTCATACCGATCAAGCCGTACGCCTTGCCGTTGATGGTCGCGCTCACGTTCGAGAAGGTGTTCACGTTCACCAGTGCACCGAAGCTCGAGCCACCATCGGTCGAGGTCGCCACGTCGATCTCACCATCAGCCAGCTTGTTGATGTTGGCCGGCGTGCTCGTGACCGTCGGAAAGCGGTGGATGTAGCCGACATACACGACGTCACTCGTGCCCGACGAGTCAACGGCAAGGCCGGTCACGCCGGAATCACTCGGGGGCGTGGTGCTCGTGGACTGGCGGTTGTTGTCGACAACCGTCGTCGTCCAACTGACGCCGAAGTCGGTCGAGCGCTGCAGCAGGATGCTGATGTGCCCGGCGCGGATGCCCTCGTTGGCGGTGAGGTCGTACCCGGCACGCGCGTAGTACAGGGTGTTGTTCTTGCCCCACGCGATCATCGCCTCGGGCACGCCGGCGTCGCTCACCGTGCAGTTCGGATAGCTGCCCGGGTCCGGCGCCTTCGGGAGAATGTGCCAGGTCGTGCCGGCGTCGTCGGAACGGATCAGGTGGCAGGTGAGCGAGCGGAGCTCAGACGTGGCGGCCACGATCACCTGCGGATTCGACGGGTCGACCAGCATCGAGCCCGGCGCACCGTAGCCGCGCGTCGGGTTCTTGTTGTCCTTGGTCATCTGCGCGGACGCGGTCTTCTGCATGATGGCCTGTGATTGTGTGCCGAAGCTCGCCTGGTCGACGGTGCCGTCGGCGCGCGCAACGAGCGAGGTCATGGCGCCCAGACCAACTAGGAGCGGCAGCACCGCGAACCTGCGCATCACGCGGCTCCCGTTTGCGGCGTGCGCGGCGGCCGCAGCGCGATGGCGCCGAATATCACGAGGCCGACGATGAGCGCGCCCGCGGCAACGCCCGCAAGCACACCCAGGCTCGGTCCGTTGTCGATCGTTGCCGACGCCGGCCGCGATTCAGGACCTGTGGGCCCGGGCGCCGCACTGCCGACGTAAATGACCGCGCGTGCAGGGTTGCCGCCGTTCATGTTGTGCTGGTCCTGCGTGGCGATGAGGAGGTGCTGTCCCGGGCTGACGCTCGACGGGATGATGACGTCCTGGTGGAACTGCGAGCTCATGACACCGCCCGTTAGCGCCGTCACCGTCGCGATCACCGGACCGGTGATGGTGTCGAGATGAATGGTCACCGGGGCGGTGGGTACGAAGTCCAAGCCGTTGAGCTTGATGGTCCCGCCCGGCTGCACCGAGTTTGGCGTCGCGGTCAAGCCGACGAGCCCGACGCACGCGTAAACGACGACGGCCGGTACGACCAGAGCCGCGGCGACCGCTGCGCCGATCCCGGCCACCAACCGTGGTCGGACGGACCGTCGTGAGCGCGTTGCGGCACCGTCGACGGCGCCGTGAGGCGAGATTCCACCCATGCCGATAGATCCTCCTGAACGCTGCGGATCCTAGCATTCCGCTTCAGGCACTCACACACAGTGCACCGCGCACTTAGCGGCTGTGACTGACCCACCGAACGCACCGATATGCTGGTGAGGCAATGGGCGACGCGATCGACAATCTCGAGCTGCTGCAGGGCTCTGCAGATCAGATGAGTCGCGTGATCGGCGGCGTTCGCGCGGATCAGGCCGGCCTGCCGACACCGTGCACCGATTGGGACGTCCGCCGCCTGGTGCAGCACGTCGCCGGACAGGATCTGCGCAACTTCATCGCGGTGGCACGCGGTGAGAGCGCGGACTGGCAGGCGCCGAGCCCCGAATTGCGTGACGACTGGAGGGCGCAGTTCGACGCCGGGGCGGCTGAACTTCTCGAGGTCTGGCGTGCGGTCGCGCCCGAGCGCACTGTCACGATGCCCGACGGTCGCAACGCACCTCTGCGCGCACGCGCCGACCAGCAGATCGCTGAGTTGTGCGTGCACGCGTGGGATCTGGCGCGCGCGACCGGCCAGCCGACGGACTTCGACGACGCGGCCGCAGAGCACGCGCTGAGCTGGTCGCGTCGCACGCTCCGTGTTGACTTCCGCGGGCCCGACAGGGCGTTCGGGTTCGAGGTGCCGGTTCCCGACGATGCGCCGGCCTACGACCGGCTTGCCGGCTGGTTCGGGCGCGACCCCCGTTGGCCGGGATGACGCGGCGACGGACGCTCTGACAAGCGGACTGCTCGCGATCATGCGGTCAACCGCCCTGATTGACCATAAGACGGCGGTTGCGATTAGAGCCAAAAGCGCGACGGAAAGTATTGGGTGTATCGGCGAAGAAAGCAGTGCTGTGCCTGTCAGTGGCGACAGCATCTTCTACGCGGCGTCCCTCACCAAACAGTTCATCGGAGTTCTTGTGGCCATGTCGGTCGACGGCGGCGTGATGACGCCGGAGAACAGCATCCGGGAGTTCCTGCCGGAGTTGCCGCTTTTGGCAGACGGGATCACCTTGAGCCACCTACTCCACCACACTTCGGGATTACCCATCGATTCGCAGGGTCGCGACAACGCAGGAGTGGTCGATTGGCTTGCGCGTGAAGTCGCGCCAGAGTACTCACGAGGACTCGCGTTCCAGTACAGCAACGTCGGGTATATCTGCCTCGCCGTTGCGCTGGAGCGTGCGGGTGGAAACCCCATCGCCGAATTGGCTCGAACACGGCTTTTCGAGCCACTTGGGATGATGAATTCGAGCCTTGGTGGTCGACCTGCCGGCGCCATTGCCTCCAACTCGGAGGTGCCGCTCACGATTGGGGACGGTGGTCTATGGACGAGCGTTCGCGATCTCTCGCGATGGAATGACGCGATGAACACGCGCTTCTTTGGACAGAATGTGAATGACCTCATCGAGTCCACTGGCACACTGAACGACGGAACCAGTCTTGCCTACGCTTTTGGGATCGGCGTGAACGAACGTATGGGCCATAAAACCATCACCCACGGTGGCCGGGTAATCGGCTGGTCGGGCAAAACGGTTCGCATTCCCGATCTTGGGATTGGCGTGGCATTGCTGACTACATGTGACGACATCCCGACAGTCAGCAGCGCAGGTCTGGCCATCGCAGACTGGCTCATGGCGTAGCTAAACCACGTCCGCAGCGTGCTCGCCTGCGCACGTTGCCGCGGCGGCTCACATTAGAGGGCGCGGTCGCCCGGCTGGGACTACGTGCGAACCCGGAATCGAAGGATGGTGACGGCTCCCGCGCGCATGCTGTCGAGTGGTTCCAGATCGACACGAGCCGGGACCTGGGACGAGGAGAAGCGAATGCCGTCGCCGAGCAGCACAGGCAGGACATACACCAGGATCTCGTCCACCAACCCCCTCGCGAGGCACTGACCGGCAACGTCGGCGCCGAGAATTTCGAGGTTCTTGCCATCGGCGGCGCGCAGTGCGATGGCGACCGCTTCAGCGATATCACCCGCAAGAAACGTGACCGTCGGGTCCGGCTCGTCCGGGGGCTCGTGCGTCAGAACGAACCGAGCTCCCCCGTCGTAGGTAGGGGGATTCCGGCCGTCGGCCATGCGCTTGCCCACGTCGTAGGTTCGGCGTCCGATGAGCATCGCGCCGGTGGCCGCCATGATCTCCGGGAACGCCGTTTCAACGGGCGCCATGAAGTCGAAGACCCAGTCCATAGCGTCGCCGGGACCGGCGGTGAACCCGTCGAGCGACATGCACCGGTTCACGACCACCTTGCCGGCGCCGCTGCTGATGTCGTTCATCGTGCTTGTGTGCAATCCAACAGCCCGATAAAAACGGAGAGAGATACCCGGCAACGACCTACTCTCCCACCCCGTTGCCAGGGCAGTACCATCGGCGCTGGTGGGCTTAACTGCTGTGTTCGGGATGGGAACAGGTGTCTCCCCACCGCTATGGTCACCGGATATCTCTCTTCATTGACGAAGGGAGGAAGCGAAGTCTGCGGAGCACGAGTGTCCTCATTGCTCAGGTGATGTCTGTGCGCCGGCGCGGATGTCGCGCCACGATGTTCACGGATCTCTGAAAAGTGGGATAGGAGGTCAAGCCCTCGACCGATTAGTACCGCTCAGCTCAAAGGGTTGCCCCTCTTACACCCGCGGCCTATCAACCAGATGGTCTCTCTGGGGTCTTACCCGGTTATCCGGTGGGAGATCTTATCTTGGGGTGGGCTTCGCACTTAGATGCTTTCAGCGCTTATCCCATCCGGACATGGCTACCCAGCGGTGCTCTTGGCAGAACAACTGGTGCACTAGCGGTCCGTCCAACCCGGTCCTCTCGTACTAAGGTCAGCTCCCCTCAAATCTCCTGCGCCCACAGCGGATACGATCCGAACTGTCTCACGACGTTCTAAACCCAGCTCGCGTACCGCTTTAATGGGCGAACAGCCCAACCCTTGGGACCTACTCCAGCCCCAGGATGCGACGAGCCGACATCGAGGTGCCAAACCTTGCCGTCGATGTGACGCTCCGCAATTTCTTGCGGCGCAGACTATACCTTTATCTCTTTCGAGATAGTGGCGTGTTATGGAGGCTATAGATTTAGCCGATTATGGCTAGAACCTCCATCCCTCGCACGTGCGAGGAGTCGTTACAGGGTCAATCCAACACGTTGGACGACTTCCCTCGGTATTACCCGCTGAAGCGCGTGCTTCAGGTTGGGCTTCACCGATATGAGCCACTTTGCACCGCCCGATCACTCGAGCGGGGAGCCACCTTGACTCTTGGGCAAGATCAGCCTGTTATCCCCGGGGTAGCTTTTATCCGTTGAGCGACGGCCTTTCCATACAGAGCCGTCGGATCACTATGCCCGACTTTCGTCCCTGTTCGGCTTGTTGGCCTCACAGTCAAGCTCCCTTACGCCATTACACGCCAAGGCCTGATTTCCATCCAGGCTGAGGGAACCTTTGGGCGCCTCCGTTACCTTTTGGGAGGCGACCGCCCCAGTCAAACTACCCGCCTGTCACGGTCCCGACACCGGATAACGGCGCCGGTTAGAAATAAAATCCAGCAAGGCTGGTATTCCAAGGTTGACTCCACCGAACCTGGCGGCCCGACTTCAAAGTCTCCCAGCTATCCTCTACATGCTGGACCCCATTTCAGTGACAAGTTGTAGTAAAGCTCCACGGGGTCTTTCCGTCCTGCTGCGGGTAACCTGTATCTTCACAGGTACTTCAGTTTCGCCGAGTACGTGGCCGAGACAGCGCCCATCTCGTTACGCCATTCGTGCGGGTCGGAACTTACCCGACAAGGAATTTCGCTTAAAGCATTGCGCAAACACGCCGTTTGCGCGGAGGCGTTCCAAACCTCCCTGCATGTCGCCATGCAGATTGGGCCATATCTTCAGCTTTCGCTGTCTGGCGTATGGTCTCTGAGGATTCTGCTCGCGGCGAGCAGTCTTTCCTGCTGATTGTCCGCACCCGTCGCATTGTTACTGCCACTGATGGCAGTAGCGCGGGATCCACGGGGTTCCCAGCATATAGCCAGATTTTACTAAGGCAGCACTTCCTACCTTAGGACCGTTCATCGTTGTTGCTCCTCCGCCTGTGCGGAGTGGCTGGATTGAATACCAGCTCTCATGGTCGCCCATGAGATCGGACCATCTCATCCTTCTTCAACAGAAGGCCCGGCGTATGGCCTCTGAGGATTCTGCTCGCGATGAGCAGTCTTTCCTGCTGATTGTCCGCACCCGTCGCATTGTCACTGCAGTCGCAGTAGCGCGGGATTCTCGGAGTTTCCAGCATATAGCCGGGTTTTATAACTACCTCGGTTGATAGTTACGGCCGCCGTTTACCGGGGCTTCATTTCAGAGCTTGCACCCCTCCACTTAACCTTCCGGCACCGGGCAGGCGTCAGCCCCTATACGTCAGCTTACGCTTTAGCAGAGACCTGTGTTTTTAGTAAACAGTCGGATGGGCCTTTTCTCTGCGGCCCTCGCCAGCTAGCCGGGCAAGCCGGTTCACCGTCAAGGGCTCCCCTTCTCCCGAAGTTACGGGGACATTTTGCCGAGTTCCTTAGCCACGTTTCCCTCGATCGCCTTGGAATCCTCTTCCCACCTACCTGTGTCGGTTTGCGGTACGGGCACCGTGGTTCTCGCTAGAGGCTTTTCTTGGAGGCATGGAATCGGCCCCATCAGCACAAGTGCTTTGGGATCCTCCTCGGAGTTGCCGAGCGGATTTTCCTACTCGACCCCCTACAAGGCTCCGTCGGGGACAACCGTCGCCCCGTCAGGCCTATCCTTCCCCGTTCCCCCATCGCTATAACGAACCATCGGTGGTGTTGGAATGTTGACCAACTGTCCATCGCCTACGCCCTTCGGCCTCGGCTTAGGTCCCGACTGACCCTGGGACGATTAACGTTGCCCAGGAAACCTTAGGCTTACGGCGAACACGTTTCTCACGCGTTTCTCGCTACTTGTGCCGGCATTCGCACTTCTGCACGCTCCACGTGTCCTTACGATCACGCTTCGCAGCAGTGCAGAACGCTCCTCTACCACGACACTCCCAGAAGGAGTGCCATCCACGGCTTCGGTTGCAAGCTTGAGCCCCGATCATTGTCGGCGCCACGACATTCGACCAGTGAGCTATTACGCACTCTTTGAATGGTGGCTGCTTCTGAGCCAACATCCTGGTTGTCTGTACACCGTGACATCCTTTTCCACTTAGCTTGCGATTAGGGACCTTAGCCGGTGGTCTGGGCTGTTTCCCTTTCGACGATGAAGCTTAGCCCCCACCGTCTCACTGCCGCCGGATAGTTTGCTGCCATTCGGAGTTTGATTGGGTTTGGTAACGAGGTGATCGCCCCTAGCCCATTCAGTGCTCTACCAGCTGCAAACCCACGACGACGCTGCACCTAAATGCATTTCGAGGAGAACCAGCTATCTCCGAGTTCGATTGGCATTTCACCGCTATCCACAGTTCATCCGCCGCGTTTTCAACCGGGGTCGGTTCGGGCTTCCACGCGTTTTTACCCGCGCTTCTCCCTGACCATGGATAGGTCACTCGGTTTCGGGTCTACTCCATGTGACTACCGCCACCTTTCGGTGGCCACGCCCTATTCAGACTCGCTTTCGCTACGGCTCCGGGTGTCAACCCCTTAACCTCGCCACACGGAAGTAACTCGCCGGCTCATTCTACAAAAGGCACGCAATCAGGCATTGCTAAAAGCCATAGCCCTCTCACGGCTTGTAAGCACACGGTTTCAGGTACTTTTGACTCCCCATCTGGGGTGCTTTTCACCTTTCCCTCACGGTACTAGTTCACTATCGGTCACCAAGAGTATTCAGCCTTGGACGATGGTCCGCCCAGATTCCCACAGAATTCCACGTGTTCCGTGGTACTTGGGAGCTCTCTAAGGAGGTCGTTCACCTTTCGCGTACGGGGCTCTCACCCTCTGCGGCCGGCTTTTCCAAAACCGTTCGGCTAGGCGACGACTTTGTAACTCCTTGTTCCCCCGGCAGAGGAAACTAAAAGGTCCCACGACCCCGAGACGGAAACGCCTGCCGGCTATCACGCCATCTCGGTTTAGGCTCGCCCCTTTTCGCTCGCCACTACTAAGGGGATGTCATCTTTTCCTGCGGATACTTAGATGTTTCAGTTCTCCGCGTGCCCTCTACCTGGCCTATTTGATTCAACCAGGAGTGCCTGGACATTCCTCCAGGCGGGTTGCCCCATTCGGAGATCCCCGGATCAAACGCTTGCTAGCAGCTACCCGAGGCTTATCGCAGCAACGCTACGTCCTTCATCGGCTCTTGGTGCCAAGGCATCCACCGTGTGCCCTTAGTAGCTTGACCTTCCTATCGTCACTCTTCAGTGACCGTGAAAGTCAAACGCACAAATTCAATGTTCACCTGGCATTTGTTGTGAGGATTCACTCGTGATGCCGGACGAACGGAGTGTCCGGCATCGATATTCTCACGCAGACTCGCTATTCCCATGTGAAGGTGCGTCGACAGCGGGCTCGCGTTGCGCGTGTCCGCTGATGCGGCTGCCAGATCGCACGCAGCTCACATCGTCGCCGGGCGCGCCTCCCTGGAGATGGCCGGGCTCGAACCGGCGACCCCCTGCTTGCAAAGCAGGTGCTCTCCCAGCTGAGCTACATCCCCGGGTGGGGCGCGCAAACGTCGCACGTGCGACGCAGCGACGATGTGATTGCGGGCCGTTTCTGGCATGCCGGCATGGACGTGGGCCTTTGTGGATTCGAACCACAGACCTCACGGTTATCAGCCGTGCGCTCTTACCAGCTGAGCTAAAGGCCCACGCGTGTTGCGCCGCAACCGCGTTGGTTGTCGTTGGGCCCGCTCAGAGGCGCGGCGCAGCCGGTCCTCGACCGCTGAAGCGTGGAGCGACTCACCGGAAGTCCCTGCGCGGGGTTCTCGAGAGCGCCAGGGCACCGAACCCTGGCATTTTGTGAACAGATTCGCACTGCCTGCTGGCCGGCCTTCCCGATGGTGTGAACCATCGGCCCCGTCCGAGCTGCATCCCGTTACTCTTCGCGGCCACCCAGACGGGCGGCGACTACTCTTGGCGGTTCTTCTCGGCCGGTTGCTGCCGAACCTGAGTTGACTGGCTCCGCGCCGTGATTACAAACGATTTGCAATCGACGGACTATGCGGGCCACTCCCTAAAAGGAGGTGATCCAGCCGCACCTTCCGGTACGGCTACCTTGTTCACGTTCTCCCCATGTCGCCACAGGGCGTGGACTATATCTTCATCCTGCCGGTCAACCATCGATCCAGTCGACGTCGCTTGAGCGGGTGCCAGGAGCTCACGCGCTCTGCGAATGCTCGATGCGACTCTGCGAGTACGTAGAACCTCCACATCTCGCTGTCCACTCGAACGCTCGGGTTGTGCAGCTTGCCGCAGCGGATGTCGATCTGTTCGAGCATCTGCCGAAGCGCGCCGATGTCAACCCAGTTCTTCTGGACAAACTGTATGTAAAACCGCGTCGCTGGATCATGCGGAACACTGCCCTCCGTGTCGAAGTAGCCTCTCGCATACGCGAGGTGCTCGTCGACGCCGGCAAAGGCGGGGCTTGTGCGAATCCAACGACTTGAGGTCTCGAGGATCCACAGTCGTCGCTCGCGGCCTTCACGGTAGATCCACGATCGCTGCCCCAACTTCTCGAACAGAAGCTGCAGTCCCTGGAGCCACAACACCTCGGACTGTCCGAAACGAACAGTGCGATGCCGTGAGCTGAGGGTCGCATCGTGGAGGGACCCGAAAAGGTATGCGAGAGTGACTGGAATGGTCGCCGTCAGGAGTTCGGCGTGTAGTCTCTGAGGGGTCAATCCAACTGCGTCAGTTGGACGACTTCCCTGCTGATTGTCCGCATCGCCCCAAGCATTGTCACTCGCGTCGGCGAGTAGCCGGGGATACGGCGGGGTTTCCAGCATATAGCCAAATTTCTCACACGTTGTTGCCAACGTGGGTCGCAACATCTACGACTTCACCCCCCTCACCGGGCACACCTTCGGCACCTCCGTCCCTTGCGGGTTCGGCCAGCGACTTCGGGTGCACCAGACTCGGGTGGTGTGACGGGCGGTGTGTACAAGGCCCGGGAACATATTCACCGCAGTGTGCTGACCTGCGGTTACTAGCAACTCCGACTTCATGCAGGCGAGTTGCAGCCTGCAATCCGAACTGAGCCCGGCTTTAAGGGATTGGCTTCACCTCGCGGTGTCGCAGCCCGTTGTACCGGGCATTGTAGCATGTGTGTAGCCCCAGGTATAAAGGGCATGATGACTTGACGTCATCCCCACCTTCCTCTGGGTTTCTCCCAGCAGTCTGGCTAGAAAAATACAACTAACCACAGGGGTTGCGCTCGTTGCGGGACTTAACCCAACACCTCACGGCACGAGCTGACGACAGCCATGCACCACCTGTGCAATTGCCTTTCGGGGAGCGTGTTTCCACGCTTTACAACTGCATGTCAAACCTGGGTAAGGTTCTTCGCGTTGCCTCGAATTAAACCACATGCTCCGCTGCTTGTGCGGGCCCCCGTCAATTCCTTTGAGTTTTAACCTTGCGGCCGTACTCCCCAGGCGGTGCACTTAATGCGTTAGCTACGGCACTGAGCGCGTCAATACGCCCAACACCTAGTGCACATCGTTTAGGGCGTGGACTACCGGGGTATCTAATCCCGTTCGCTCCCCACGCTTTCGCGCTACAGCGTCAGTTGTGAGCCAGAAGGCCGCCTTCGCCACTGGTGTTCCTCCCGATATCTACGCATTTCACTACTACACCGGGAATTCCACCTTCCTCTCTCACACTCTAGCCAACCAGTATTGGTCGCAGTTTCAGGGTTGAGCCCTGAAATTTCACAACCAACTTTGCCGGCCGCCTTAACGCGCTTTACGCCCAGTAAATCCGGATAACGCTCGCCCCCTACGTATTACCGCGGCTGCTGGCACGTAGTTAGCCGGGGCTTTCTTGGAGGGTACCGTCATTGTTCTTCCCCTCCGACAGGGCTTTACAACCCGAAGGTCTTCATCACCCACGCGGCGTTGCTCCGTCAGGCTTGCGCCCATTGCGGAAAATTCCTAACTGCTGCCTCCCGTAGGAGTCTGGGCCGTGTCTCAGTCCCAGTGTGGCTGATCGTCCTCTCAGACCAGCTACCCATCGAAGCCTTGGTAGGCCGTTACCCCACCAACAAGCTAATAGGCCGCGAGCCCGTCTTCGAGCGGCTTTCGCCTTTACTCACAACGAGATGTCTCGTCGTGACCACATCGGGTATTAATCCTGGTTTCCCAGGGCTATCCCCGACTCGAAGGTAGGTTGCTCACGTGTTACTCACCCGTGCGCCGCTAGATGCGAAGCAAGTTACCCCGCTTCGCACCGCGCTCGACTTGCATGTTTCATGCACGCCGCCAGCGTTAATCCTGAGCCAGGATCAAACTCTCCATCAGACGTCTGTTCCCGGCTGACGCCGGGTCTAAGACTTGATTGACGAGGTCCCCACGTATGTCAGGGGCCTTCGCGGAAAGTCGTCTCCACTCTTCAAGTGTCAAGGTTCACGGCGCGCCAGGGCCAAGGCCATCGACCTCAGCAACGCGCCACCTCCGGCCGGGCCGGGGGGCAAGAGATGGATTCTACTCTCGAACGGATGCCCGGTCAAATCGTGGACGCAGCCGGCGCGCCAGACCGGGTACCTCAGAGGGAACGACGGCCGGCGAACGCGCGCGCCACGGTGAGCTCGTCGGCGTACTCGAGATCCGCGCCGGCCGGCAGTCCATGGGCAAGCCGGGATACGGTGATCCCCAGCGGCGCGAGCCGCTCGCCCAGGTAGAAGGCGGTCGCCTCACCCTCGACGTCAGGGTCGGTGGCCACCACCACCTCGCGGACGCCGCCATCGGCGACGCGACGTTCGAGCTCAGCGATGCGCAACTCGTCCGGGCCCACGCCATCCATCGGCGACAACGCGCCGCCGAGCACGTGGTACAGGCCCCGGAACTCTCCACTGCGCTCCACAGCGATGACGTCGAGCGCCTCCTCCACAGCACAGATGACCGACTGATCGCGCGTCGCATCGCTGCACACCGCACAGAGCTCGCCTTCAGCGATGAAGAAGCAGCGGGTACAGGCACCCACCACCTGATGCAACCGCTGCAGCGTCTGGCCCAGGCGCTCGGTCACCTCTGCCGGCGTGCGCAGACAATGAAACGCCAGTCGCTGCGCCGTCTTCGGCCCGATGCCCGGCAGCCGGCCGAACTCGGTGACGAGCCGCTCCACGGACTCAGGGACCAGCGGCATGGCCCGCTCCTGGTCGCGTGAAGCTCAGATGAGACCGGGCGGCAGGCCAAGGCCCGCCGTCAGCTGCCCCATCTGAGTCGCCGCCTGTGCACGCGACTGGTCGATCGCGTCGGTAACTGCGGCAAGGACGAGGTCGGCGAGCATCTCAGCTCCCTCCTCGAGCGCCTCCGGATCGATGGTCACCGCGCGCACGTTCTGATGACCGTCAACCGTCACGGTGACCACACCACCGCCGGCGCTGCCAGTGACGGTGAGCTCCGAGAGCTGTTCCTGCACCCGCGCCATCTTCGCCTGCATCTGCTGCAGCTGCTTCATCATATTCTGCTGCGGGTTTGGCATCGCGAAGTCAGTCTACCCGGGGCGCGTGCGCGGTGACCGTCGATCCTCGCGTAGCCGCGTCGCGGTCACCCGGCTGCCACCGAATGTCTGCAGCACCGCGTGGGTGACCTCGCTGACGGCGCCAGGGGTTTCCGCAGGTTCCACGGACGTCTCGGCGGTGAACCGCGTCTCAATCGCAATCGGTTCACCGGCGATGTTGCTCGCCGCAGATGCGATCACCGCCGACTTCTCCGGCTTGCTGATCGTGTCCATGTGGAAGCGATGATTCGCTCCCACCACCAGCGATCCGGCGTTCGCCTCCACGGGCCTGCAGTCGCGCAGCACGCCCGCGAGCATCGTGTCGACGCGAGTCACGGCCTCGATGAGCGCCGGCCACTCACCGCGCCAGCGCTCCAACGTGGACCCATCCGCGGCCGGCGCGGGCG
>JBOHUE010000036.1:0-16570 GCA_050734185.1 Candidatus Dormibacteria bacterium | reverse complement strand
GATCCTCGCCGTGCGCGCCGGCGCGGGCCTGCTGATCCTCGACGAGCCCACCGCGTCGCTCGACGTCCGCGCCGAGGCGGAGGTGTACGAACGCTTTCTCGAGCTCACGCGCGGCATCACGACGATCGTCATCTCGCACCGCTTCTCCACCGTTCGCCGTGCCGACCGCATCGCGGTCATCGACGGCGGGCGCGTCATCGATCAGGGCAGCCACGCAGAGCTGGTGTCGCGCGGTGGCCTCTACGCCGAGATGTACGGCCTGCAGGCGTCGCGCTTCGAGGCGTCACGCGATGCCTAGGCGGCTCCGCACGGTCGGGATGATGATGGCGATCTCGTTCCGTGCGGACCCCGTGCGATCCGTCGCCGCGGTCGTCACCGCAACCGGACAGATGGTGTCCGGTCCGCTGCGTGCGGTCGGCCTACGCGACGTCACCAACGGCGTCGTGCTGCATCATTCGCAGCTGCTCTTCGCCGGCGTCGGCCTCGTCATCGGGCTCACCGCGATCAACCGCGTCATGGCGTGGGCGTCGCTCAACGTCCGCATGCGACTGCGAGAAAACACGGAGCTGTGGCTGGACTCACAGCTGATCCGTCTGACTACCGGCATCCCCGGGATCGAGCACCACGAGAACCCGCGCTATCTCGATCGCGTCGAGCTCCTCCGTGCCGACCGCGGCTACCTCGCGAACCCATTCAACCCGATCTCATGGTCGGTGTCCGGGCTCATCCAGCTCGCAACGATCCTCGTGCTGCTCGGCGGTGTGCATCCGCTGCTCCCGCTGCTGCCGCTGACCGCGGTCTTCAGCGTCTGGGCAACGATCGCCAGCCAGCGCGCGCTCATGACCACATGGGAAGCGCAGGCACAGGATCAGCGCCGCGTGCGGCACCTGTACGAGCTGGCCACCGTGGTGCGTGCGGGCAAGGAGGTGCGCATCTTCGGACTCGCCCGCGAGCTGGTGCGCCGCCACGACGAGCTCACCGGCCGCCTCGAGCGCGAGCTGTGTGCGGTGGCCCTGCGCCGCATCGCGCGCGTGACCCTCGGGTGGGTGTGCTTCGGCGCCGGGTTCGCCGCCGCTCTCGCGTTCACGGTGCAACTGGCCGTCGCGCACACCGTCTCGGTCGGTGATGTCGCGCTCGTGGTCAGCATCGGCACGATGCTCAACAGCCAGCTGGCGGGGACGATCCAGTCGCTGCGCTGGTTCGTGCGCACGCAGCGAGCCGTTGCGCGCTATGTGTGGCTGACCGATTACGCGGAGGCCGCGCGCGCAGAGGCCACGCCGCAGTCACCGCGCCCGGTGCCGTCCAGCGTCCGCGACGGCATCACGCTGGACGACGTGTCGTTCGCATACAGAGGAGCGGAGTCACCGGCGCTCCAGGAGATCAGCGTGTCGCTCCCGCGCGGATCGATCGTCGCCATCGTCGGCGAGAACGGAGCCGGCAAGACGACCATCGTCAAGCTCCTGAGCCGCTTCTACACACCGACGCGCGGCACCATCGCGCTCGACGGCATGGACCTGGCCGGCTTCGATCCCGTCGAATGGCGCGCGCACATCTCCGCGGGGTTCCAGGACTTCGTGCGCTGGGAGTTCCTGGCACGCGAGTCGGTCGGGCTCGGTGACGTCGCGCAGATCGACGACAACGCGGCGATCACGGCCGCGCTCGGCCGCGCCTCCGCGGATGACCTTCCCGCCGCACTGCCGCGTGGCCTGGAGACGCAGCTGGGGCGGACGTTCGCCGGAGGCGTCGACCTGTCGATGGGTCAGTGGCAGAAGGTGGCGCTCAGCCGCTCCATGATGCGCGAGAGTCCGCTGCTGCTACTGCTCGATGAGCCGACCGCGAGCCTCGACGCACAGACGGAGCACGCGCTGTTCGAGCGCTTCACCGACGCGGCGCGACGCAGCGCGTCACAGACCGGCGCGATCACCGTGATCGTCAGTCATCGGTTCTCCACGGTGCGCATGGCCGACGTGATCATCGTCCTAAGAGACGGCCGGCTCGTGGAGTCGGGTGATCACGCGGAACTGATGCGAGCCGGCGGCCTCTACGCGGAGCTCTTCAGCTTGCAGGCGCGGGCGTATCGCTAGTGCGCCTGAAATAGCGTTTCTCGTCGGCGCGGGCCAGGATCTGGGACTCCGCTGTGTATCCGTAGGTGGGAGGCGCATCTACGTGGCGGTGACGGATGTATGAGCTGTGTGCTCACAGATATCTTTTGCGCGCTTCTGCCACCACCGGCCACACCGTGGTGGCGACCAACCTCCCAAGAGGTCGATGAAATCGATGGTCCTCATTGACACGGTCGTGCCGCCCACACCGCGGCACCCGAAAGCGAGCCGGCGGCGAGCCGTCCTGCTCGTGCTCGCCATCGTTGCCGTGCTCACGCCGCTGATCCCGATCACCGCCACGCGTGCTCACGCGGCGGCGCCGGTGTTCCAGGAATTCCTCGACAACTCCTTCAGATCCCCGCAGGGCATGACGATGGGCTCCGACGGAAACCTGTGGATCACCGAGACGTTCGGCGGGCTGGTCAGGATGATGACGCCGTCCGGCCAGTTCACCAACTTCCATACGTCTGACCGCCATGTCAAGTTCATCACGACCGGCGCCGACGGCAACCTGTGGTTCACCGAGAGCAGCGATTTCGGCGTCTGCACGTGCTCGACCGGTGGGCACATCGGCCGCATCGACATCGCGACCCACGCGTTGACGGAGTTCCCCATCCCGACGGCGTACAACAAGCCGTACGCCATCGCGACCGGCGCCGACGGCAACGTGTGGTTCACCGAGGACGGCAGCAAGATTGGCCGGGTTACCCCCGCGGGCGTCATCACCGAGTTCACGATGCCGACGCAGCAGGGGCTTGCGGACGACATCGCGCCGGGACCCGACGGCAACATGTGGTTCCCCGAGTCACTCTCCGACAAGATCGCGAGCATCACGCCGTCGGGCGACATCACTGAGTGGCAACTCCCGTCGGGCGCCGGGCCTGAAGGGCTGGTCACCGGCCCCGATCACAACCTCTGGATCGTCGAGAGCGGGAGCAACAACATCGCGCGTCTCAACGTCAAGACCCACGCCCTGACGGAGTTCCCGATTCCGACGGCGCAATCGGACTCTCAGCTGATCACGGTCGGACCCGACGGTGCCCTGTACTTCACGGAGGCGCTCAACGCCATCGATGCGCACGGCGCAATCGGACGCATCACCACCGATGGAACCGTGTCGGAATTCAACGTGCCGACACCGAGACGGCCCTTCGACGAGCCGTTCACGATCATCTCCGGACCCGGCAGCCAGCTGTGGTTCACCGAGGAGATCGGCTCCGAGATCGTCAGCATGACCGTGCCGACCGGTGTGGGAGGGACGGCCGAGACCGGAACAACGAGCTCGATCTCGCGCTCGCCGCACCAGCCACCGCCGTTCACCGAGTACGCCCTCCCCGAGCAGACGGACGTCGCACCGTTTGCCATGACCACCGCGTCGGACGGCAACGTGTGGTTCACCGAACTGAACAACAACGCGATTGGACGTCTGCAGCCGGACGGCACGATCACGGAGTTCCCGGCAACGAGCGGCAGCCAGGGCATGACAACCGGCCCGGACGGCGCCATCTGGTATTGCGGCGGCTCCGGCATCGTGCGACTCACAACCACGGGCGTCGAGAGTGACTTCGCGACGGCGTCCTCCGGGTGCACAGAGGTCGTCACCGGTGCCGACGGCAACCTCTGGTACACGTCGTACGGAGGAGTGGTGGGACGCCTGTCCCCCTCTGGGAACGACACGGAGTTCTCAATCGCCAACGACGGCTACATCGCACCGGGCCCTGATGGCAACCTGTGGGTGAGCGAGGCGTTCAGCGGCACGTTCGGGCAGGATGGGACGCTGCGTCGCATCGCGCCGGACGGGAGCGTCACCGATTTTCCCGTGACCGGCGCGAGCCCCACATGCTGCGGCCAGCAGATCATCACCGCGGGCCCCGACGGCAACATGTGGTACGCGGGGGTGGTCTCGACACCTCAACTCGGCGTGTTCCGAAATGTCATCTGCCGGCTCGTCATCTCCACGGGCAGTGACACCTGCTTCCACTCCATGGTGCCGCCGTCCGTCGGTGTGGTCAGCCTCGTGTCCGGCCCCAACAACAGCATCTGGTACTCGTTCGGCGGCAACGGCAACGGTCCCGCCGGGGTCGCCCGGATGACGACGGACGGGACTATCGCGAGCCTCCGATACCTCCCCGCCGGTTTCGCGACGCCCGAAGGGCTGGCGGTTGGTCGCTCCCCGGCGAACCCCGGAGCGCAAGGGAACGGCGGCCTCGCGATCTACGTGGCGGAGAGTCAGACCAATCGGATCGCGGTGACGACGAGCGGGTAGTCAATCACCAGGGCGCGAGCTGCCGCTGGTCGATCGGACCCGCGGCAGCTACACCCGTTCGGTCTCGCGCGCGTCGGGCGCCGGCTGCGGTTCACCGCTGACGCTCGAGGTCCAGCGCGGGTCGAGGCGGATCACGCCGTGCGTGCGCCGCCGCTCGCGCCGCTCCAGCAGCGGCCGCGCGTACAGCTTGGCCAGAAGCCCGACCATGATGAGCACGAACGTGGTGTAGATGAGCGGCACACCGCTGTCCTTGTTCACCTGGAACAGCGAGTACTGCTGCAATCCAGCGAACGAGACGGTGAAGGGCAGCTGCGCGCCGTTGGCGCCGGGCATCGCGAAGGTGAAGTTGCCGCCGAGCGGCACGCCGACGACATGTGCGTCGCTGAAGAACGGTTGCATCTTGCTCGTGTCCAGCACGTTGACGTTCTGGGCCTGGCCGCCGTTGAGCCCGAGGTCGCCGACGAACAGCTGCAGCTCGATCACCGGATTGTTCGGCGCCAACCCACCGGGCCCGTACTCCGTCAGCGACGGATCGATCGTGCCACCGGCACCGATCTGCGGCAGCACCTTCGCGTCCGGGAACATCGCCATGCGCGCGCCGATCTGCGCGGCCTCCCTCGCGCCGGGGATCGTGTAGTTGAAGTCCGG
The DNA here is from genome assembly GCA_050734185.1 of Candidatus Dormibacteria bacterium. Lineage (GTDB taxonomy): Bacteria > Chloroflexota > Dormibacteria > Aeolococcales > Aeolococcaceae > JAFALX01. Next base: position 11,554 of record JBOHUE010000036.1, on the reverse strand, counting down.
TACCTTGAGCACGCCGACACTCTCTGACTTGTTTCCGACGGCCGACGGGTCGTCGAAGAACTGGATAGGCCCGCTGAAGACGGTCTGCCCCTGCGGGTTGGTGACCGTGATCGTCGGCGCCCAGCCGTAGTCCTGCTGGTACACGTTGACGCCGCCATAGCCGAGGAAGTCGTTGACGCGAATGTCCTTGGTCTCCAAGGCACGCCCGTGATCGAACACGGTGACGTTGCTGACGTAGTCGCTGGCCTCGCCGGAGCCCGCGTAGCTCGCCTTGAAGCTGTTGAGCCGCATGGTGAATCCCGCGTGCTGCCCGTTGAACAGCAGCCCCTCCTGCAGCTGGTCGTACCCCGCGCGCGTCTCGGTGAAGCTCTGCCCATCCACCACCGTCACCAGCCCCTGGTATCCGGTGGCCTTGCCCCACACGACGGCGACGAGCAGCAGGAACAGCGAGGAGTGAAACACCCACGAGCCGATCTCCCCCCAGTACTGCGGCGTGCGCGGATAGCGCTTGAACGTGCGCAACAGGAGCGCGCGCCCGCGCCGCAGCACGCACGCGCCGAGCGCGATATACAGGCTTCCCAGGAGCACATAGAAGATCGGCGATACGAACACCGTGGTGAGCGGCAGGCCGATGTGGCCGAACACGCTGGTGAGCGAGGGGTTGTTGGCGATGAACGCCTGCACCTTTGTTGGATCGGAGGTGCCGTCCTGGGGCACGAACGACCCCACTGCCACGATCGCGACGACACCGATGAGGAAGAAGATGGCGGTGCGCATGCGCGTGTATTCGCGCCAGAACCGGGCCGCCCGCAGGCGCACGCTGGGGTGCGCCGCGATCACGTCGTGGCCCGGAGCAGTGAGGTGGGGTCGAAGGCCCGCGCCATTTCCGGCTCCAGCGCGACGGGCCCCGGCGCAGGTGCCGGCGCAACGGTGTGCGCTCCGACCGGCTCGAGGCGGAAGGTCACGGTCACGATGACCGCGAGGCGGCCCATGCTCCCCAGGAGCACCGCGGGCACGTCATACCCGACCACGTCCTTGAGCACGCCGCCGAACGAGATGGTGTCGCCATTGACCAAAGCTGCATCAACGCCGGTGATCGAGCGGCGTGACACCGCACCCTTGGCAACGAGCGCGCCGACGCTGGCGGGCATCGGTCCGCTGCCGAGGCCGGTGATCGCGAGCCCCTCGGCGGCGGCCGCGGCGACGACGTCGGTCATCTGCGCTCCGGTGCCGGCGCGCAGCGTGAGCGCGGCTGCGCGCACCTCGATCGTGTTCAGGCGCTCGAGGTTGATGAGCAGCCCGCCGTCGGGCGGCGTCGTCGTGCTGCCGCGCGCGGTGCTGAGCACCGAGACCGGCGTTGACGTCTCAGCGCAGATGCGCAGCACCGACAGGAGCGCATCGCCTTCCGCCGGCACCGCCACCGAGTACTCCGAGAACATCGACTGCGGTCCGATGGCGTCGGCGAGGCGGTTGAGGATGTCGGCGTTCATCAAGCCCTCACCGTGCAGCCGTCAGCGCGGGGAGGAGAGCGCCCTGAGCGGCTGAGGCGCCGTTGAAGAGCACGACCACGAGTATGCCGAACACGAGGGTGCCGGCGGTGGTCGCGACGAGCACCGTGGTGCCCGCGAGCGTGGTGCGCGACCACGGGTACTCGGTCTGGTCGGCACGGGGCCGCTGGTACATCAGGAGTGCCACGCGCAGGTAGTAGAAGACCGAGACGGCACTGGTGGCGATGCCCCAGAGCGCCAGGACCGTGAGGTTCGCCTGTATCGCTGCGGCGAACACGAAGAACTTGCCGAAGAAGCCGGCCGTCGGCGGGAAGCCACCGAGGGACAGCAGGAACAGCCCCATCGCCGCCGCGACGTAGGGCCGCCGGTATGCAAGTCCGCGAAGGCCGTCATAGCTGTCGAGGTCCTCTCCCCTGCCGGCCATCACCGTGATCACCGCGAAGGCGCCGATCTGGGTGACGGCGTACGCGGCGAGATAGTAAAGGACGCCGATCGTGCCGAGGTTTCCGGACGAGCCCGAGGTCAGGGGGCCCACCGCCACCCCGATCAGGATGTAGCCGGCCTGGGCGATGCTCGAGTACGCCAGCATGCGCTTGAGGCTCGTCTGCGTCAGTGCGGCGACGTTGCCCACCACCATCGAGGCGATGGCGACGACCGCGACGACCACCTGCCAGTGCGTGTACAGCGCCGGGAACGTGTAGGTGAAGACGCGCACGATGACGGCGAAGGCGGCCACCTTGGTCGTCACGCTCATGAACGTGGTCACCGACGTCGGCGCGCCCTGATAGACGTCGGGAGTCCACGCATGGAAGGGCACCAGGCTCGCCTTGAACGCAAAGCCGACGAAGATGAGGATGACGCCGGCGAGCAGGAGCGGGTCGACGCTCGACGACAGCTTGCCGCCGGCCGCGATCGCCTGCGCGATCAGCGTCAGCTGCGTGTGCCCGGTCTCGCCGTAGACCAGCGCCATGCCGTAGAGCAGGAAGCCCGACGCGAATCCGCCGAGGAGCAGGTACTTGAGCGCGGCCTCCTGCGAGCGCTCCTCGTGGCGCGCGAAGCCGCTCAGGATGTACAGCGCGATGGACAGCGACTCGATGCCGAGGAAGATGACCATCAGGCTCATCGCGCCGGCGAGCAGCATCATGCCCAGCGTCGCGGCGATGATCAACGCGTAGTACTCGCCGTGGTGAATGCCGCGCCGGTTCAGATACTGCGGGCTGATGAGGATGACGAGCGCGGTGCTGAACAGCAGCACCATGTTGATGAACATCGCGAACTTGTCGTAGGCGAAGGACCCGAAGTAGAGGGAGTGACCGGCGCCGCTGTCGAACCAGCCCCACACGCTGGCACCGAACGCGCCGGCAAGGAAGAGGATCGCGGTTGCGCCGAGCACCCACCGCTGCTTTCCCGCGACGAGGTCGAGCAGCATCAGTGCGATGAACCCGCCGCCGAGGATGAGCTCGGGCAGCAGATCGAGCAGGTCGTTGCCGCTCGGGGTCACGAGCGGTACCAGCGGCGCCGTCTGCAGCAGCATCACTGGCCTCCGCCGGACGGCAGGTGGCCGGCCATCGTCACGTACTGCGTCACCGACGGAGTGGCGATGTCACCCACGGGCTTGGGGAACACCCCGAGCAGGATGATGAGGGCGACCAGCGGAGCCAGCACCAGCCCTTCGGTCAGCCGGATGTCGCGCGCATGCTCGGTGACCTGGTTGAGCGGGCCGTGCATGAGCCCCTGGTGCATGCGCAGCATGTACCAGCACGCGATAACGACCCCGCCGCCGGCGATCGCCGCGAAGACCCAGTTGAGCTGCACGGCGCCGAGCAGGATCGTGAACTCGCCGACGAAGCTGTTGGTGCCGGGCATGCCCAATCCGGCGAGCGTGACCACGACGAACAGCACGTACAGCCACGGCATGCGCTTCTCCAGGCCGGACATTTCGCGCAGGTCACGCGTGCCCGTGCGCTGTTCGATGTAGCCGGCGACCAGGAACAGCGCGGCGATGATGATGCCGTGGTTGACGATCTGGATGACGGCGCCGGAGACGCCGTTGGTGGTCAGCGTGAAGATGCCGAGCGCGATGAAGCCGAGATGCGAGAGGCTGGCGTACGCAACGATTCTCTTGAGGTCGCGTTCACTCAGCGCCATGAGCGCGCCGTACACGATGCCGAGCACGGCGAGCGCCGCGAACAGCCACTTGAAGGTGTTCACCGAGTCGCCGAAGAGGGTGAGGCCGTAGCGGATGAACCCGAACGCGCCGACCTTCGTCACCACGCCGGCCAGAAACACCAGCGTCGTCGGTGGGCTCTGCTCGTAGAGATCGGGCAGCCACGTGTGGAACGGGACCAGCGGCAGCTTGATCGCGAACGCGATCGCGAACCCGATGAACACGAGGTCCTGCGGCGTGAACGTCGAGATGTTCACGCCCGGGATCACCATGGCGGCCTGCGCCGCCCCCGGGTTGGCGATCAGCGTCTCCACGTCGAAGGTGTGGATCGGTGCGTTGAAGTACAGCCACAGGATCGCGACCAGCATCAGCAGGCTGCCGGCGACGGTGTAGACGATGAACTTGAGCGTCGCGCGGCCGCGCTGCGGCCCTCCGTACCCGCTGAGCAGGAAGTACAGCGGGACGAGCATCCCCTCCCAGAACAGGTAGAAGAGCAGCAGGTCGGCGGAGAGCAGCACGCCCGAGATGGCCGCCTCGGTCAGCAGCATCAGCGAGCAGTAGCGGCGCAGCCGCTCGATGCCACTGCGCGACACCGCAAGCGCCGCGACGAGGAAGAGACCGGCATTGAGCATCAGGATCCAGCCGGACAGCCCGTCGAGACCGAGGTGGTACGAGGCGCCGATCGCCGGAATCCAGTCGCGCTGCTCCTGGTAGTGCAGGCTCAGCGGCTGCGTGTCGACGAAGCTCGCGTGCGGCATGTTCGCCAGCAGCCCGCCGACGATGCACGCCACCGCGACTGTGGTGAGCAGGGTGAGCCCGCGGACGGCCGCAGTCGACCGCTGCGGCACCAGCTGCAGCAGGATCGCGCCCGCGATGGGGATGACGATGACGAGGGTCAGCCAGGGCACGTTCACCGCGCCACCACCACGACGACGACCACGAAGATGACGGCGAACACCGTGAACAGCGCGGCGTAATCACGGATGAAGCCCGTCTCGTACGAGCGCAGGTCGACGCTGAAGCCGCGCATCACGCTGACGAGGCCGCGGATCCAGCCGTCCATGATCATCGGCTCGACAACGCGGCGCAGCGTGCGCCCCACCACGCGTGTCGGTTGGACGAGGGTCCTGTCGTAGAGCTGGTCGAAGTAAAACTTGTTGTACGCGGCACGGACCAGCGTCTGGGGCAGCGCGCCGGCCACAGCCGCCGGCTCCCACCGATGCTCGTACCAGAGACGCAACGCGAGTCCGGCCCCTGCGAGGCTCGCCAGCGTTCCGAGCGCGAGGCCCAGGAACCCGAGCCCCAGCGACGGCTCGGTCGCCGCGCCGGGCGCGCTGTTGAAGACCGGGCTCAGGAAGTCGGAGAACACGTGCAGTGTGTTCGGCAGCGGGAACTGCAGCGGCCACGCGACGAGCAGGCTCAGCACCGCGAGCAGCGCCACGGGGACGAGCATCACGCGGCGCGCCTCCTTCGCCGCCCACACGCGCGCCGTCTGCGGCTCGCCGTGAAAGACGATGAAGTACAGCCGGAACGCATACAGCCCGGTGAGCACGTTGATGCCCACGCCGATGAGGTAGAGCACCCAGGGGATCGGTCCCGGGCCGTTGTTCAGACCGAAGCCGAGCAGGTTCTCCTTGCTGAACCACCCCGACCAGAACGGGATGCCGGCAAGCGCGAGCGAGCCGAAGAAAAACGAGAACGCGGTCACGCGCATCCGCGCCCCCATGCCGCCCATGAGGCGGATGTCCTGCTCGTCGTGCAGCGCATGGATGACGTTGCCCGCGGCGAGGAAGAGGAGCGCCTTGAACACCGCGTGGGTGGCGAAGTGGAACATCCCCGCGGCATAGGCGCCGATGCCCACCGCGTAGATCATCAGCCCGATCTGAGACATCGTCGAGTACGCGATCACGCGTTTGATGTCGATCTGCGAGAGGGCGATGATGCCCGCCATCAGGGCCGTGCCGATGCCGACGAGCGCGACCATGCCCTCGGCGACCGGCGCGATGTTGAAGAGCGCGTGGAACCGCGCGATGAGGTACACGCCCGCGGTCACCATGGTCGCCGCGTGGATCAGCGCCGAGACCGGGGTCGGGCCCTCCATCGCGTCTGGCAGCCATGTGTGGAGCGGGAACTGCGCGCTCTTGGCGAAGGCGCCGATGGCGAGGAGCACGCAGATGCCGGTGATGAGGATGCCGCCACTGGGGAACACCGAGGTGCGCGCGAAGATGGACGGGATGCTCGTCGTGTGCGCGTTCAGAAAGATCAGGAACGCCGCGAAGTACAGGCCGATGTCGCCGATGACCTGCGTGATGAACGCCTTGCGTGCGGCCAGCACGGCGCTGCGCCGGTCGTACCAGAACGCGATGAGCAGGTAGCTGCTCAGCGCGACCAGCGCCCAGCCGATGATGAGGATGACGAGGTCGGCTGCCAGCACGAGCGTCAACATCGAGAAGATGAAGAAGTTCATGTAGGCCATGAACCGGGCAATACCCGGGTCATGTTCCATGTATCCAACGCTGTAGACATGGATCAGGAATCCAACTCCTGTGATCACCATGATCATCAGCGCGCTGAGCGGATCGAGTGTGAAGTCGACGCCCACCGAGAGGTTGCCGCTCCCCAGGTCGAGCCACTGCCACAGGCGCACCGTCGTCGACTGATGGTCGGCCGACGCGCCGATGACGTTGATCAGGACGAAGATGGCGACGACGAACGACGCCAGAATCGAGATGGTGCCCGCGAGATTGACGAAGCGGCGTCCCAGACGCGGACCGAGCAGTCCGCACGCCGCCGCGCCGCCGAGCGGGAACAGCAGGATGAGGGCGACGAGAAGGCCGGCGGTGTCGGCGCTCACTCGCTCATCTCACTGAGGTCGTCGACGTCGAGCTTGCGGCCCAGCCGGAAGATCGTCGTCATGATCGCGAGGCCGACGACGACCTCGGCGGCCGCGACGACGATGACCATGAAGGCGAAGACCTGACCCTCCTGGCTGTTGAGGAAGCGCCCATACGCCACCAGCGCGACGTTGCCCGCGTTGAGCATCAGCTCGATGCACATGACCCCGACCAGCGGATTGCGCCGGATCAGCACACCGGCGGCGCCGAGCGTGAACATGAACGCGGAGAGGCCCAGCAGGTACGGAAAGATGTCGGTGGAGATCACCGAGACCTCTTCGTGCGCCGCGTCAGGTACACGGCGCCGATCGCCGCCACCAGCAGCAGCAGCGACGTGATCTCGAACGGCAGGATGTAGGTGGTGAAGAGCTGGCTCGCGACGGTTTGCACGTTGCCTGCGGCGTTGACCGCGTCCGCCGGAAAGCTGAATGTGTGGTACGGGTCGGACGCCGCCCCGACCTGCGCGCCGCGCAGCCCGCTGTCGTTGTACGTGACGCCGTTGCGCGCCGTGACGAACACGAGAATGGTCACGCCGGCGACCGCGGCAATGCCCACCAGCGTGCGGTAGTCGAGCGCCGGACGGTCTTCGGCCTCGGGGTTGAGCAGCGCGATGATGAAGACGAACAGCACCATCACCGCGCCCGCGTAGATGATGATCTGCACCGCGAACAGGAACTGCGCGTTGAGCAGTAGGAAGATGACCGCGACCATCGTGAGGGTCGCGACCAGGCTCAATGCGGAGTAGATGGTCTGGCGAGCGAGCACGACTCCGAGTGCGCTGATCGCCGCGAGCATCATCACGGTGCCCAGCAGGGGCGTCATCGGCGCTTCGGGGGCGGTGGCTCGGTGACGGTGGGCACGTCCTCGGGGATGCCGAGGTCGCCGGGGCGCGGCGTGCGCACATGCACCTGTTCGTTGGTCTCCCACGCCACGCGCGGGCTGACGCCCGAGTCGAGGGTCTGCCGGTCCATCGAATCGGCGCCTGCGCCGACCGCGCTCGCCGGTCCGCGCCCCTGAGCAAATCGCGGCCACGACTCGAGCAGCTCGGCCTTCGTGACAACCGTGCGCTCGCGCCGGTAGTCGGCGAGGTCGAACTGCGGGCCCAGCGTGATCGCTTCGGTGGGGCACGCCTCGGCGCAGTAGCCACAGTAGATGCAGCGCATCAGGTTGATCTCGTAACGCTCGGCGTAGCGCTCACCGGGTGACACCGGATTCTCCGGGTCGTTCTCCGCAGCGCCCACGTAGATGCAGCCGACCGGGCACGCCGCCGCGCACAGCTCACAGCCGATGCAGCGCTCCAAGCCGTTGTCGTAGCGATGCAGGATGTGGCGCCCGCGGTGACGCGGCGACACCGGCTTCTGCTCCTCGGGATAGCCGATGGTGATCGGCTTCTCCAGCATCTTCTTGATCGTGAAGCGCAGGCCTGCGACGAGCTCTTTGATCATCTGTGGGTCACCTCACGCTCGCAGGGCCACCACCGTCCCGGTGATGAGGATGTTCACCAGCCCGAGCGGCAGCAGCACCTTCCAACCGAAGCCCATGAGCCGGTCGTAGCGCAGACGCGGGAGCGTCCAGCGCACCCACATCATCACGAAGATCAGGATCCCGACCTTGCCGAGGAACCAGATGGGACCGGGGATCCAGTCGAACGGATGGAACGGGAGCAGCGGCAGCCACCCGCCGAGGAAGAGCGTGGTGGCGATCGCGCAGACCACGACCATGTTCACGTACTCGCCCAGGAAGTACAGGCCGAAGCGCATTGAGCTGTACTCGGTGTGGTAGCCGCCGACGAGCTCGGTCTCAGCCTCAGGCAGGTCGAACGGCGCGCGATTGGTCTCGGCGAACGCCGCCGTGAAATACAGGATGAACCCGAGCGGCTGCAGCACGATGAACCACACACCCTGCTGCGACGTCACGATGTGCTCGAGATCGAGCGAGCCGGCGAGGATCACCGCCCCCATGACCGCGAATGACACCGCCATCTCGTAGGAGATCAGCTGCGCCGACGAGCGCAGGCCGCCGAGCAGTGAGTACTTGCTGTTCGCCGACCAGCCGCCGAGGAACAGGGCGTACACGCTGAATGACGACACGCCGAGGACGAACAGCAGCCCGACGTTGAAGTGCGCGATGTCCCAGTGGAACTGGTAGTTGAACCAGCTGTTGACGCCCATCGGGATGGCGGCGAACGAGAAGATCGCGGCCGCGGCGATGAGGCTCGGCCCCACCAGAAACAGCAGCCGGTCGCGGTTGGCCGGCGCCGTGTTCTCCTTGAACAGCAGCTTGACCGCGTCCGCCGCCGGCTGCAGCAGTCCGTACGGGCCGACGCGGTTGGGGCCGACGCGCAACTGAATCCGTGCCGCCACCTTGCGTTCGGCGAGGGTGAGATATGCGGCGATCGTGAGCAGCGCCAGGAGGAGCACCACGATCTTGATCAGCAGGACCCACCAGTAGTCCGAGCCGATCATGCCGGCACCTTCGCGTGCCAGCGCGCCCGTCCGCCGTTGCCCGCCTCTGCGTAGGCCGGCAGCGCGTGGCGAAGCGCGCGGCTCACCGACATCGGATCCGCGTTCGCCCAGTCCCGCGCGCCCAGCTCGGCGGCGATCGCCGTAAGCACGCGCGTCTCGGTTGGCGTCTGTGTCGCCGGCGGCAGCGCCGGACGCACCCGCTGCACGCGGCCCTCGAGGTTGGTGACGGTGCCGATCTTCTCCAGCAGCGCGTGGCCCGGGATCAGCACGGTCGCGCGCGCGGCGGCGTCGCCCGGCACCGTGTCGATGACGATCACTGACTCGGCGCGCGTGAGCGCGCGCTGCAGCGCGTCGCCCGAAGCGTTGAGCGCGGGGTTCGGTCCCAGCAGCAACAGCGCGCGGATCTCGCCGTTCGCCGCCGCGTCAAGGATCTGCGCACCGGTCTTGCCCGCAGGTGTCGCCTTCTGGTAGCCCGCGATGACATTCGGGAGCACGCCCAGGTCCTTGGCGCCGCGGCCGTTGACGCCGCGCGTCACCGTCATGCGCTTCACGCGGCCGTACTTCGCGAGCGCGGCCGCGACCTTGGTCGCGTGCGCACGATTGGTCTCGTCGGCGATCACCGCCGTGAGCGCACCCTGACCCGCCTCCTTGGCGAGCGCCGCCGCATCCGCGTCGCGTGCCACGCGGCGCACGCTGCGGCCGCGCTTGTGCTCGGCCTTGAACAGGCGCAGCGTGAGCACCGGCGCCTCCTGCTCCGGCTCGGGTCCGAGCACCACGATGACCTCGCACTCCTCGATCTCGGCGATGCCGAGCTCATGCTCGTCCGCGGAGATACCGTCAAAGCTGTCCAATTGATGGTCGAGGTGCGGCGTGCCGATCACCTCTCGCGCCAGCCGCTCCAGCAGGAACAGCTCTTCGTTGGTGTTCTGCGCGGAGCCGATCACGCCCACCGCGGTCGGGCCGTTGCTCTCGATCACCGCGCGCAGCTCCGCGGCTGCCGCCGCGATGGCCTCGCCGGCGGACACGTCGCGCGCGTCGCCCTTGCGCGGGCGCAGCGCAGGGCGGCGCACCCGCTCCGACGAGTTCCAGGCCGTGAAGCTGTACCGACCTCGGTCGCACAGCCACATGTCCTCGACGAGCGGGTTGTCGCGCGACGCGAAGCGCCTGACGTCGAAGTCGCGCGAGTCGATGTTGATGTTGCATCCGTACGAGCACTCGGGGCAGACCCCGGCCGTGCGCTGCAGCTCCCACGGCCGCGCCGCGAACCGGTACTGGCGGTGTGTCAGCGCGCCGACCGGGCACACCTCGGGCAGATTGCCCTGAAACTTCGACTGCAGTGGCTGATCGTCGAACGTCGCCACCAGCGTGTTGACGCCACGCTGCTGCAGAACGATCTCCTTCTCGCCGGTGATCTCGTCGTAGTAGCGCACGCATCGCCAGCAGAGAATGCATCGCTCCTGGTCGAGCTCGATGTGCTCGGAGAGCTTCACCGCTTTGTCGAAGTGCACCTTCTCGGTGATGGGAAAGCGCGAGATCGATGGGCCGTAGCGAAACGTGAAGTCCTGCAGGTCGCATTCGCCGCCGCGGTCGCAGACGGGGCAGTCGAGCGGATGGTTGACGAGGAGGAACTCGAGCATCCCCTCGCGCAGCTTCACGATGGCGGCGTCGTTGGTGCTGACCACCATGCCCTCGTTGACGTACGTGGCGCACGCGGGCTGCGGCTTCGGGAACTTCTCGATGTTCACCAAGCACATGCGGCACACCGCCACCGGCTCCATCTTGGGATGCGAGCAGTAGATGGGGATGTGGACGCCGAGCTCGGCGGCGGCGTCGAGGACGAGCGTGCCCTTGGGCACGCGCAGAGCCCTGCCGTCGATGGTGACGGCGACGCGACCGTCGTCGGGCGTCTCCGGTCCCGGGTTCTGCGCCACGCCTACGCGGCCTTGGCGCGGAAGCGCGCCTTCACCGGGCACGCGCCGGCGCCGCAGTGGCTCTCGAACTCCTCACGAAATGCGCCATACGCGGACATCACGAACCAGGTCGCGGTGTCGCCCAGCGGGCAGAAGCAGCGGCCGTCCATGTTGCTGCAGATGTCGGTGAGCGTGGCCAGCTCCGCGTCGGTCGCGAGGCCGGACTCGAGCTTGTGCATCAGCTGCGACTCGAAATATGTCCCCTCGCGGCAGGGCACGCACTTGCCGCAGGACTCGTGCTCGTAGAAGTCGACCAGGCGCATGGACACGTCCACCAGGCACGTCGTCTGGTCCATGAACACCATCGCGCCGGCCCCCAGCGATGAGCCCGCCTTCTGCACGGCGTTCATGTCCAACGGCAGATCGACGTGCTGCGGCAGGAGCACCTGCATGGAGCCGCCGCCGGGCTGGAACGCCTTGAGCTCGCTGCCCGCCAGCATGCCCCCGCATTCCTCCTCGAGGAGCTCGCGGATCGGTGTCCCCAGCTGCATCTCGTAGGAGCCCGGCCTGTTGATGTGCCCGCTGCAGCAGAACACTCGCGTTCCGGTGC
>JBOHUE010000035.1:0-7277 GCA_050734185.1 Candidatus Dormibacteria bacterium | reverse complement strand
GGCTCGGCCTCGACGCGCTGCGCGCCGAGCTGGCCACGCTGGTCGCAGCGCTTCCGGCCCCGGACCCCGGCGCCCGCATCCGCTTCTGGATCGATCGCTCCTTCTCCATCCGCGGCAGCGGCACCGTCGTGACCGGGACCCTGCAGGCGGGCACGCTGCGCACCGGCGGGACTCTCGAGCTGCACGGGGAGCGCGTCACCGTCCGCGGACTGCAGTCACTCGGCGAGGCGGTGGATGTCGTGAGCGGCACGGCGCGCGTGGCTGCCAACCTTCGCGGCCTCGCCAGCGAGGTGGTGCATCGCGGCGACACACTGCTCACCCCCGGGGCGTGGCACATGACCGACGTCGTGGACGTCCGCTCGGAGGCGGCGGAGGCCCCGGCGCAGCTCATCGTCCATGTCGGGTCTGCGGCGGTGGCGGCGCGCGTGCGCCCCCTCGGCGACGACCCTCAGCTGCTTCGGCTTCGCCTTGCCACGCCCTTGCCGCTGCAGGTGGGCGACCGCCTGCTGCTGCGTGACCCCGGGCGCCGCGCCATCGTCGGCGGCGCGACCGTCCTGGACGCGGCGCCTCCTGCTCTCAACCGGCGCGGTGCGGCGCGGGCGCGCGCTGACGCGCTGCACGACGACGCCGGCCAACCGAGTCTCGCCGCGGAGCTGGCCCGTCGCGGGGCGGCGCCGGCTGAGCTGCTCGAGTCACTCGGGGTCGCCACCGGCGATCCGCTGCCGGACTCCGCGCTGCGGGCTCTGGGTTGGCTCGTGAATCGCGCGGTCTGGGAGCGATGGTCGCGCGAGCTGCTGGAGGCGGTCGACGCCGAGCGCAACGGCGCGCTGCTCCGGGCCGGCGTTCCGCGCGCCGACCTCGTGCGTTTGCTGGCTCTCCCCGATGCACGGCTCCTCGATCCGGTGGTCGCCGCGACATCGGGCCTGGAATCGGTGGACGGCAGAGTCCGCCGCCGCGGCGCCGCAACAGCGCTCCGGCCCGATCTGTCGCGCGCGGTCGAGCAGCTGCGGGCGCTGCTCCAGCGCGAACCCTTTGCTGCACCGGAGCACGCCCAGCTCGTGAAGCTCGGGCTCGGGCCGCGCGAGCTCGGGGCAGCGGCGGCGAGCGGGGCGCTGCTTCGCCTGCCGGGGGACGTGGTGTTGCTCCCCGATGCGCCCCAGCAGGCGGCGGAACGGCTTCGCGCGCTGCCGCAGCCGTTCACGCTGTCGAGCGCACGCCAGGCGCTCGGCACCACGCGACGTGTCGCGGTGCCGCTGCTCGAGCACCTCGACGCAGCGGGCGTTACCCAGCGCGTCGACGACGGGCTACGCCAACTGCGGGGATCTGCAGAAGGCGCGCGCTGATCAGCTGCTCGACCAGCGCCGCCGGCAGAGACTGATCCGCCCGAAAGTGCAGCGAGCTCTTGGTGCCCCCGTAGCCCGCAAGGTCGTCACCGAGCGCCGGCAGCACGGATCCGCTGTGGGGCAGATAGCTGAGGTGGTTGGTGAAGGCCGCGAATCCCGCGACCACCTTGCCGCGCACGCGAAACGCGGGCATGCCGTAGGAGATGCACTCCTCGGCGTCCGGAACCAGAGAGCGGATGTCCTCGCGCAGACGCTGCAGCGTCGACCGCTTGGGCTCATCCAGCGTTGCCAGGTATTGGTCAATGGTGGCGTATTGCATCGCTCGGGTTTCTAGCCGTACCGATGATGTGCTGCGATGTCGGCAGCGCGAGCCGCCCCGGCGGCCAGCGGAAGCGTCTCAGCCGCTGCACGTCGAAGCCGCCGCTGCGCATCGCGGCCGCCGTGTCGCGGCCCATGTGGCAGCCGCCGCTGACCAGTGGGTAGATGGTGGCGTCGAGGATGTCCTGACCGCGTCCCACCCACGGGTGGAGCGAGCGGACATGCTCGAGAACGCGCACCTCGCCACCGGGTCTGAGCACGCGGCGAGCCTCGCGGAGCGCGCGAGCCTGATCGTCGACCGAGCAGAGCACGAGCGAGTACACGACGGCGTCGAAGCTCGAGTCAGGAAAGGGCAGCGCCTCGGCCGTCCCGAGCACCACGGTGATGTCCGCCGCAGCGCCCACGGCCTCCAATTCGGCAAACCGGCGCAGGCGACGTTCGGGCTCGACGGCGACGACGCGCCGCACCTCCGGCGGATACAGCGCGAAGTTGGCGCCGGTGCCCGCGCCGACCTCGAGCACCTCCCCGGACAGCCCGGCCAGCAGCTCGCGCCGGTGCTCGCGCATCCCGCCGCCGTCCATGCGACGCGCCAGCCCCGGCCAGATGCGCGAGAAGATCGGGCGGCTGCGGTCAGCAGACACGCCCACTAGCGCGCGGCCGGATCGCGTTGGTGCCGCGCGCGCAGACCCACCCCGCCTCGACCGCAACCGCGGCCACCAGGATTGCCGTGAACACCAGCGCCTCATCGCCGCCGATCAGTGTGCGCCCGAGTCCGGCCTCCACGAAGCAGAACGCCGCCAGCGCCGGCCATGCGACGCCGCCGACGAGGCAGTGCGCGTGCCGGCAGCGCCAGAAGTTGACGGCGCACCACGTGCCCGCCGCGGCCGCGGACAGCCCTACGACGACCAGCTCGGGCCGGCGCGGTAGCAGACCGGCGAGGTTCAACGCCAGCACCACCGCCAGGAAGTACAGCAGCACGCCGCCGCCGGTGCGGGGAAGCACGCGGTCGACGCGCCGCTTCCACGTGGTGTCGGCCGGCAGATCGGTTGGCGACCAGCCCCAGAGGGCTCGACGGGCGTCGGTGTGCGCGGGTTGAGTGGGGTCTGTGTTCATGGTGAGCGCAGGCTACGGTCTCCCAGTGGAGGGAGAGTCAAGCGTGCCGGCGCCGCGGCGCGGATCGGTGGCGCCAAAGTCGCTGGTCCCCGCCAGCTCCCCGGCAAACTGCGTCTCGAACTGACGGATCATCTCCAGTCGCAGCTGCAGATCGGCGATGCGCTGTTCGGTGCGCAGCCGCACAGCGGCGAGAACGCGCTCAAGGCGCGGCCCCATGGGTGCGGAGCTCGGTGCCTGGTAGTCTCGCAACAGCGCACCGATCTCAGCGAGCGTCAGGCCCATGTGGCGCATCGTCTCGGTCACCTGCACGCACCACAGCGCCTCGCTGCCGAACAGGCGGTAGTTCCCCTCGCTGCGCCCCACGGTGTAGATGAGGCCGAGGTCCTCGTAGGTGCGCAGCGTTTTCACCGGGACGCCGCAGCGGCGCGACAGGGACCCGATGGTCATGACGCCGTCCGACTCCGCCGCCATGCGGCCGATTGTGGCGCGAGGTCACCGGACGCGGGCGTTGTCTCAAGCTGTCGCGCTGCAGCGTCGGACCACTCGCACGAGGAGCGCACATGGACTGGAGGCTCGAGCTCGTCATCCTGCCCGTCACGGACGTCGATCGCGCCAAGGCGTTCTACGTCGACCGCATCGGGTTCCACGCCGACCACGACCAGCGCGTGAGCCCTGAACTCCGTTTCGTGCAGCTGACCCCGCCCGGATCGGCATGCTCGATCGCGTTCGGCGAAGGCCTGACCACCGCGCCGGCCGGGTCGGTGAAGGGCCTGCAGATGGTCGTCGCGGATGCCGACGAGGCGCGCCGCGAGCTGATGGGCCGCGGGCTCGATGTCGGTGACGTCGACGAGCAGGCCTGGGGCAGGTTCCTCTTTTTCAGCGACCCGGACGGCAACGCCTGGGCGATTCAGCAGCTCGTGCGGCCGGGCTGATCTCGGCGCGTGCGAGACTTGATCGGGTGAGGTTGACCGAGTACGCGCACGGCGGCGGCTGCGCCTGCAAGATCCCGCCGGGCGAGCTGGAGACCATCGTCGCCGGGCTGGCGGGTGAGCACCCGGCGTCGCTGATCGTCGGCCTCGAGGACGGCGACGACGCCGCGGCGGTCCGCCTCAACGGAGATGGGACGGCGCTGCTCAGCACGGTCGACTTCTTCACGCCGGTGGTGGACGACGCGTACGACTGGGGTCGCATCGCCGCCACCAACGCACTGTCCGACATCTACGCGATGGGCGGGCGCCCGGTGCTCGCCGTCAACCTGCTGTGCTGGCCACGCGAGGTGCTGCCGCTCGAGCTGGCCGCCGAAGTGCTGCGCGGAGGTCTCGACGTCGCTCGCTCCGCGGAGTGTCCGCTTGCCGGTGGTCACAGTGTCGACGACCCCGAGCCCAAGTACGGCATGGCCGTCAGCGGCCTCGCTGCCGAATCGCAGCTGCTGCGCATCGACGCGGGGAGGCCGGGCGTGCCGCTGTCGCTCACCAAGCCACTCGGCATCGGCGTGCTGAACTCGCGTCACAAGCAGAGCGGTGAGGTGTTTCCGGAAGCCGTCGCCGCGATGACGACGCTCAACCGCGCCGCCTCGGAAGCCGCCCTTGCAGCCGGCGTTCGGTGTGCCACCGACGTCACGGGGTTCGGCTTGCTCGGGCACGCGTACAAGCTGGCGCGCGCAAGCGGCGTCACCGTGGTCATCGACTCCGCGGCCATCCCCTACCTGCCGGGAGCGCGCGACGCGGCCAACGCAGGCTGCATCAGCGGCGGCACGCGCCGCAACCTCGCGTGGGTGGACCCGCACGTCGAGTGGCACGGCCGCGCAGAGACCGACGAGCGCGAGCGGCTCCTGCTCGCCGACGCGCAGACCAGTGGTGGCCTGCTCGTCTGCGGCGAGATCCCCGGAGCACCAATCATCGGTGAGCTGGTGCCCCGGGGTGACTCCCCTCTCGTTGTTCGCTGAGGCGGCTCAGGCCGCGCCGCGCTGAGCCGGGGCCAACTGCCGCCGCAGATCGTCGTCGCCGACGGCAGCCCAGTGGTTCACGCCGCGGCCGGTGTCGTCGACGGTGATGATGTGGAACTGCTCGAGCTGCACCTGCCGGCCCGTCGCAGGCAGCGGCTGCGGCATTCCCGGCATCTGCAGCGGCCCGTCGTGAGTCCCGCGCAGGATCACCCGGAACGCGATGGTGTCGCCCTCACCCACCAGATGGGTGATCTCCGGCTTCAGGTCGGGGAACGCCGTATGGAGGCCGCGAGCCACCTCTTTGAGGTGGGTCCGGTAGTCCCCCACCTCGGGATGGTGATCGTCCACCGCGTTCGGCGCGAGGCACTCGTCCACCACATCCGTCCTTCCCTGCGCAATGCCGTCGAAGATCACGCGGCGCACAGTCTCCTTGCCCCTCTCGATATCAGCCATGACCTAATCCTCCTTCATCCCAGCATCACTGTATTCATCAGAGTATTACTGGATTGATACTTGAGGCGGTACGATAGACGCCGTGGCCGAGCCTGTCAAGCGGCGGTACAACTCGCCGCTCCGCGAGCAGCAGCGGCGGCAGACGCGCCTGCGGATCCTCGATGCGGCGTCGCGACTCTTCCTCGAGCACGGCTATCCCGCCACCACCATGGAGGCCGTCGCCGCAGACGCCGGCGTGGCCACGGACACGGTGTACGCCGCCTTCTCGACCAAGCGCGCGCTCCTCAAAGAGGTGATGGACGTGACCGTTGCTGGCGACGACCGCGACCTGAAGGTCTACGAACGCGAGGACGCGCAGGCCATGCGACGCGACACAGATCAGCGCCACCAGATCGTGGGATTCGCAGCCGGCGTCACCAGCCGGATGGAGCGAGTCCGGCCGCTCGATGACGTCATGCGAAGCGCCGCCGCTGTCGACGCAGAGGTGGCCGCCCTGCGCCGGGACGTGCAGCTGCGCCAGCGACGCGAGGGGATGCAGATGTTCGTCTCAAGCCTGACGGCAAACGGTCCTCTGCGCGACGGGCTCCAGGTGGACGACGCCATCTCGATCACCTGGACGCTGACGAGCCCGGAGGTGCACCGGCTGCTGCGCGTCGACTCCGGCTGGACGATCGAACGGTACGTGCGGTGGCTCACCGCCACGCTCACCGACTCGCTGCTCCCCCGCGAGTGACGCGCGAACGATCAGCTATGGTCAGGGCCATGCCCCGGCGACCGAGCATCGGTATCTTTCTGAAGAACTTTCGCGAATCCGATGCAAGCTTCGAGGAGAAGCTGCGCGAGACGGTCGCCAATCAGTACACGAAGATCAGGACCGGCTCGACCTGCTGCGGGCATCCCGGGCAGCCCGGCTGTTGAATGACTGCTCCCGAGTCCGGTTCGGGCTCACGCAACAAGCGCCACTCACATGACCACGGCGACGGTCATGACCACGTGCACACGGACAGCAAGCGCCGTCGCTGATCGCGACTGACGGTGCTGCCCGTGCGCGCGGGTGTTCAGTGGGAGGCGGCGGCCGTCTCGCGCTGCGGTGCGCCAGGCTGTCGTTGCCCCGCCGGCCGGCTCTTGGGCAGGAGGAGTGACAGCAGGCCGCTGAGACCCCAGAACCCGACGTTGAACCAGAGGATGACGCGCTCCGACGCGACGAACGTCGTCGCGAGCGCCGTCTTCGCGGCGCTGGCAAACACTCGAGACACAGGGTTCGTGGGAGCCGCCGTCGTCGACGGGCAGCCGGCAATCGGCTGCGTCGGGTCGGTTGACTTCGCCTGCGCCGCGAAGCATCGACTGAACGTCGCCACCTCCTGATCCACGACCGCCGGTGGTTGCTGCAGCGCGGTCAGCTGCGTGCGCACCTGGGAGGTGACGTCGCCGACCGAGCTGGTGGCGTTCGACGACAGCATGCCGAAGAAGACGACGCCGACCACGGCAACACCGATGGCGCCGCCGAGCTGCTGGAACGTGGTGAGCACGCCGGAGGCCGATCCCGCGTCTCGTGGTGGGACGCCGGCGAGGATCAGCGTGAGGAGCGGCGCGATCACGCCGCCGAGCCCGATACCGGCCAGCACGAATGCTGGGATCAGCTCCCAGCTGTTCACGCTCGTGCCCGCGATGTAGAGCGTGATGATCACGCCGAGAAGGCCGAGAACGCCGATGAGCGACCCGATCGCGATGGTATAGCGGCCGAGCTTCGGCGCGAACCGCGCGGACATCACCGACGCTATCGCCGTCGCGATGCTCCATGGGATCGTTGTGAGGCCCGCGTGCAGCGCGGAGAAGCCCAAGCCGACCTGCAGCAGCAGGCTGAAGGTGAAGAAGAACGCCGGGATCGCGGCGATGAACGCCGCGGATATCACGACCCCGACGCGGAACGACTGGATGCGGAACATCGAGAGCTGCACCAGCGGGAACTTCGTCGCCGGCAGCGCCCGCTCGTAGAGCACGAACAGGATCAGGACGAACGGGCTCACCGCGATGCAGACGAACGTCCAGAGCGGCCAGCCGAGCACCTGGCCCTGCACCAGCGGATAGACGAGCAGGAGCAAGCC
>JBOHUE010000034.1:0-43142 GCA_050734185.1 Candidatus Dormibacteria bacterium | reverse complement strand
GAGCTCGACTGGCTGCGCAGCGGCCGGCGCGTCGAGCTCGCGGTGCTGCCGCCGGACCGGGTGATGGCGCTCGTCGCGGAAGCTCTGCAGCGCGCCGAGGCGGGGCCTCCCGTCGCGGACGCGCCGGCCCCGCTCGGTGGTCAGCTCTTCGGCTTGGCGTAGTCCGTCAGCGTCTCGAACTCGACAGCCTTGTACTGGCCGCCGCCTTCAACCCAGGCGTCGTGACCCGGGTCGACCCGATATGCATCGCCGGCCTTGAGTTGGAACTCCGTGCCGTCCTGCATCCGAACACCGAGGTTGCCCTCGATGACGTATCCGATGTGCGTTGTCTGGCACCAGTCGGTCCCGACGATCGGCTTGATCGACGTCGACCAGTGCCAGCCGGGCTCGAACTCGACGCGGCCGATCGTGTGCGATCCGATGTTGCAGACCTCGACCTTGCCGTGCTCGAACTGCCGGACGGTGTCCGGGGCCGTGACCGACTTGACCTCGAAGTTCTCCATGACGGTGTCCTCCGTGCGCGTGGTGCGCGGTGCGGCCCCCCGAGGCGCCGCGTGCCGAGAGCATGACGAGCACCGGCCCCGTGTGAATGGGGGGAATCCCCTATTTTTCAGCCGAGAGGAGCTCGGGGTGGGCAATCGCGTAGGCAGCCGCCTCGGCGCGACCGCGAAGTTCGAGCTTGTCCAGCACTCGGCCGACGTGGTGCTCCGCGGTCTTGGGGCTGATGAACAGGCGGCTGCCGATCTCGGCGTTGCTGACGCCGCCGGCCAAAAGGCGCAGCACCTCGCGTTCGCGTCGTGTCAGCACCGCCCACCCCTTCGGCCCGCGCGGCCCGGGGTCTCCGAGGTCGCGGAGCAGCGCGGCCGCCTCGTCGACATCGCGCCGTGCGCCGATTCGCTCGAACACGGCTAGTGCCGTGCGGACGTCGGCGACGGCCACCTCGCGGTCGCTCGCCGCGCGCGCTCTGCCTACAAGCAGGCGTGCGCGTCCGGTCTCGTACGGCAACTCGAGCTCGTGGAACAGGAGCGCGGCGCGGTCGAGATGATGGGCCGCCGTCGAGGCGTCGGAGGTGAGCGTGGCCGCGCCCAGCGCGTGCTCGGCGGCGGCGACGATGTTGCGCTGCCCGGACATCGCGCCGATGTCCGCCAGCTGCAGGGCCGTCTCGTGCGCGGCGTCGCGGTTGCCGATCGCCAGCTGCACCTCGACGAGGAGCGCGAGGAGCGGCGCCGCGAGCAGCGACACGCGTCCCACCTGTTCCAGGCGTGACTGCAACATTCGTGCGGCGACCGCGGTGCGGCCCTCGGCCAGCCGTATGCGCACCACCGGCCGCAGCGCGAACAGGTGGTCCTCGTAGCCCAGGAGTAGCTGCTGCGCGGCCTCCAGATACCCCTGCTTCAGCTTGAGTTCGGCGAGACGGCTGATGGCGATGACACCGAGTGCGCGGTGCCCGGTGTTGAACATCTCAACCGCGCGCACCAGCGCAGCCTCCGCCTCCGCCCAGCGTCCGGTTGCCGACAGCATTGTCCCATACGTGACATGGCAGAACGGGAACAACGGCATAGCCTCGTAGCGCTTGGCGAACTCGTTGACCACACGGCACCATTGCTCTGCGCGCTCAAAGTCGCCCGCGCGTTCGCAGGCGAGCAGCGTGTTGCAGTACACGTCAGACAGCGCCCAGAAGCTGGACAGCTCACCGCCGATCGCGGCTGCCATCGCTGCATCGATACGCGCCATGCCGGCGCCGACCTCGCAGGCGTACACCTCGGCGATTCCGAGCATGCTCATCCCCACGATCTCGAGATCGTAGTCGCCGAACCGATCCCCGGCGTCGATCGCGGATGACGCGAGCTGCTTCATCAGCGTCGTGTCCGTGATCATCGCCGCCTTGATGAGCGCCAGCCATCCGGCCGCGGCGCAGGGGCCCGCCTTCTCCAGCTGCGCGTCGGCGCGGCTGATCCAGCCGCCGGCGGCCGGGAGGTTGCCGTGCACGGTGAAGTACTCGCGTGCCAGCCACGACGCGCAGCGCACGGCGTTCGCGTGGCGGCCTTCATCGATATAGGCCGCGTACGCACGCGTGCGCAGGTCGATCGACGCGGCGAGATCATAGGCCCACCAGCGCGCCTGCCCGAGACCGTCGAGGGCGTCCGGGGTCTCGTCGCGCGCCACCGCGGTCTCGAATGCCTCGGTCGCCGCGACCCAGTCACCGCGATTGAGGGCCAGGAAGCCGGTCTCCACCTCGTCCCCGGCAACTCTCGCCATGTCAGCGACAGCGTACAGGCGACGGGAGGCAGCCGACCTTGCGTCGGCATGGCGCGATCGCGAGATGCCTTCGGTGCCCGCTGCGGCCGAAGATAGCGGCATGACCACGCATGTGATCGCACTCCCCGGCGGGGTGAACCCCGCAGAGCTTCGCTACCGCCCGGTGCAGGACGCGCTCGGCAGCGATGTGCAGCTGCACTGGAAGGACCTCGAGGTCTACGCCGGCGACGCCCCTCCGGCGGACTACTCGATCCAAATGGAGGTCGATGCGCTCGCTCGCTTCGCCGACTCACTCGGGTTTGAGCGGTTCCATCTCCTCGGCTACTCGGGCGGCGGCTTCGTATCGCTCGCGTTCGCGGGCGCACATCCCGATCGGCTGCGCACGCTGGCTCTGTTCGAGCCCGCCGGGATCCCAGGCACGCTCAGCCATGACGAGGCCGTCCTCGCGGTGCAACTCGAGGACTCGCTGCGCGGCCTCACCGGAGACGACTTCATGCGCGCGTTCATGCTGCGGCAGCTCCGCCCCGGCGTCTCGATGCAGCCGCCGCCGGGTCCGGCGCCGCCGTGGATGGCGAAGAGGCCGGCCGGACTGAACGCGATGATGCATGCGTTCGGCGCGCACCAATTCGATCGGGACTGGCTGCGGACGTGCTCTGCTCCGACGTTCGTGGGCCACGGTTCGCTGACCGGTGAGCAGGAGGAGGTGCGCGCCGGCGTGCTGGCGCGCCTGATGCCCGACCTGCACGTCCGTCGCTTCGACGGGATCCACCACTTCGTGCCAGCCGACAAGCTGTACACGCCCGAGCATCTCCAGGAGTTGCGAGTCCTGTGGAGGAAGGCAGAGAACGAGTAACCAGCTCAGGCGTCGCGTTGATCGGCGTCGCGCGCGCCAACCACGATGGCCATGTTGCCCTCGGGGTGCCTGTTCTTGTACATCAGCTGATGCGCGTCGCCCACCGCGCTGAACGCGAAGGTGCGTGAGAGACACGGGTCGACCTCGCCGCGCGCGACCATGTCGTTGAACGCGGCGCACTGCTCGTCGTTGGCGAAGTGCGACCCCTGCAGTCGCTTCTGCCGCATCCACAGATAGCGCAGGTCCACCGACGCGAGGTACCCGGTGGTACCGGCGCAGATGACGACCATGCCGCCGTTGTCGCACACGAAGATCGACGTCGGAATTGTGCTCTCACCGGGATGCTCGAAAACAAGTCGTGGGTTGCGCCGCTCGCCGATCACATCCCACAGCGCCTTGCCGAACGCGCGCGCGCCGGCGAGCCACGCGTTGTAGGCCGCGTCGTCGCGCCAGTCGGGAAGCACGCCCCAGTGATCGAAGTTGCGACGGTCGATATAGCCTCTGGCGCCGAGCTTCATCGCGAACTCACCGCGCTCGGCGCCGGACGTCACCGCGACCGGAACTCCACCGCGCGCATGCACGATCTGAATGGCCTGTGATCCGAGTCCGCCGGAGCCACCCCAGACGAGTACGACGTCGCCATCGTCGACGACGTGCGGCGGCCAGCCGCAGAGCATGCGATACGCGGTGGCGCCGACGAGCATGTACGCCGCCGCAGCCGCCCAGCTCAGCTGTGCGGGCTTGGGGAGCAGCTGGTGCGCCTGCACGCGCGTGAACTGTGCGAATGAGCCCCAGTTGGTCTCGTATCCCCATATGCGCGCGCTCGGCGAGACGATAGGGTCACCGCCGCCGCGGATCCATGGATCGTTCAAATCCCACACACCGCAGTGCGCCACGACGTGGTCGCCGACCCTCACGTTTGTGACGCCTTCGCCCACTGCCCACACGATGCCGGAGGCATCGCTGCCTCCGATGTGGAAGTTCTCGGTTTCACCAGCCTTCTGTCGCGCTGCGATGACATCGACGGGCCTGCCCAATGCGGCCCAGACGTTGTTGTAGTTGACACCGGCCGCCATCACATAGACGAGCGCCTCGCCGGCACGCGGCAGCGGCGTCTCGATCAGCTCATCGACAAACGCCTGCTGCGGTTCACCGTAGCGCTCCGGCCGTATGACCATCGCATGCATGCGTTGCGGGATACGACCGAGCGCAGGTTGCACGCCGACGTCAACGGCGTCCATGACATCCCACCTCGCCTCACGATACACACCGACCCGCGCAACATGCTGTCGGGCGCGGTACGCGGCGAGTGCGAATCCAGCCAGGCTCAGGAGTGGGCCGGAGCTCAGTGACCCCGCTTGAACCACTCGAAATCGGCCATCAACGCGGCGACATCAGGCGTGCCCAACCCGGTGGCCAGATCGTAGTTCGCCGTCGCCGGGTAGTGCAGGTTGGTGCCCACGGTGATGTCGTGGTACGCCGGTTGTGGCAACCCGGACGGACTCTGTCCGAACGCGTACAGCGCCGGATTCGCAAACCCGATCGCGCCCAAACCCTTCTGCTTCAGGTCTTGATCGATCAGCGCCGCGACGCCCGCCCAGAAGGGCGCCGCCGCCGACGTCCCGCCGATCACACGCAACCCGCCGAGCGCATAGATCTGCCAGCCGGACAACCCGTCCGCGTTGGCGCTCACATCCGGTGTTTCGCGCGATCCATTGCTGAACTGGTTGCGCACGCCCGGCCCCTGCTGCCAGCTGGGCATCTGCCAGAACTGCGAGAGCCCGCCGCTGCCGCCCCACTGCTCGATCGGCTCGCCCCACGATGCCTCGCGGTTGTAGCCGCCGCCGGACGACAGGATCACGAGCGTGCCGCCAACCGCGGTCACGTACGGAACGCTGGCGTCGAGGTCGGCGGCGAGGTCGTTGAAATCACCGGCGGGCGCACAGTCATACGCGCCGCGATCCCCGGTTGCGACGAAGATGCTCCAGCCGCTTGCCGCCGCAGGCTTCTGCATGTTGCCGAGCACGGTGGCGTCGTTGCGATTCGACGCGTCGGGCGCCTCGCACTCGCCGACGCTGCTGCTCTCGATGGCGCCGCTCGGGTAATCGCGGTACATCTGCTGCTCGGCGGGCAGCACGCTGTCGGATGACGCGTAGTACACGACCTCCTTCGCCTTCGGCGCGAGCGCGTGCACGATCTCGAGGTCGAGGTCCGCCTCACCCTGCTCCTTGCTCGGCCGCCCGGCGTTGTCGTTCGCGACGGAGACGTCGAAGGGGGGCAGGTTGAACTTCGACGCGAAGGAATCGAGCATGTCCGGGTCGTACTTGTCGATCTCGGGAAACACGACGGTCATGCCGCTGCCGTCGAGCCCCGCGTCGTGCAGCGGCTTGACGTCGTAGAAGTCGATCATCTGCGTCGGCGTCACGCCTCCTGTGGTGATGAGGTCACCTGCGGGTGCGGCGCTCGGATAGTCGTCGAGGCCGGTGACCGCGTCGACCTCGGGCTGCAGCGCGGCGGGCACCGCGGGCGCGTGCGCAGGCGCGTAAAAGCGCGCGCCGTCGGGGCCGACGCGATTGTCAATCGCGACGCCGAACAGCCGTGACGCCGCAGCTGCCGAGCCCTGCGCCGCGAGCGTCGTCGCACCGGGCGTCCACTGCGACGTGAGACCGGCGCCGCTGAGCACCGCTCGCACCGGAGCGACGGCGAGCAGATCGGGTCCGAAGTCCGCCGCAAGCTGTTGCGGCGAGAGTGAACGACCGGACCCGAGCACGGCATCGAGTCCTGCTGGGTCGCGGCCGAGCAGCCCCAGCGTCAGATGCATCACGGCGCTTGGGTCCACAGAACCGAGGTCGCGTCCATGGGCGATCGCGAGCGACAGCAGCGGATGCGCTCCCGGGTTGATCACGTGCTCGTTTCCCGTGCGCGAACTCGACGGCGAGGGCTGCGCGTCGATTGCACACGCGCTGAGCACCGACGCGGCGACGAGAGCTGTGAGCAGCGCACGCGCTCTCACCGGCTCTTCCACGCCGTGTACGTCACCGGGAAGTCCAGTTCCTTGCCGATCTTGAGGCCGTAGGGGGCGTCGTCGTTGCTGTTTGACACCACCGCGAATGCGGTGACCGTGATCGTGACGTTGTTCTGCGTTGCCGAGAACACCAGAAGCCCGATGGGTGTCGCGATGCCGGACGAGTCGACGTAGTTTCCCTGGTATCCGGAACCCTGTCCGCCGACAAGGCCGATCTGCGCGCCGCGCACCGGACCGATCTGCTGGAGGTTCTGGAACGACGACGACGACAGCGCGTCCAGCGCTGCCTGGTTGGCGCCGGCGAGATCGGTGCCGGACGCGGCACTGAACGAGATCGCCCCGTCGCCGCCCTGCGCGTTGAACACCGCTCCGTTGGCGTCCTGGTCGCCGACTGAGAACTCGCTGCTGTCGTAGGGGACGGTGTAACCCCACTTCTGATTGGTGTACAGCGATGCATTGATCTGCGATCCCGGACCGGCGCCACACCCACGGCTGCACGGGACCGGGATCACGCGCACAAGCACCGCGATGAGCGTGATCACGAACACGATGGCCGTCAGCCCGCCGCCGCCGAACAACGTGAAGCGTCGCCTGTTCAGCCTCGGACGCGACCCCGGCACCATGAACTGCGGCACCACGGGGTAGCTGTAGCCCTGCGACACCGGCGGCGGCTGAGGCCCCCAGGGCGAAAACCGGCTAGCCACGCGACGGTGCCGCGTACGGTCCTGCACCGGTGGCGCGATCCTGCTTTCGGGCCGCCCCGCGGTACACGCCGCACGCGGGACAGAACGCCATCGTGGGCACCATGCGATGACACTCCGTGCACGGCGCGAGCTGCCCAATGCCGTATTCCGACGACTCGTCGAGCAGCGCGTGGTGCAGCAGCACGCGCACCCAGATGAGGAGTACCAGTGCCGCGAAGGTCCAGAGCAGCACGAGCCCGACGAGGCTACCGACGTAGTAGCTGATCAGCGCGAGCGCGATCTGGACTGCGAACGCCACGAAGATCGCCGCATTCAGCCCGCGCCACGCCGGTCGAGTTCCCGTGCGCGAGCGCCCCTGACGTCTGCGCCACAGCATCGCCGTGATCGTGCCGGTGGTGCAGGCATTCACGACCGCGACGAGAATGCCTGCTCGCAGGATGCCGAGCACCGCCTCGGGTGACACGGCCTCGACGCCCTGCAGCGGCGCAGTGAACGTGTGCCAGTACCCGGCGAGGACCGAGGCCAGCGTGAAGCCCAGCGCCGCAGTGACGCCGAACGTGAGCCCGTCGAGCGTCTCGTCGAACTCCGCGCGCCGGAGCAACAGAAGCGGCCCGGCGATCATCAGCAGCTGCGCGATGATCGGCTGCAGCACGCCGGTGATCAGCGGCCCGCGCACGGTTCCGCTGACCACGACGCCGCTGAAGTGCGCGGTGACCAGCGTGTCGCCCGCGCCGAGCCCTGCACCGACGACGAATGTCGCCGCGAGCACGGCGACGGGAGAATGCTCGTACACCTCAACCTCGTAGAGATAGAGGAGATAGACGAGTGGCAGCAGCAGCGCTGCGGCGATGAGCGCGGACGTGTACAGGCGCAGCGCCGAGAGCAGGATCACGAGCAGCAACCCGACGCCGAACGCCTCGCGAAACAGGTTCGCGTGCCGGTGGCCGAGGTGGGGAAACAGCGTGCTGATCAGCGCCGGGCGGCCAACGTGCTCACCCGGCGACGGCGCGTACGCGTGCAGCCGCGCGCCGTGCACATGCTCCGCAAGGCTGGCGCCGCAGTTGCCGCAGAACGCGCCAACCGGAACCTGCGCGCCGCAGTGCGGACACGTCCCGACCTCGTTTGGGGCGTGATCGTCTGGCACTTGAGTCACCGCTCGCCGGGCTCGAGCCTACCAGCTTGCTTCGCCGCGCTCTGGCGGCGGTAATGCCACACGGCGGGAAACGCGAGCGCCGCCAGTCCGAGGCCGGCGAGGGAGAGCACGCCGCCGGATACGACGGAGATCTGCGGCGTTGTCACCGACGCGACGCCACCCGCCTCGAGGTCGCCGAGATACGGCCCGCTGACGACGACCATGAAGTACAGCGCGGTGACGCGACCACGGAGATCGTCGGGTGTGAGCGTCTGCATGATGGTGTTGCGGCAGACGGCGCTGAGGCTGTCCGCCGCGCCGGCGATCACAAGCAGCACCAATCCGATCACCAGTGAGCGTGCGAAGCCGAACGCGATGACCGACAGGCCCCAGATCGTGATGGTGACGACGATGACGCGGCCGAGGCGCGAGGCTCGCGAGATCCATCCGGTGATGAGTGCTGCGAGCACGCCACCGAACCCGGGCGCCGCGTACAGCAGTCCGAGGCCGACCGGTCCCGTGTGGAACGCCGTGGCCGCGAGCACCGGGAACAACGCGCGCGGCAGGCCGAAGATCATCGCGGCGAGGTCCATGGCAAAGCCGCCGAGGATCACCGGCTGGCGCCGTGCGAAGACGAGACCGCGCGCTATCGCGGCCAGCGGCGCCTCGTGGTGCTCGCCCAGCGGCGGCTGCGCGGGCAGCAGCCACACCGCGATGAAGCCGGCGGCGAACGTCGCCACATCTATGACGTATGCGCCGCCGAGGCCGAGGCCCGCGATCACGAGACCGCCGAAGGCGGGCCCGGCCACGAGGCTTGTCTGGAACACGATGATGTTCAGCGCGAGCGCTCCCGTCAGCTGCTCGTTGCGCACGAGTCGGGGAATCACGGCGGTGCGAGTGGGCGCGCCCACGGCAGCGAACGCGGACGCGACGCCGACGATCACGTAGATCGCCGCCAGCGCAACGTGGCCGTGCAGCGCGCCGGCGAGCAGCGCGACCGAGCACGCGGCATTCCCGACCTGGGTGACGATCAGGATCCGCCTGCGGTCGAAGCGATCGGTGACCGCACCGGCGAGCAGCGAGAACGCGATGAGCGGCACCGCCTGCACGAGGCCGAGGCCGCCGACGGCGAGCGGCGAGTGCGTCTGCGCGTACACCTGAAACGGAACCGCGACCACGGTGATCTGCCGCCCGATCAGCGAGACCAGCTGTCCGGCCATCAGCCGTCGATACGGCCGCGAATCGCGCAGCGGACGCACGTCGACCGCGAGCGCGCGCACCGAGCGCCGCATCAGCGGCCGCTCGCGGCACGGGATGGCATCCCCGTGACGGTATCCTGTCGCGTCCATGCTCACGGCCGAGGCGACGCTGTGCGAGGCGGGTGGGGTTCTCCTTGACGAGCACCGCGACGTCGATCGCGGCCTCGCCGAGCGGCTGGTCGCGGTACCCCAGGAGGCGCTCCCCGATCTGTTCGCACTCGCGCACCGCGTGCGCGTCGAGCGGATGGGGCCCGCCGTCGAGGTGGAGTCGATCATCAGCGCAAAGACCGGCGGCTGCCCCGAGGACTGCGTGTTCTGCTCGCAATCGGCGCGCTACCACACCGAGGTCGCGCGCGAGCCGATGCTGGAGACGGCAAAGCTGGTGGATCTTGCGCGCACGACGCGCGCCGCCGGCGGCACCGAGTTCTGCATCGTGGTCGCGGTGCGTGGACCCGACGAGCGCATGATGCGCGCCGTCATCGACGCCACGCACGCCATTCGGCAGAGCGTCGACATCGAGGTCGCTGCCTCGCTTGGTCTGCTGAAGGACGACCAGGCGCAGCGGCTTGCCGCAGCCGGCGTGCACCGCTACAACCACAACCTCGAGGCTGGCCCGTCGTTCTTCCCGCGCATCTGCACGACACACTCGTTCGACGACCGGGTACAGACCTGCAAGCTCGTCCGGTCGGCCGGGATGGAGCTGTGCAGTGGCGGCATCTTCGGGATGGGCGAGACGTGGGACGACCGGCTCGACCTCGCGTTTGCGCTCCGCGAGCTGGAAACGCACGAGATCCCCTGCAACTTCCTCAATCCCCGACCGGGAACGCCACTGCAGTTCTCCACGCTGTTGCAGCCGATGGAGGCGCTGCGCTGCGTCGCCGTGTTCCGGCTGGTCAATCCCGACGCGGTCATTCGCTATGCCGGCGGTCGCGAGATCGTCCTGCGCGACCTGCAGGCTTACGGCATGCTGGCGGGTGCCAACGGCCTCATCGTGGGCAACTATCTGACGACGCTGGGACGCAGCGCCGAAGTCGACCTGGCAATGCTTGCCGACCTCGGCATGCCCGTCGCTACTGCGCCTCTGACGAGCGTTGCGAACGGTGCGGGGCGTTGATGCGGCTACCTGCGAGAACCGGGGCGTTCGCGGCGGCCGCTGCGGTGGCCGGCCTCTTCGTCGTTGCGTGCGGCGGCGCGAGCTCGAACTCACCGGCGGCGACCAACCGGTCCGGCCCTGCGATTCCGACGCAGAGCTTCTCCACCCACCCCGCGGTCTCGGCTTCGGGGTATGCACTCGGCGATACGAGCGGCAACCCGGATCAGTCGTACGAATGCGCGGCGAAACTGTCGACCGACAGCGGCGACGTGATCGCGTATTCGACCGTCGCCGGCTCGAACAATGCCGCAGCCACGCAGTTCTGCGCGGCGCTGGAGAGTGACGCGTCGTGGACGGCCGTGCAGACGATCGCCGGCGGGTCGTACGAGACGGCGCCGATCTGCCACATCACGACCACCGATCAGAAGACGACGGCGCGCATCTACACCGCGAAGCCCAGCGGTGACGACTCGGCCACGACGCAGCTCTGCGCCGCGCTGGCACAGGGGTTCGGGGCGGCATAGCCGGCACGGAGGACCCGTGGAGTCCGGAGCAGTACGAGCGGTTTCGCGCCGAACGAGAGCAGCCGTTCTGGGATCTGCTCCGGCTCATCGAGGTCTCTGACCGCGGACGCGTCGTGGACCTCGGGTGCGGCACAGGGGTCCTGACGCGGGAGCTGCACCGGGCGCTGCGCGCCCGCGAGACCGTCGGAGTCGACTCGTCGGAGTCGATGCTTGCGCGGACTCGCGAGGTGCACGCTCCGGGCCTGCGCTTCGTGCGCGGCGATATCGCCGAGTGGATGCCGGAGGAGTCATGTGACGTGGTGTTCTCCAACGCGGCGCTGCAATGGTTGGACCATCACCACGAGCTCTTCGCGCGGCTGCGGACGTTTCTGGCGCCAGGGGGTGTGCTCGCGGTGCAGGTTCCCGCCAACTACGATCACGCGTCGCACACGGTCGCGGCCGGCGTCGCGCTCGAGGAGGCCTTTGCGTCGGCAATGGATGGCTACACGCGCAGCTCGACGGTGCTGACCCCGGAGGCGTACGCGGAGATGCTGTACGCGCTCGGTCTGCGCGACCTGCATGTGCGCCTGCAGGTCTATGCGCACGAGCTCGACTCGACCAGCGACGTCGTCGAGTGGGTGCGCGGCACGCTGCTCACGGACTACAAGCCGCGCATGCCCGAGGCGATGTTCGCCGAGTACGTCGCGCGTTATCGCACGCGGTTGCTGGACACGCTCGGCGACCAGCATCCGTATCTGTTCGCGTTCAAACGGATCCTGATGCGCGGCACGGCGCCGGCGACCGGCTCTTCCTGAGCGCTCGGGATGCGGGGGTCACGTTCGAGAGCGCGCAGCGACCCGGCTCGGAGGTACGCTTTGGGTTGAGATGGTGCAGGCAGCAGAGTCTCGGCAGGGGGCAGCGTTCCGGCTGGAGTCCTCGTGGGTCTACTTCGAGGGGTCGATCGCGCGCTACGCGGACGCAAAGCTCGGTCTGCTCACGCACGCGCTGCACTACGGCACCGGTGTCTTCGAGGGCATTCGCGCGTACTGGAACGCCGACCGCGAGCAGCTCTACACCGTGCGCATGGCGGATCACTACCAGCGGCTGCACGACAACGCGCGTGCGCTGCAGATGCACCACACCGTCAACGTCGACGAGCTCTGCGCCGTCACCAACGACCTGCTGCGGCGCAACGAGTTCCGCGAAGACGCCTACGTGCGCCCGATCCTATTCAAGTCGGCGGAGTCGATCGGGGTCAAGCTGCACGACGTCCCCGACTCGCTGGGCATCGTCACGCTCCCGCTGGGCAACTACATCGGCACCGAGGGCATCCGTTGCATGGTCTCGTCCTGGCGCCGCATCGACGACACCATGGCGCCCGTGCGCACCAAATGCACGGGGCTGTACATCAACGCCGCTCTGGCGAAGAGCGAGGCGCTCGAGGGCGGCTTCGACGAGGCGATCATGCTCACGCACGACGGCCACGTCAGCGAGGGCAGCGGCGAGAACCTCTTCGTCGTTCGCCGCGGCGTGCTGTCAACACCGGCGTCGTCGGACAACATCCTCGAGGGCATCACGCGTGATTGCGTGATCCACCTGGCGCGCGAGGAGATGGGCCTCGACGTCGTCGAGCGCTCCATCGATCGCAGTGAGCTGTACCTGGCCGACGAGGTGTTCATGGTGGGCACGGCAGCG
Organism: Candidatus Dormibacteria bacterium; assembly: GCA_050734185.1. Classification (GTDB taxonomy): domain Bacteria; phylum Chloroflexota; class Dormibacteria; order Aeolococcales; family Aeolococcaceae; genus JAFALX01. The sequence continues at coordinate 30,619 of JBOHUE010000034.1, read as the reverse complement.
CAGGTCGCGCCCGTGGTCGAGGTGGACCGTCGCCGGGTCGGTGACGGTGAGCCCGGCCCGATGACGAACCGCCTTCAGCAGCTCTACCTGGACGCGATGACCGGGCGCAACGCCAAGTACGCGGAGTGGCTCACGCCCGTCTACTGAGCGGCGCGGCGCCTCAGGTGTTCTGTCCGACGGCGAACGTGTTGCCGTCGGGATCCTTGAACCACGCGCTGCGAACGCCCGCGGCCTCGGCCACACCGTTGACCGTCGTTGGGCCGTCGGCCCCTTCGTACTCCTCGAATGTCACGCCCTTCTCGCGCAGCGCGGCCATGGTGGCATCGAGGTCGGTGACCAGGAAGCTCGCCACCGTGCTCTTCGCCGTGCCCGCGTACGGCGATGGGTACACGACGAGCTGTGTCCCGCCGCCGGCGTCGAATAGTGCGAAGAACTCTGCGTTGCCGGCTGTTTCGGTCAATCCCAGCGTGTCCGCGAAATACGCGCGCGCCCGGCCCATGTCCGTGACGGCCACTGTGGCCTGTGCCTGTGCGTTGGACAGTGCTCCCACGATCGCGTCCTCCAACTACGAATCCGTTCCGCCGGCCGCCGAGCCTACTCCGAATCGCGAGACGGCGTAGCTGGTGGCGAGGCGCACCAGTCCCGCGGTGCCGCGGCGCGTGTCGCGTCCCGGCGCGATGCGGTCGAGCGACACGGTGCCGGTGAAGAGCTCGGGCAGCTGATCGACCACCGTCGCGGCCACCGCGACACAGCGCACGGCCGCAGACGACGCGCGAATGGCCACCTCGCTCGGCGCCTTGCCGAGCAGCGTCTGCGCGTCGAGCCGCCCCTCACCGGTGAGCACGAGGTCGGCGTCTCCCAGCACGGCGTCGAGTCCGACGAGGTCGCAGACGAGCTCGGCTCCGGGCACGAGCCGCGCCCCCGCGAGCGCCAGACCGAAGGCCGCTCCTCCGGCGGCGCCGGCGCCGGGCTGCACAGACAGGTCACCGGAGACACCCTCGCGCATGGCGACCTCGGAGAGCCGAGCGAGCCCCGCCTCCAGTACGGCGACGTCCGCGGGGGTCGCTCCTTTCTGCGGCGCGAACAGCGCCGCAGCGCCCTGGGTGCCGAGCAAAGGCGTGCGCACGTCCACCGCCACCTCGACAACGGCGGCGCGCAATCGAGCGTCGAGCGCGCTCAGGTCGATCGACTCCAGCGCGCGCAGTGCGGCGCCGCCCGCCGCCAGGTTCTGTGCCGATGCATCGAGCAGCCGCGCACCCAGCGCCTGCAATGCACCGGCGCCGCCGTCTGTGCTCCCGCTGCCGCCGACGCCGACGATGATCCGCGCTGCCCCGGCGTCGAGCGCCGCGCGTATCAGCTCACCGGTGCCCCGCGACGTCGCGTGGAGCGGATCGAGCTCGCCCTCGCCCAGCAGTCGGAGGCCCGAGGCCTCGGCCATCTCAACGACCGCCGTGCCGTCACCCAGCCAGCCGAGACGCGCCTCGACCGTGGCGCCGAGCGGCCCGGCGACCGCGTGGCGGGTGACACGTGACGCGGCGTCCGATGCGAGCAGGACCTCGAGCGTGCCGTCGCCTCCGTCGGCGACCGGCACCGAACGCGACACGCCGCCGGCATCCGCCACGCCGAGCGCCATGGCGGCAGCGGCATCGAGTGCCGACAACGATCCCTTGAAGGCGTTTGGCGCGCAGACAACGCGCGCCGCGCGCCGGCTCAGCCTCCCGACCTGGAGAGCGCCGGTTCGGTCGTCGCCGGCGAGCCGTCGGGCATGAACTGCGCCTGGCAGAGCGCGCAGGCCTCGAGGTGCTCGATCACCAGGCGGCGCTGGTCCGGACGCAGATTCGCGCGCCCCACCGTCGTGAGGAGATAGGCCAGCGTCGTGCAGCTCGGCTTCTCTTCGACCGGGCTTTCGAGCAGGAGGTACTCCTCCTTGAACCGTTTGCGGGCACGGTGGAGCAGCGTCTCCACCGCTGCGTCGCTGATGCCCATGACGTGCGCGATCGATGCGTACGACAGCCCCTGCAGCTCGCGCAGGGTGAGGACCATCCGCTGCCGCTCCGGTAACTTCTTTGCCACGTCCCACACGAGGTGGCGAAGGTGGGTCGCCTCCAGAGCATCCTCGGGGCTGTTGTGGCGGTCGCTGTCGGCGATGCGAAGCAGCGCGTCCTCGGGGTCGTTGCTGCTGGTGTCGACGTGCACCGCGCGCCGCCCGCGACGGCGGAGCTCGTCCTGACAGATGTTCACCGCGATGCGATGGATCCACGCGCCGAAGTTGAAGCTTGCGTCGACGCGTGGCAGTGCGCGGATGACATTGAGAAACGTCTCCTGCACCAGGTCTTCGGCCTGGTGCTCGTCACCGACGTAGCGCATCGCCACGGCGCGAACGCGGGAGTGGTACCGGCTGAAGAGGGTGTCGAACGCGCCGGGGTCGCCGCCGAGGTACGCCTGGACGAGGCTGACGTCGCTCGGCGTGACCGGCGTCCGCTGCCCCGCTTCCGGCTCGGCCGTGGCGGCCGGTTCTGGGTCCTTCGGCGGCGGGCCGGAACTCGATTGCGTTGCTTGACGCATTTGCTCGTAGTTCACCACGTTTGCCGCCGCGGGGGAAGCGCCGTAGCACGCGCGGTGCGGGCTTGCAACGCAAGTTTTCCCGGCCGGAATCGTCTTTCGCAGCAGAGCGTTCCGCGACGAAATGGCCGATTAGGAAGGGGCCGGCCGGACGCAGAGCAGCAGGAGGATCGCGTGGACTCCGCGTCCGCACATCGGGACATGCCCGAGCGGCGGGTCGTCGTCCGGTTCAAGGACGACGAGGTGCTCGTCGGGTTCATGCGTGACATCGACCTGGACCAGCCCGACTTCACGCTGCGGCTTCCCGACGTGGAGACGGGCAGCCGGGCCGCGATCATCCCGGTGTCGTCTGTGAAGAACATCATGTTGCAGCGCGTCGAGCTGGACGCCGACCTCGATCGCTCGCACATGAGCGCCGTGGCCATCCACTTTTGGGACGGTGAGGTGGTGAACGGCCTCCTCGGCAGCGAACCAGAGCGGCGCCGGTACGGGATGACGGTCCCTCTGGTGAGCCCCGCGCTGGACGAGATCGAAGTGTTGGGCATCCCGTACGCTTCGGTCAAGGCGATACACATCGCCACGACCTCCGCGTGGGCCGCGCGGCGGCCGGTCCGGGAGGTGGAGCGCTGGAGCCTGCCGCGCATCGATGCGCCGCTGCTCGATCTGCTCGGCGAGATTCGCAAGCTCAGGACGCTGCGCACCGAGGGCGGGATCACGGACGAAGACTTTGCCCGCCGCCGGCGGGAGGTTCTGCAGCGGATCTAGCCGGCAACTCACCGTCACGAAGGTCGATCTCGAGACGGAGCAGGAGCGAGCCGTACGACTTGCCGAGGGGATCGCTGCGCAAGGAGCGCGCCGCACCGCCGTCCAGAGCCTGGTGGAGCACGAAGTTGAGAGCGCGCACGTTGGGGACCTCGTACCGGTCGACCTCTCCCTTGACGAAGCGACCGAACAGTGATCGCACGCGTTCGGTCGTGACCTCGCGCACAAAGGCGTCGTAGAGCGCGTCACTCGGCGCGAAGAGCGCGACGTTGGCCAGGTCCCCCTTGTCGCCGCTGCGTGCCTGGGCGACGTCGGCGAGACGGACGCGCGTGGTCATGCCTGCACTCCCGCCGGCTGCACGTCGACGCTGACGCCCGGCTCGACCAGTTCGCGTTGTACCGCAGCCGGCCACACCCCGAGCAGGGCCCGGGCGCCGCCCGTCGCCGCGGCGCCGCCGATGAACGGCGGTCCGTTGAGCGCGAGCGGGATTGCGACGCGTGGGAATCGCGCGGCCTCCTCCTCGGTGGCAAAGCGTGCGGCCACACGGAGGGTGACCTCGTTGGCGTCGATGTGCGGCGCCGCATCGCCGTGCAGGCTGTCGACGCCAACCACCTCGACCAGCGTCTCGAGCGGCTCGAGCCCGGCGCGGTGCGCCATGCGCTCGATGAGCTCGGCCGCGCGGCGCGCCTTCGCCTCCGCGTCCGGCCACGAGTACCCGACGCCGGCGGCGCCCAGCCAGCCGTCGAGATACCCGGCGATCACCTTGAGTGTCTCCGGCCGTGGCGTTCCTCGAATGCCGCTGACCTCGACGGCGTCCAGCCCCGCATCCCGCAGGTGGACGGACGTGAAGTCGGCGACGACGTCGGGGTTGACATAGCGGCGCGGGTCGAGCACCTCATAGAGGAGTTGCTCCTTCACCGTGTCCACGCTCACACGGCCTCCGGTGCCCGCCGGCTTGGTGAGCAGCGCCGTGCCGTCGGCCCGCATCTCGCACACGGGATATCCAACGCGATCGAGGTCGGGGACGTTCCACCAGTCGCCGCTGAAGTTCCCACCAGTCGCCTGGCCGCTGCACTCCATGAGGTGGCCGAGCACCACGCCTGAGGCGAGACGGTCCCAGTCGTCGAACGACCAGCCGAGCTCGTGCACCATCGGCGCGACGAAGAGCGACGCGTCGGCGACGCGACCGGTCACGACCACGTCGGCGCCGCGCCGCAACGCATCGACGATCGGTGCTGCGCCGAGATACGCGACGGCGAATACGACGCGCGCACGCATATCGGCAATGGTCTCACCCGTATCGACGTTGTGCATGTCTGCACCTGACGCGATGAGCGCGTGAATGCGCGCAGTCAGATCGTCTCCGGTGACCACCGCGACACGCAGATCGTGCATGCCCAGATCGCGAGCGACGTCACGCACAGCCGCGCCGGCGCCAACCGGATTCATGCCGCCCGCGTTGGTGATCAGCGCGATGCCGGCTTCGCGAGCGATCGGCAGCAGCCGGCGCATGAAGACCGGAAGATCACGGGTGTACCCGGCGTCCGGATTGCGCATGCGGTCCTTCTGCAGGATCGCCATCGTCAGCTCGGCGAGCGCATCGAAGCATATGTAGCGCACGTTGCCGCCGCGGGCCACGTCCTCAGCGCCGTCGGGTGTGTCGCCGTAGAAGCCCTGCCCGGCGCCGATGCGGACGCTTTCCACTCAGCGACAGTAGCGCGGCGAGGATTGGTCAGATGCGGGTCATGACCAGGGCGTCGTCGGGCGCGGCTGCTCCTGCCCGTCGATGGTGATGTCGACGCGCTCATTGAAGAACGCGATGAGACCTGCGATCCTCCCCACCTCCGGGTTCGGCGCTTCGTGCATCCACGCCACGTCGCGACCGTCTTGAGCCCAGTACTGAGTCGTGCGCCCCTTGTACGCGCACGTCGTCTGCGCTGTCGACGGTCCCAACAGGGCCAGGCGAACGTCCGCTCGCGGAATGTAATACCGCGGCGGCAGGCTGGTCTCGTAGAGGATTGCCGGCCGGGTGGAGTCCGCGATCACCCTGCCGGCCGCCGACACCTGCACATGGCGGCTGCTCTGGAGGACGTCGATGCGGTGGTACGGATCACGGGGGTGCGCGAACACCTCCTCATCTTCCTCGAACCACGCGTCCATGAGGGTCCAGTGAAACCCCACGTATCGCGTCCCCGCTTGGGCGCCCGGCAGCGCAACGCGGTACTCCCACGCCGCGTCGGTCGCGACGGCGTCGCCGTTCCCCACGTCGAAGTACTGCGCAGTTCCCTTCAGCGATGATTCATACATGCGCGACGGAACGAGTGCACCGGCGCGGACGTCACCCATGGGGAAGTAGTACACGCAGAGCCGGTTCGTCTCGAAGCAGAGCATGGCGTGCGTGCTGTCGGCGACCGCGGTGCCGCCCAGGAAGCAGCGCACCCGCTTGGCGGTCGGCTCGAGATGCACCGACGGCGACGCCGTTGGCGGGCCGGTGACCACGTCCTCGATCAGGAAGGGGCGGACTGCGGTGGTCACCGCGAGCCGGCGGGCGGCACGCCCACGATCCAGTACAGGTCGCACACAGGCGCGGCCGCGATGACGAGCCGCCACGCCGCGTGCAGCACGAGCGCGATGCCTCGCCGCACGACGGAGGTCTGCCTTGTGGTCGCCGGTCGGACAACGAGTTCGGTGTTCATGGACACAACTCTCATCCCCGAGCCGCCGGGCCGAATCGTGGGAAGTACTTAAACTTGCCGGGAGGCGACCCACGCGGCGAGCTGCGCGCGAGACCTGAACTGGAGCTTTGTCAGGATGTGGTCAACGTGGCTCTCGACCGTCCGCTCTGAAACGAACAGCTTGGCGGCGATGTCCCGGTTCGTCATCCCGGCGGCGACGAGCCCGGCCACCTCCATCTCGCGTTTCGACACGACGCCGGTTTTGTGCGGCTCGGTGTGCTCGCCACGCGCCACCGCGAAGATCGCGTCGAGATCGAGCTCGCGACCCGCGGCGTGTTCCCTCGTCCAAACGGGCTCAGCGAGTGCACCTCTGGCCTCCGCGATCCCGCGCTCGAGACGTGCCCGCCACGGTGGCTGCGGGTTCAGAAATCCCAGCTCGCGCAATCGCTCTGCGGCCCCGAACAACCGGGCGGCGCGCCGGGGTTCGGAGCCGGCGAGTGCACAGGCGACGCCCTCGAGCTGGTGCGCGATCGAGAGCCGATCGCTCCGCTCTGCCAGCTCCAGGCCGGCGACGTATGACGCGAGGGCCGCGGCAACGTCGCCCTCGTCCAGCTCAAGGCAGCCGCGATGGAAGTAGGCACCGACGATGAGATACACGTCATCGATCTGCACAGCGCGCTCGAGCGCCTCGCCGATGAGGCCGCGGGCGACATCGAAATCGCCGAGCTGGCGTTCCACCGAGGCGAGCGACGACAAGGCCAGCACGTAGTCTGGCCATACGCGATCGGCGTCGAACACAGCGACCGCCTTCCGGAATGCGTTGCGCGCTCCCGCCAGGTCACCCTCGCGCCGCTCCAGACTGAATCCGAGTGCAAGATTGTGATGTCCATGTTCGCTGACGACATCGCCCTCTTCCACTGCGGCGACGTAGCGCGGAAGCATCACCGCTATCGTCCTGAGGTCGCCGAGCTGACCCGCACACATCATGAGGGTGCGGCTGGCGCGCGCGAGCAGCCTGGGCGGCGGATCCGGCAGGCGTTCGAAGGCCTCGCTCAAGCGGCGGAAGCCCTCGTGCGGCGTGTATAGCAGCCACACGCCGAAGAGGTCGGCGGCCAACTCCATGAAGGAGACGGCGTCGGGGGATTCGACAAGCGCCGCGCGCACGTCATCCATCTCCGTCCACAATCGCTGGTGCTCGGCGCGCGCACCCCGGTGGCGCCGCGCCTCTTTCGCCTGGGCGGCCAGGCGCGCGTAGAACGCCTGATGACGTCGCGCGAGCGCCTCGGTCTCGCCGCTGCGATGCAGATGCTGGGCGGCGAACTCACGAATGGGTTGCAGCATTCCGAAGCGCATGACATCGCTGTCAGCGCGCCGCCGCACCAGCGACTTCTCGACGAGCTGGGTCAGGAGATCACGACAGGCAGCCGGCGTAACGGGGGGGAACGCGCAGACGTCGGTGATCGCGTCGACGCCCTGATCACCGGCGAAGACGGCGAGGCGCCGGAACAGCACCTGCTGCGCATCGTTCAGGAGGTCATGGCTCCACGCGATCGTTGTGCGCATCGCCTGCTGCCGTCGCGTGACATCACGCGCGCCGCCGACGAGCGTGCCGAGGCGGTCGCGCAGCATGGCGTTGAGCTCAGCAGGCGTCGCGGTCGCGAGGCGAGCAGCGGCGAGCTCGACGCCGAGCGGGATGCCGTCGACGGAGCGACATACCGCCACGACGTCTGTGACATTGCGAAGGTCGAGCAGGAACTCCGTCTGCACCAGGCGCGCGCGATTGACGAACAGGCGAACGGCGTCGGAGCCGTCCGCGGCCGTGACCGTTGCGGAATCGGGCAGGGAGAGCGGCGGCACAGACCAGACCGTCTCGCCCTCGATGTTGAGCCGCTCACGACTCGTCGCGATCAATACCAACATGGGGCAGCGCCGCGCCAGAGCGGACGCGAGGGACGCACACGCGGCCAGAAGGTGCTCGCAGTTGTCGAGCACGAGCAGGACGGAGCGACCCGCGAGGTTGTCGACGAGCGCGCGGCGACGATTGCGATCGGCCGAGACCACCTGTAACGCGTCGGCGACGGTGTCGTCGATGAGCGTGTGATCGTCGACGGTCGAGAGATCGACGAAGAACACGCCGCCAGGAAACCGGGTCGAGACGCTCGAGGCCAGCTCAGCGGTGAGCCGCGTCTTGCCCGAACCACCCGGGCCGACGAGAGTCAGCAGTCGGGTATGGCTCAGAAGGCGGCGCAGCGCGCTCAGCTCCTTGCGGCGACCGACAAATGTCGTTGCCCGCCGCGGAAGATCCCCTCTCGCCATCCCTCACAGAATAGGCGAGCCCCCGCGGGCAATCAGCGGAGGCGGCGCAGCCAGGCCTCGGGGTGCTTCAGCTCGGACATCGACGGCATCATCTCCGCGCTCTCCCACACGCGGTTGAGCGTGGCCAGGTCCGCGCGCTTCACAACCGCCTCGCAAAAGTCCTCGCCGACCTCGTACTGACGCATCTTCAACTCGAGGCCGGTGAGCGCCATGACCAAGCGCTCGAGCACGGTGCGGTCTGCGCGACGCCGATGCATCGCCGCCTCCAAATCCTCGGTGCGCTGCAGATGCGCGCGGCCGACGCGATGCATGACGAAGTTGCCGTACCCCTCGAGCACGCTCATGAACGCCTGCACACGCGAGACGGTCTTCAGCTGCGAGCGCACCGTCGCCGGCAGGCGCTTGAGCATCTCGGAGGACTCGAGGAACTTCTTGCCGTCAGCGGTGAGGCTGTCCAGCAGCAGGCCGCGAATCGTGCTCTCCATATACTCGCGCAGCCACGGATGCTGACCGAACTGCCACGCGTGCGTGAGCTCGTGCAGGATCAGCCAGCGACGCAGCGCGTCGCCGGGTGCCTTCTGCTCGCGCTGGATCGCGTTGATGTTCGGCTCCACCATGTACAGCGCGGCGAGGTCGTTGGCCTCACCGTCGAGCGGGGCCAGCGACAGCACCGGGTCGTACTGTCCCAGCACGCGCCGCGACATCATCCCCAGCAGCTCGCCGATGTAGCGATCGAGCAGGCGCCGGCCGAACGCTGTCGCCGCCGAGGCAGGAAGCTGCGCGCGCATCTCCTCCACGGTGTCCATGAGACGGCGCACGATCGTGATGTTGACGTCGACCCATCCGCTGCGATCGAGTGCGACAAATCGCGGCGGCGTGAACGGCATGTCGTTGCACACCTCTCCAAGCAGCGGCGCCAGGTCCTCCGCCATGCCCGTGTAGAGCGCGCCGAGACGACCGGCCTCGTGGCGCGTGAGGCCGGTGCCCACCACCTCGCCGCTGCGCTGGATCGCGACGTGGCGCACGACCTCCCAATCCAGCAGCTTGCGATCGGTGGGACGGTCGTGCGGGCGAAGCAGCGCACGGGCCGAGAGCACAGCGGCGACGCCCGCGGCACTCGCCGCAAGCACCCGGGTCACGGTCTCACGCGACGGTTGCGCCATTTCCCGATCATAGGCATGGGACGGGTACAGTAGCCCTCACCCGACGCACCGGGCTTGCGAACGCCATTCAGGAGGACGAAGGGTGCTCACGCTCAGCAACGTCATGATCGGGACTGACAACCCCCAGCGTCTTGTCGATTTCTACGTCAAGGTGCTCGGCGAGCCCACCATGAAGGATGGCGGCTTCACCGGTTGGTCGCTTGGCGGATGCTTTTTCAGCATCGGCGAGCACACTGAGGTGCACGGCCAGAACCCGGCTCCGGGGAGGATCATCTACTTCTTCGACACCGCCGACGTGAAGGCGGAGTTCGAGCGCGTCAAGGGTCTCGGCGCGACGGTGGTCAAGGAGCCCTATGAGATGAGCGACCAGTTCTGGTTGGCCACGTTCGCCGACCCCGACGGTAACTACTTCCAGCTGGCGACGCCATATGAGGTGCCGGCCCAAGCCTGAGTATTGCGCGCGGGGCGGGGCGGGGGACCCCGCCCGCGCTGAATGCGAGAAGAGTGGTCTGCGAACGGTGACGGCGAGGACGCCGAAGCCGCAACGATCCGAGCATCGCGTATCGCGACCTGTCGCGAAACGTGCGATGCGGCCTTACATCGCGGCGCCGAGCCGCCCGTCGATGTAGACGGGGTACTCGGGCGGTTTGCCCTCCAGCCAGTACGAATCGATCCGCTGGTCGGTCCAGCCGCGGCTGCGAAGAAACGGCTCGTCGAGGAGTTGCTGACCTGTCAACGACGGCGGCTCCGTGCCGACGATCTCCATCATCGCGTCGCACAGGATGTCCGGCGAGCGCCACTGGCTGCGGTCCCCGAGTCCCCAGTTGATCGTCGCGAGGCTCTCGATCATCGTGACCGGCCATAGCGAGTTGGCGGCGATGCCGTCGTCGGCGTGCTCCGCCGCGATGCCGATGGCGATGCGCGTCATGCCCATCTTCGTCGTCATGTATGCGACGTAGCCCGGGGTGGCCTCGGTGGTGATCGGCGGCGAGCAGTTGATGATGTGGCCCCAGTGCTGATCGACCATGTGCGGCAGGGCGTAGTACGCGCACAGGTACGACGCGCGCACGTTGATCTCCCACATGAGGTCGTACCGCTTCGGCGGCGTCTGCAGCAGCGGCTGCCACCACAACGCGCCCGCGTTGTTGACAAGGATGTCCACGCGGCCGAAGCGCTCGACCGCCTTCTCCACCATCGCCTCGACCTCGTGATCGTCGCGCACGTCGACGCGCACAGCGAGGGCCTGCCCGCCGCCGTCCTCGATCTCCTTGACGACGGTGTGGATGCTGCCGGGCAGCTTCTCGGTGGATTCCTCCGACTTGCCGGTGATGACGAGCGCCGCACCCTCTTGCGCAAGCCGCAGCGCCATCGCCCGGCCGATGCCGCGGCTGGATCCCGTGACGATCGCGACGCGCCCGTCGAGTGGCTTTCCCTCACTCATCGCGTTCGATGGTAGCCATTACGCGACCGTGGCCTGCGCCACGGTGTCGGCGATCAGGTGCTGGCCGTCCAGCGACGGGTGCAGGTCACAGCTGCCGAACGCGCTCGAGCCCGGGGCGATGAGACCGGTTGCGCAGGTGTTGCCGCTGGTTCTGGAGGCGGCGCGCTGGAACGCCGTGTACACGTCGGCCAGGGGGAGATGGTTTGCCGTGGCCACGTTCGAGATCGCGGAGTTGAGCGCCTGGACGAGGTGCGTCTCGGCGTTGTTCTGGTAGTTGAACGCGTAGTAATTGACCATCACGATCGTCTCGTTGAAGCCGGCATCGCGGACGGCCTGCACGATCTTCGTGAGGTTGGCCTGCAGGGTGCTGACGGTCGAGTCGACGAGCGGGGCGATGCATGTGGTGTTGGTGAGACTCCCGCATTTCTGCACGACGAGGAGCCCATCGTTGCCGCCGGCCATGATTGTCACCAGCTGTGTGGTCAGCTTGTGGTTCTTGATGAACGATTCGGCGAACTGCAGCTGCGACTGCCCCGGGTACGAAACGTGCAGGGGAAACGCAGCGCGAAACGCATGGCATCCGTTGTCGGCCGCGCTCGTGTCGATCAGCGAGCTGCTGGTCTCTCCCGGGCACGCTGCGTTGGTAGCGGTGAGCCCGACCGTCTGCGCCACGAACGCCGGATAGCCGACGAAGTTGGCGGCGTTCGCGTACGCGCTGGCCCCGCCCGGCGCCGGCGACGGATGGCTCACGTACCCGAAGGTGATGCTGTCGCCAACGGCGAGGTAGTCACCGGGCGACGAAGCACGTGGCAGCGGCGTCCCGAGCGGCGTGGCCGTCGGCGGCGGCGTGATCTGAGCCGCGCCGCACGACGCCAGGATCGCCGCCGCGAGGGCGGCGAGCAGCAGCGTCCTAGGCCGGGCTCGTCGAGGCCACAGTCGGCAACGGTACCGCGAAGGCACCTGCCCGCATGACTCCGGCGACCGAGATGCTAGCGTGAGCCGGAGATGAGCCTGCGTGCCCTGGTCACCAACGACGACGGCATCGACTCAGAGGGCATCCGCCAGTTGGCACTCGCAGTGGTGGCCGCGGGTTTGGACGTCACCGTCGCGGCGCCCGCGCACGAGGCGAGCGGGACGAGTGCAGCGCTCACCGCGACGCTGTCGGACGGCAAGGTGTTGGTCGACGAACGGTCGCTTGCGGGACTCGACGGGGTGCGCTGCCTGGCAGTCGAGGCGTCGCCCGGTTTCATCGTCCGCATCGGTGTGCGCGGTGGGTTCGGCGATCCGCCTGATGTCGTCATCGCCGGTATCAATCGCGGCTGGAACACCGGTCGCGCGGTGGTGCACTCAGGGACTGTCGGCGCATGTCTCAGCGCATACACCGCTGGGCTGCGCGGGCTCGCGGTGTCGCAGCACAGCGGGGACGGGGCGCCACGGTACTGGGAGACGGCGGCGGCCTACGCGGGGCGCGTCATCCCGTCCTTCCTGATGACCACGGAGCTGTGCGTGTTCAACGTCAACGTGCCCGATCTCCCCGAGACCGAGGTGCGCGGTCTGCGCCGCGCGCATCTGGCGCGCTTCGGCACGGTGCAGACCTCGGTGGTGGAGAGTGGACTGGGGTACGTGAAGATCGGGATGGTTGAAACGGGGCACGAGCCGGAGCCGGACAGCGACATCGCGCTGCTGCAGCAGGGCTATGCCACCATCACCGCGCTTCGGCCCGTCTGCGAGGACTCGCAGGTGGCGCTGACCGAGCTCGACGGAGTCGCGTCCGTTCCGGGGTAACCGGCTCAGTACCCTGCGGAGACGACGTTGCGCAGCGGCTCGCCGGCGATGTAGCGGCGCACCTGCTCGCCCGCGAACCGCCAGCCGCGTTCAAAGAGCCCCTCGACAGCGCCGCCGACGTGAGGCGTGATCAGCACACCGGGCGCCGACCACAGTGGGTGACCGTCGGGCAGCGGTTCGGGATCGGTGACGTCGAGCGCGGCCTTGATGTGCTCGCGCCGCAGCGCGTCGAGCAGGGCGGGCGTGTCGACAATCGGTCCGCGCGCTGCGTTGACGAGGAGCGCGCCCGCGCGCATCTGACCGAGGAACGCCGCGTCGACCATGCCGCGCGTCGCGGGCGTGAGCGGGACGAGAATCACAACGACATCCGCCGCGGGCAGCAGACGCGGCAACGCGTCGGGCGACTCGACGCCGTCGCGAGACCGGCGCGCGACGCGCGAGACGTGCACGCCGAAGGGCAGCAGACGCTGCTCCAGCGCCCGCCCGATGGATCCGTAGCCGACGATGAGTACGTGCGCCCCCTCGAGGTCGGCGCCGCCGCTGCTCCACTGCCACGATGCCTCCTGCTGAGCTCGCAGCTGCTCGGGCAGGTGTCTGCGCATCGCGAGCATCGACATCACGCACCACTCGGAAACGGACGAGTCGTGAATCCCGGCCCCGTCGCACAACGTGACGCCGGCGGGGATGTGATCGACCAGCAGGTCGACACCTGCGCTCAACGCCTGCACGACGCGCAGGCCCTGCAGCTGCGGCAGCACCTCCACGGCTCGCGCCGCATCAAACGCGGTGATCAGCATGCCGGCCGGCTGCGGCGCGTCGGCGATGTCTCCGAACGCCGGATACTCGCGCATGTCAATTCCTCCAGGGAGAAAAGCGCGGAGTCCAACCGGCGTCGTGGCCGGAATCCAGACTGGCTTCACCGCGTCAGCGCGGCCTCGACCGCCGTCGCCATCAGGCGCTGACCGGCCGCACTCGGATGCTCGTCGCACGCACCGAGCATGCTGCGCCCGTCGCCGAACAGGCCGGCGGCACACGCATCGCCGCGCGTTGCGGCGGCGGCATTCATGAAGGCGTTGAATGTGTCCGCCACGGGGAGATGCTCGTCAGCCGCCACGGCGGCGATGGAGGAGTCGAGATCGCGCATCACGCCCGCGGTCTGCTGGTTTGCGTACTCCAGCGTGAAGTAGTTGACCAGCATGATCGTGCCGTCGTAGCCGGTGCGACGCAGCGCGCCGACGATCACCGTCACGTTCGCGCGCACCGTATCGAGAACGGCCGAAAGTCCGTCATCGATGCACGCCGTGTGCTCCCACCCGCCGCAGTGTGCGATGAACAGACCGACATCGTTGATGCCGATCGCGATGGTTACGAGCTGCGTGTCGGGGTGGGTCTGCAGGAACCACTGCGCAAAGTTCAGCTGTGAGCCGGCATACGCGACATGCAGCGGATGGGACGCTCGGTATGCCGTGCATCCCGCGTCGGGTGTCCAGGGCGTGATCAGGCTGGTGCTCGTCTCGCCCGGACACGCCGCGTCAACCGCGTTCAGGCCCGCGGCGGCGCCGGCATACATCGGGTATCCAACGAAGTTGGCGGCGTCCGCGTACGGATCGCTCCCGTCGCCGGCGGGCGGATCGCTGACGTACCCGAACGTGATGCTGTCGCCGAGCGCGAGATACGGGGTCGTCGGCGCTGCGCTTGCGGGCTGGAAGCCGCCGAACGCGAGCACACTGCCGATGACCGCGACGAGTGCTCCTCGCCAGACCCCCACCGTGATTCCCTCTCAGTACCCAGCCACCCGCCACCCGAAATTGTAGGCCGGTCCCGGGCGCAGCCTCCACAATTGCCGACTGTATGGCGGATGTCGAGCTGCTCGCGCTCGTCGCTGCCCGGCTCGAGGCGGACCCACCGCCCGACGGCGCGGGCGAGCTCGTGCTGGCCGCATTCGAGGGTGGGAACGCCATCGACGCGACGCTGCGGGGCGAGGTCATCGAGGCGACGCACGTGGTCGGCACGGCGAGCCGGCAGCACGCACCCGCTGTGTATCTGTCGTCGCTCGAGGTCGAGGGCTTTCGCGGCATCGGTGATGCTGCGACGCTCGCCATCGATCCGGGTCCCGGGCTCACACTCGTTGTGGGGCGCAACGGCTCGGGCAAGTCGTCGTTCTCCGAAGCGCTGGAGATGCTGCTGACCGGCACCAATCAGCGGTGGAAGGATCGCAACCTCGTGTGGAAGGACGGCTGGCAGAACCTCCACCACCGCAGCACGTGCATCAGCGCACAGTTCACGGTTGACGGCCATCGCGAACCGTTGACGTTGCGCCGCCGCTGGGCGGCGGGATACGGCGTCGACGCGTCGTCGCTCGAGGTCGACGGCAAACGCACGGCGTCGCTGGACGGTCTTGGGTGGACGCACCCGCTGGCGGCGTATCCGCCGACGCTGTCGCACAACGAGCTCGAGCACTCGCTCGACGACAAGCAGACCGCTCTGTACGACGCGCTCGCCGGCATCCTCGGTCTCGGCGATCTGGCGAAGTCACAGCAGGCGCTTCGCGATGCGCGTCTTGGCTATGAGGGCAGCGCGAAGACTGCGAAGAGCGCAAGCGAGCCGCTCATCCAGTTGCTCGAGCGCACCGATGACGAGCGCGCCGCATTCGCGTTGACGGCACTCAAAGCTCGTAGGTGGGACCTCGACGCGCTCCGCAGCACCGTGAGCGGTGCCGCTGCGGCCGACGAGCACAGCACGCTGCGGCGACTGCAGGAGATCGAGAGCGTGCAGGCGCCGGACCGCGAGGAGCTGTACGCCGCGGTGGACGAGCTGCGCGATGCGCTCGCCGAGGCTGACCGGATGCGCGGCACCGACGCGGCGCAGGCCGACGAGATCGCCGGCCTGCTCGAGCAGGCGCTGACCGTGCACGCGCACGTCGACGATCAGACGTGCCCCGTGTGCAGCACCGAGAACGTGCTCACCTACGAGTGGCGCATGGGCGCGGGCACACGCATCGGCGAGCTTCGCGAGGTTGCGGCCGCGGCGAGAACGTCGCGGCGCCGTGCCACCGACGCGCTGACGCGGGCGCGCCGGCTGATCGTTGCCATGCCACCGGCGCTGCGCGATGCCGGCGGCACCGGTGTCGACGTCACCGAGGCCGTGCACGTGTGGGAGCGGTGGCTGAGTGCGCCGGGAGCCGACGAGCCCAGCAGACTCGTCACACATCTGCAGACGGTCGGTCCCCAGCTCATCGGGGTGCTCGCGTCGGTACGCGCATCGGCGTCCGCCGAGCGCGCGCGCCGCGAGCGCTCGTGGCGTCCCGCGGCAGACGCGATCATGGCGTGGCTGCCGCAGGCGTTGCGAGCGCGCGACGAGGAGGCGGCCATGCGCCGCGTCAAAGCGGCGGAGCAGTGGTTGAAGGATGCGCACGACTCGATCCGCGACGAGCGCTTCCAGCCAATCGCCGGCGAGGTGCAGCGGAACTGGACCGAGCTCCGCCAGGACAGCAACGTGAGTCTGGGCGCGCTCGAGCTCACCGGCTCGGGCAACGCGCGCCGCCTGCGGCTCGACGTGCGCGTGGACGGCGAGGCGGGTTCTGCGCTCGGCGTCATGAGCCAGGGAGAGCTGAACTGTCTCGCGTTGTCGCTGTTCCTGCCGCGCGCGTCGCTTCCCGAATCGCCGTTTCACTTCGTGGTGATCGACGACCCCGTCCAGGCAATGGACCCGGCGAAGGTGGAAGGCCTCGCGCGCGTGCTCGATCGCGCCGCGCGCGACCGGCAGGTGATCGTGCTGACGCACGACATGCGACTCGCCGACGCCGTGGACTATCTCGGCATCCGTGCGACACGCATCGAGGTGGTGCGGGGCGAGGGATCGGTCGTCGACCTGCGTCGCGTGCACGACGCGGTGGGGCGCTACATCGACGACGCGCTGGCGGTGGCGCTGAGCCCCGGGCTGCCGCCGGAGGCGGCGCGCGTGATCCCGGGGTTCTGCAGGCAGGCGCTCGAAGCTGCGTGCGCGCGCGCGATCACGCAGCGGATGCTGCACGAGGGCAAGCGGTACGCCGACGTGGAGGCCGCACTCGCGGTGCCGACCACACTGAAGATGTGGCTCGCACTGGCGCTGCTGAAGGACGCGAACCGCAGCAGTGACGTCGCGGACTACCTGCGCAAGCACCATGCATGGGCGGTGGACATCGTCGAGGACTGCAATCGCGCGACACATGGAGCCAGGCTGCTGCGCGACATGAAGGCGTTCGTGCGCAGCGTCGAGAAGCTGGCGGGCGAGCTCGCGCCGGAGCCGGCGGGTGCCTGACTCCGACGCGCACGCACTGGTCTCGGCCGCTCGAGACCTGATGCGAACGGATCGCGCCGGAAGCGCCGGGTTGTGGCCGCGCGCCGCCGCGATGCTCGGGCGTCAGGCGCTCGAGGTCGCGATGGCGCGCGTCTGGGAACTCACGGCGCCAGGGATGGAACGGACGACGGCTCGCTGCCAGCGGCTCTGCGTGGGGACGATGCTCAACGATCACGCTCTCGGCCGGCGGGTCGAGCTCGCGTGGCACGTGCTGTCCGACGCGTGCCACCACGGTGTCTACGACCTGCCGCCCACCCACGCCGAGCTGCGGTCCGCGCTGGAAACGGTCTGGGCGCTTGCGGACTCGGCCGAGAGGCTCCGGGCGTCGGCCGGCCGCTGACTGCTCTCGCGGGCGCGCAGTCGCTGCAGCGCGGCGAGGTGCAGCAGCACCGACAGCGGCACGGCGAACACGGGCACGAGCACGTACGGCATCCGCGTGATCAGCCAGTTGGGATCGCTGTGCGACAGCAGCTGAAAGAACGAGGGCGAGCTGAGGAAGCCAAGGGTGACGGCCATGACGAGGTCGGCGATGCCGAGGACATTCCAAATGGTCGCGGCCCGTCGTGCGCGCTCGGGGTCGTGAAACGGTGAGCGCACTCGCGCAGCGACGAACGGAGCGGCGAGGCCGACAGCGATGTCGCCAATACCTGCGGGCAGCGCGAAGGTGCCCGGCATGCGGCCGGCGAGCCATGCGATGAGGAAGATCACACCGGCCGTGCGATAGAACTGCACGCTGATCTGCCGGTGCAGCGGGATCGAGTCGACGAGGCGCCGCACGGTGCCTCCGCGGGTGAAGAGCCAGATGCCGGCCACGATTGGCACGACGATCCCCGCCGCGATGATGGGGACGTATGTACCGGGGCTGGCGGCGAAGAGTCCGACGGCGCCGAGGACGGCATCAACGCCGAGCCACGCGAGGAGGAACGCGGTCACGCGGCGAGCCGCCGCGCGGTCGGTGGATGAGAGGACCAGGACCAGCGCGAGGATGGTCACGAACGCGGCGGCGGCGAGTGCGACGAGCCACAGGCCAGTCGGGACGTCGACATTCATGGTGTGCTCCTTCCAGCCGGTCTGAGCCGGTTAGGTGTATCTACACATTTCAACGGTATGACAAAGTGCGTGGTCGACATCTCTCGAAGCTCAGGCTGCCGCGACGCCCGTGAGCGCTGCGAGCTCCCCGACCAGCGAGCGCATCCGCTCGGCTCCGAAGCGCGTCTCCAATTGGGTCTGCGCCCTGCGTCGTGCCCGCAGCGCGCGCCGCAGAGCGCGGCGGCCGGCGGGCGTGATGGTGACGAGGCGCACGCGCCGGTCGACATCCTTGTCGACGGACACGAGGCCCGCGTCCTGGAGGCCGGCGAGGTTGCGCGTCAGCGTGGTCCGGTCGATCACCAGCTGGGTGGCGAGCGGACCCACCGGCACCGGACCCATGAGATGCCCCGCAACCAGGATCGGCAGTTGCGCGGGCGTTATCCCCGCGGCGCGCAGGCTCTTCTGGTAGCTCGCGGTCACCGCGCGGCCTGTGCGGCGCAGGGCCTCGCACGCGCACAGCGTGAGGGCCTCTTCGCAGTCACGGTCAAGCTCGTGCCGGCTGGATGGTGCGGCCATAGTATGTGTATATACACGTAGTAACCGGCGCGGTCAAGAGGGGACGAGAACCCCACCCGAGCGGACCCACTCGGCGGTGCCGACCTGCGAGCCACGCCAGTCGCTCCACCTGAGCCAGTGCGGTGTGATGCGAACGTGCGTGATGCCTGCCCAGGTCATGCGGTCGCGGCCGTCTGGCCAGCGGTGGAAGTACGCTTCGCTGACCCGCTCGCGTTCGGCGCCGATGGGTTCATCGGCGAATCCCTCGACCTGGACGGTGCGCTCGTCCTGCATGGTGCCGCCGATCACGATGGCGACGCGCGGGTCGCGGCGGAGGTTTCCGATCTTCCGGCTGGAGTCGACGCTGTCGAAGACGAACTCGAGGCGATCGCTCACCGCAAGTCCGACCAGAGCAGCCTGCGGCTGACCGTCGGGGCCGAGGCTGGACACGACGCCAAGCGCCTGGGTGGTCAGAAACTCTGCAATCTCGTCGAGAGTCGTCCTCGCTTCGCTCATGGCGCCACTCTATTGGCGGTGCGCCGGCTATGGCGCGAGCCATTTCGCGGCGAGCTGTGAGCTGACGCTTGCCCCGCTTGGGCTGTTAGGCTCCCGTGCCCATGGCACCTCGGCCGACGCTGGGGCCGGCTACCAGGATCGCGGTCCTCATCGTCTTGGTGGGTCTGACCGTTGCGCTCGTCTCCGCCTGCGGAGAGTCACCGGGCCAGAGTGTTGAGCTGGCCACGCCGATGTCAGGGCCGCCCACCGCAATCGCCAATGCGTCCAACGGAAACGCGCCGCCCACACGCGTCGGCGCGGCCGTCGGGTTCGACCCGATCAATCGCACCGTGCTGATGTTCGGAGGCGCCCCCGCCACCGGCTCCAATCTTCAGACCGGGCACCCGGCCACGCGCCTGGACGAGACCTGGCAATGGGACGGTCAGAGTTGGAAGCAGCTCCATCCGAAGACGTCGCCGCCCGCGCTCTTCGGCGCTCGCCTTGTGACGGATCCGAGCACCCAGAACCTGCTGCTGCTCGCTGGTGCCGGCGACAGCGCCGGAAGCGCCCTGCAACAGGAGGGCGCGTGGGAGTGGGACGGGAACAACTGGAATCGCGTCGGCGACACGCCGGTGCAGGTGCCCTTCGCCGCGGCAGCGACTGATCCCGTCCATTCCCAGGTACTGCTGAGCGGGTTTGATCCGGCGTACCCGAGTGCGTGTGCCGGGTGCATCCCACCGCCGGACTACGACCGGGGCGGCGACTTCGTGATGGGGCAGGGCGGATCCGGCTGGAACGCAGCCTCCGGCGATAAGCCAGGCTGGGCGCGAGCGGGCACCGCCTTCGACCCCGTCAGCCGGCGCGTCATCACCACGGCCGGTTCGGTACAGAACGAGGTGCAAGGGACGTACGCGTGGGACGGCGACAAATGGAGCCTCATCACGACGGGGACTGCGACCAACACCAACCCCGATCCCAATCAACCCTTCGGGCCGTGCGAGGCGGCGACCGACAGCCACGCGCAACGCATCGTGATGGCCTGCGAACCCGCAGCCGGCCCATCGGCCGGTGTGACATGGACGTTCGACGGACAGAACTGGCAGAAGGTGTCGGGTTCCAGCACCCCGACGATCGCTCCGAATCCCGTTGGTCAGTTCTCGCTCGCGTACGACCCAGCGATCCCAGCGGTGGTGATGGTGATTGGCGGCGCGAGCGGTTCCATGTCGATTGCGACGTGGGACGGCAGCCACTGGAACTCCGTGTCCTAGTTACGCGGTGCCGCGCGCCGCGTGCGGCGGGGCGCCACCGGATATGGTGTCGGCGTCCCGGCAATGTCAAATTCGGGAGGGCCCGCGACGCTGATGGCACAGGAACTCAAGCTGATGGCGGACTACGCCGCGTGGCCGTTGTGGACCACGGACGGCAACGTCGATCCAGCGACGCTGCCACTCTCGAAGGAAGTCCAGGAGCGTCTCGACGCATGGGCGGAAGCGTTCGACGCGAGCCTCAACCCCGACGACCCCCGCCACTCCAAGTTCCCATCAGCGGAAGCGGGGAGCGCGTTCAACGAACAGGGTCGCGCGCTGTGGCACGACCTGCAGCACGAGCTCGGTTCCGCGTACGCGGTCTGCTACTTCAGCGAAGAGGACGCCGACATCCTGTTTCCGAACGAAGAGGCCAAGGCGCACAGCGCCTTCCAGGGACCCCACGGGCACTGACCTACGAGCGGTTGGCCAGCGCCGCCTTGACGTGTGCCAGCTTCTCTGGATTCGCGATCGAGTGAATCTGCTTGATCAGCCCGTCGCTGACCACGAACGCCAACACGGCGATGATCTCGCCGTTCTGCAGCGCGAGGGCACCGGGCCCGGCGTTGACCGGTAGCGGCTCGAGCGTCACATCGAAGGTGCGCAGGAACCAGAGGAAGCGCTCCGCGACGCGCTGACGTCCAACCAGCAGATCGCGTGGCGCCGGCACGAACCCACCGGAGTCCGTCCAGCCCGCCGCCTCGGGGTCGAGCACCTCGAGGAGCGCGTGCAGGTTGCCCGTCGACGCTGCGGCGATGAACTTGTCGGCGACGCGGTGCGATTCCGCCGGGTCTATGGCACCGCGCAAGCTGACGTCCTCGTCATGCACATGCCGGCGCGCGCGGCTCGCGAGCTGCCGGCATGCGGCCGGTGTCTTCTTCATGATCCGCGCGATGTCGTCGAACGAGTACTGAAAGACGTCGTGCAGGATGAACGAGACCC
Organism: Candidatus Dormibacteria bacterium; assembly: GCA_050734185.1. Lineage (GTDB taxonomy): Bacteria > Chloroflexota > Dormibacteria > Aeolococcales > Aeolococcaceae > JAFALX01. Next base: position 9,252 of record JBOHUE010000034.1, on the reverse strand, counting down.
GTTCCCCCGGGGTGAGCCGCTCGAGTACGAGCAGCAACGCGAAGCGCACGCTCTCGTCAAGCGTGACGCGCTCGTCGGGCGACAGTTCGTCACCCGTGGAGACCACGGGCTCGGGGAGCCACGGTCCCACGTAGGCCTCGCGCCGGACGCGTGCCGAGCGCAGCTGATCGAGGCAGATACGGCTGACAACAACAACAAGCCAGCCGCGCACGTCATCGATCGCGTCGATCTTGCTACGGAGCAGGCGCGTGAACGCTTCCTGGACCACGTCCTCCGCGTCGCTGACGCTGCCGAGCATGCGGTACGCGACGTCGATGAGGTGGCGGTGATTGTCCCGCCAGATGGTCGCGATGACCGGGTCGTCGAGGCTACGGGGCTCGGGCATGATTCCACTGTAGGACGAGCCAGCGCCGCCCGATGTGACACCGCGAGGAAGAGGCTGCCATAACGACAGCGTTGAGCCGGCAGTACACTCTCTCGCTGCGCAGCAACTCCGTTCGACTGTGACAGCGGCCGATGCGGCTTTTGGGGGATCGAGATGGCAGCGACCGCGACGCAACCCATCGACGTGCGTGACATGGCGATCGTCCACCAGGCGTTCCGCCGGGCGTTTGGCGAAAGCGCGCGACTGGTGCGTGCCAACCCGACGCCAACAGAGGCGCGGGTCGCGTTCCTTGCCGATCACATCGACTTCGGCATCACGATGCTGCACGTCCATCACGCGGGCGAGGACGCGCTCCTCTACCCGAAGCTGATCGAGCGCGTGCCCGAGCAGGACCCGATGCTCGAGCAGGTCGACGCCGAGCACAAGCTGATCGGCACCGCGCTCGACGCCGCGTCGGCCGCGAACAACGCCTGGCGCGCGGCACCGTCAGCAACGTCGGGTGAGGCCTTGGCGGCAAAGCTCGACGAGCTCAGCGCCGTGACCCAGAAGCACCTTGACGACGAAGAGGGGAAGGTGGTTCCGCTCGCCGCGGTGACACTGACGCAGGACGAGTGGGACGCCATCGGCAAGCACGGGCTCGGCGAGATCCCGAAGGACAAACGGCCGCTTGCGCTCGGGCTGCTGATGGAGCCCCTCAATGACGAAGACCGGGCGTACATGAAGAGGAATCTCCCGGCGCCGGTGCGCATTCTGTACCCCGTGCTCATCGACCGCCCCTGGAAGAAGTACGCCGCGACGCTGCGCAACGACACCTGACGGCGGCGGCGCGGCGAGGCCCTGAGTCACATCGCGGGTCGCCACCTCGTCCATTGAGCGCACCGCACTCCCGCGGTCGCCCCACATGAACCAGGAGGTGGCGCATGCCCCGCGAACACGACAACCGCGAACCGTCCGCGGGCGACGCCGCCATCGAGGTGCGCTCCCTGTGCAAGACCTATCCCGGGGGAGTCGAGGCGGTCAGGGACATCAGCTTCGACGTCGAACCGGGTGAGGTGTTCGGGCTGCTCGGCCCGAACGGCGCAGGCAAGTCGACGACGATCGGAGTACTCACGACGACGGTGCGGTCGACGAGCGGCACGGCGCGAGTCGCCGGCTACGACGTGGCGACGCGGCCGCTCGACGCGCGCGCCGTCAGCAGCGTCGTGTTTCAGGACCAGGTGCTCGACGCGGCGCTGACCGGCCGCCGCCACCTCGACATCCACGCGCGGCTCTGGGGTGTCGCTCGCGCCGTCGCTGCGGCGCGTATCGATGACGTCGCCGCGACGCTTGGCGCCGCCGACATTCTCGACCGCCCGGTTGGCACGTACAGCGGCGGCCAGCGGCGCCGGCTCGAGATCGCGCGAGCGCTGGTGTCGTTGCCGCGCGTGCTGTTCCTCGACGAGCCGACCGTCGGCCTCGACCCGCGCATCCGTCATCAGCTCATCGACACCATTGCGGCGCTGCGCGCTCGCGACGGCATGACGATCCTGCTCACGACGCACTACCTCGACGAGGCGGAGCGGCTCTGCGACCGCGTGGCGATCGTGCACGAGGGCCGCATCGTCGCCCTGGACACGCCGTCCACGCTGCTCGGCGAGCTGGGGAATGAGGTGGTGGAGGTGCGCGTTGCGGCGGACGGCGACAGCGCGCTCGCGGTGCTCCGCGCGCGGCGCCTTGCCGGTGACGACGCCTTCGCCGTCGGCGGCACGGTGACGATCCCGATGCGCAACGGCGACGCGCCGCAAACCGTCGCTGACATTCGCGAGCTCGGAATCGGTACGACTGCGATCAGCGCGCGGCCGCCGTCGCTCGACGACGTCTATCTGCGGCTCACCGGCGCCCGCATCGCCGCGGCCGCGTAGTCATCAATCAGCAACGAAGACGAGGAGCAACACAATGGCGACCCTTGCTGTCACCCGACCAGACGCGCGGACACGCCGCGGTGCCGCACCGCGGAGCAGCACGCTCACTGCCGTGGCCACGCTGGCGCGACGCCGCCTCACGCTGACCGCGCGCACGCCCCGCGAGATCCTCGTGCCACTGCTGACGCCGGTGCTCTTCGCGCTCGTCATCGCGCCGGCGTTGCGCGACACGATCGGCAACGGACGCAACGGTATCGACTACATGTCGTACGTGGCCCTGGCGACCGTCGGCCTGCTGATCCCGCTCAACGCGATGTTCTCCGGTTTGAGTGTGATCGTCGACCGTGTCAGCGGCGCGCAGCGCGAGCTGCTGGCGGCGCCGGTGCGACGCGCGTTGCTCGTCGCCGGCAACCTGCTCGTGGTGCTGGCGGTGACGGCGCTGCAGCTGACAGTGCTCATCGTTCTCGCAGCGGTGCGCGGAGCGCAGTTCCACATCACCGCGTCCGGCATGGCGTGGTTCGTCGGTGTGGCGCTGCTGTTCACCATCGGGATGTACGGCATCGCCGAGGCTCTGGCGAGCCGGATCGCGCGGCAGGAGGAGTACGTGAGTGCGGTGCCGGCGGTGGCCATCGTGCCGTGGTTCTTCGCGGGGACGCTGTTTCCGATCAGCGTGCTCCCCGGTTTCCTCGATGCCTTCGCGAAGGTGCTGCCACTGACGCATGCGCTCGCCGTGGTGCGCTACGGCCTCCTCGGATCGCGGGCGAGCGGTCTGCACGACATCTGGGGCGCGACCAACGCGACCACGATGGCGTGGCTGAGCCTTGGAGTGGTTGCACTCTTTGCGGTGCTCGCGTCGACGCTTGCGATCCGCTCCTTCGCGAGAGCGGCCGTGCACTGACACGGCAGCGATGAGTTCTGTCCCATGTTTTGCAACCCGCGCGTGTGGTACGCTGCCGCTGTCGCTCTTATCGGAGAGCAACGCTCGTGGTCGTCCCTCCTTCTCGTACGGACGCGCAGCGTCTGTAGACATCCGGAGAAGGAATTGGAGATGCCAGAGTGACTGGAACGGTTAAGAAACTGGTGCCCGAGCGTGGGTTTGGGTTCATCAGCGCGGAAGATGGACAGGAATATTTCTTCCATCGCAGCGGTCTCGATAGCTCGCTGAGCTTCGACACTCTCGCCGCCAACGAGGCGGTGACGTTCGAGATCGAGCGCAGCGACAAGGGGCCACGGGCCACGCGGGTCGCCGCAGCCTGACGCTCGCTGCATGAGCTCCCGGTCATCGCGCCAGCCGCGGTGACCGGGCTCGTGCGCAATGCGAGTTGAGGACATACCCTCGACTCGTGGATTCCCCGCAAGATCCGCGCCGGCGACACGACGGCGGATTCGACGAATCCGGCGTCAGTGTCGAAGAGCTGGCGTGGGGTGTGCCGGCTCCGCCGCGCACCTACTGGCCGGCGCGCGCGTCGGTGCTCGTCGCGATGTCGCTCTACCTCGTGCTGCCGGATCTGCTGATCCCGTATCCGCGGTGGATCGTGCCGACGCTCGAGGGCAGCGTGCTGATCGTGCTGTCCATCGTGGTTCCCCACCGAACCACGGATGACCATCCGGCGCGGCGCGTTCTCGCGATCGTGCTCATCGGGATCGTCTCCGCCGCGAACACCCTGAGCCTCGGTCTGCTCATTCACGAGCTGCTCGCCGGACGCGCCCAGCTGGGACGCGAGCTCATCTTCTCGTCGATCGCAATCTGGCTGACCAACGTCATCGCCTTCGGGCTCTGGTACTGGGAGCTGGATCGCGGCGGCCCATTCGAACGGCACAGTCGGGCGCATCGCGAGCCCGACTTTCTCTTTCCCCAGATGGCGACGCCGGGGGCAGGCCGGCCGACGTGGGCACCGAGCTTCATGGATTACATGTATGTGAGCCTGACCAACGCCACCGCCTTCAGCCCCACCGACACCATGCCGCTGACGCTGTGGGCGAAGAGCCTGATGACGGTGCAGTCGCTCGCGTCGCTGCTTACCGTCGCCGTGGTCGCGGCGCGCGCGGTGAACATCCTCAGCTGAGGCCGTGCTGCGTGCGGTCCGACTGGATCGACGCTCCGTCAAGGGTTCCGCGTGCGGCGGCGTCGATCGAACGCGAGCTGTCCGTTGCGATAAACGGCAACGACGTTGTGCACGGCACGGATGTCCGTCAACGGATCGCCGGCTACCGCGACCAAGTCGGCGTCCGCTCCCCTGGAGAGACGACCCTTGCGCTCGCGGACGCCGCAGGCATCCGCGGCCACGGCGGTCACCGCATGCAGTGCACGCATTGGAGACATGCCCAAGCCAACGAGTGCCTCGATCGCGTACGGAAGAACGTCGTGCGGCTTTCCAGGGCTGATCCCTGCGTCAGTCCCGAGCACGACGCGCGCGCCCGCGCTGCACATGCGAGACGCGTTTGCCAGCAGCTGGTCGAGGCGCTGAGCAACCGCCGGTGGCGGGCTTCCCAGTCCTGGGATTGAACCGACAGTCAGGCTGACGAAAGTACCGCGCTCAACGATGCGCTCGATCAGTTGCTGGTCTGCGTGGACACCTGATTCCGTGAAGAAGGTGACGTGCTCGAGCGTGTCGAACCCAGCGTCCAGGGCGTCAGCGATCGACGTCACAGCGTGCGCGTGTGCAGCGGTTGTCATTCCGTGCGCGTGCGCAGCATCCACAACGAAGCGCAGATCCTCGACCGGGTACTGTGACTCGTGCGGTCTGCTACCGGCGGTGAAGTTGCCACCGCTCGCGATCACCTTCACAACCTCGCAGCCGCGAGCGGCGCGTTCGTCCACCGCCGCCTTCAGCTCCTCGGCTCCTTCGGCCTCTCCGCCCAGTATTGCGAGATGGCCGCCATGCGTGGTGAGGGGCGGGCCCGCCGCGATAATCTCTGGTGACGGCACGCCCTCCCTGTCAAGGTCGCGGAGGCGCAACGACAGAAAGCGACGATCCCCGAGGTCGCGAACGGTCGTGATCCCGGCGCGCAATGCGGTTGCCGCCGCGCTTGCCATGCGCTTCAGCGTTGCGTCGTCATCCGCCGCGGCGCTTGTCGCGACGGCTTGTGCACTCGCGTCGAGCACAAGGTGGACGTGGCAGTCGATCAAGCCCGGCATCAAGCAGACACCGTGACCCAGGTCGCGGACGAGTGCGCCATCGGGCGGTGGCGCGCCCGTGGTATCGACATCGGCAACGAGGCCGCCCCGGATGAGAACCGAGCCGGGGCCCAGAGCGTGCTCCCCGTCGAACACGCTTTCGGCTCGAATCACCAGCGTCGAATGATCACGAGCGGCGACCTCCGTCATCGGACCAGCCCGCCGATGCGCACGCGATCTGGGCCAGTGACTCGGCCGAGTCCTCGCCTGCTGAGGTCGACCGCGACGAGACGCAACTCGCTCGTATAACGGGCCCCTTCGTGTTCGAGCCAGCATTCGTCTGGACCCGGCAGCATCTCAACGAACCTGATTGGCGCTGCGGGATCTCGCTCGGCGACGCGCCGCAGCATGCGGTGCAGGCTGTGCGTGAGCACGGTGCTCTCGGTATCCACGTACACCGGTTTCGGCTCTCCCGGCGGGCGGCAGAACAGGCGTCTCGGGAAGCCTCTGGCCCGCGCCCACGCCGCCAGGTCACGGGCGTCGGAAGGAACCTCATCCGCCCGTGCCGCCCACGTCTCCCGGCGCAGAACGGTACGCCCGAGCGTGATCCGGTCGGCGTGTTCGCCGCGGACTGGAAAGGGATCGAAGGTGTGCATGGCGGCCAGGAACATTGGGATGTAGAAGAGGTGCGCGACCGGTGCGCGAAAGCTTGACGCCCGGTCTGTGCACTCGTTGCCATCGATGACGAGATCCTCCAGCCGGACGCTGCGGTACCCGTCACGCGCGCGATCACGCTCGCCGATTGCGACGTGCACGTCGTCGGGCCACGTGAACTCGGGCACGATGCGGGCATCAATGGACACGCCCGGTGTCCGCTGCGGAATGGGGTAGAGAAGCGGCGCTCCGAGGTCGGCGTGCACATTGGCACGCAGCCGGTCCGGATCGGGATGCCGCGTCGAGAACATGCCCTGCAAGAGCGCGTTTGCGGGATGAAAATCACCGATGATCGCAAGGAAACGACCGCTTTCGATCTCGCTGATGCTGCGTGCAGCGATCTGTATGTCGGGGCTTTGGTAGACAGACGCCGGCCACGCCGGTCCGTGGTCGGCGAACGCCGCACCACCACGAGCTACCAGACTCGGCAGATCGCCGTCGGCGAGCAGGTCTGCCCAGCGCCGCTGGAGGTCTGCGAGGTCAGCCTGAAGGAGCTCGGGAAGCTGCCTAAGCGCCGACATGACGCGCTCGCATTTCGACGCGAGCTCGCGGCCGCTGGCTGCAGCACCGATCTCCTGGGCAACGATCCGCCGCCCGATGTCAAAGCTTCTGCCGCAATACCATCGAGCGCTGTCCAGAAACGGCGGCAGCGAGAGGGACAGCTCCTCAACCAACGCGGGACCCAACTCCACGTCCAGGTCGCGCGTGCAGTCGAGATACAGCGGCGTGCGGCCGCCCGCGGCCCAGCCGTCCGGTCGCACTGCCGCCTCGCCGGTCAACTTGAGGAAGACCTGGTCGAATGCATCAAGCGCGGCGACGAGGTCGTCTCGGCGCGCAGACGCCACGCGCTCACGAGCCGCCTCCAACCGATCGAGGGCGCCGATTCCGCGCGCGCGTGCCCTTGGGTCCGCCATGCGCTCGACCTGTGCGCGCACCTCGCGCTCCGGGTGCAGCCGAAGCGGCGCGACAATGTCAGGGCCAAGCTCTCGCGCGAGCGCGTCGATGCACCAGGATTCGAAGTGCACCTCGCGTTGTGCGATCAGACCGCGCGAGCGGACGGTGAGAGCCGGACCGTCATCGCGGGTGCTCCCCCAGGCCAGGGGCCCGAAGAACCCGATCATGTCGTTCTTCGCGCAGTAGCGTTGCCAGTAGTTGGCGACCACCGCTTCGCGGCGCCGCCGCTTGCTGCCGCTCTGATTTGTCGCACGTGCGATCGCCTCGACCTGCGTTGTGAATGCCTGCCGGTTCTGCCAGATCACGGCCTCCCGAAAGAGCGGATCGGCGGCCACCGAGCTCAATCGCTCCCCCTCGTCGCCGGGCCCAAAGACGTCGAGGCCTGACACGGGGAACCCGGCGCTTCGGACCGCGAAGTCACGCCACAGAGCCCAGTCGCCGGCGAGCGAGACGAGGTGATCATCCATTTCGCACCTGAAAAGTGGGGAGCACGTATTCGTGAGAGTCATACTCTCACGATGAGAGCTGTACTATCGCGAATATGGCCAGAGCTGTCAAGCGTCGGGCGTACGACAACTCCCGCCGGCAGGCGCAGGCGAGGGCGACCCGCGCTGAGGTGGTTGCGGCTGCCCATCGGCTTTTCGTCGAGGGCGGGTACTCGGCAACCACGATCGAGGCGATCGCCGGTGCATCCGGCGTGCCGCTCGGTACGGTCTACCGGCTCTTCGGGTCCAAGCGTGCAATCCTGCTATCGGTGCTCGACGTGAGTTTCGGCGGCGACGATGCGCCCGTCGCATACGGCGACCGCCCGGCTGTCCAAGCTGCTCTCGCGCTCACAGACGCCCGCAATCTCCTGGAGGCTTTCGCGCCGCTCACCCGAGAACTCCTCGAGCGCTCGGCGCCGATCCTCGATGTTCTGCGCAGCGCGGCGGATGCAGATCCAGAAGCCGCCGAGTTGTATGCCGAAGCGCAGCGCCAACGCTACGCGGGACAGTGCAACAACGCGCGTGTGCTCGCAGACCGCGGCCAGCTCAGCGTGAGCGAGCAGGTCGCGGCGGACATCATGTTCACCCTAAGGTCCCCGGACGTGTTTCGCTCGCTTATCGGGGAGCGCGGCTGGTCGGCGGATCAATACGAACGGTGGTTGACCCGCGCGTTGCAGGCAACGCTGTTGGAGCGAAACGCTTAGCACTCCGCCCTCGCACCCGCTAGCACTCAGCCTCACAGACTGCTAAACTGCACCTCCACAGAGCGCAAGCACGCTACGAGGCACAGGAGGACCCATGCCCAAACAGCTCGAATTCGACGCCGACGCCCGCGCCTCCCTCAAACGAGGGGTCGACCGGGTCGCCGACGCGGTCAAGATCACGATCGGCCCCAAGGGCCGCAACGTTGTGCTCGACAAGAAGTTCGGCTCGCCGACGATCACCAATGACGGCGTCACCATCGCCAAGGAGATCGACCTCGAGGAGCCCTTCGAGAACATGGGCGCCCAGCTTGTGAAGGAAGTCGCGAGCAAGACCAACGACATCGCCGGTGACGGCACCACCACCGCCACCGTCCTCGCCCAGGCCCTCATCACCGCCGGCCTGCAGAACGTCGCCGCCGGCGCCAACCCCATCCTTCTTAAGAGGGGCATCGACAAGGGCGTCGAGGCCGTCACCGAGGCCATCAAGGCGCAGTCGATTTCGATCACCGATCGCGAGAAGATCGCCCAGGTCGCCTCGATCTCGGCGGCCGACGCGACGATCGGCGAGACCGTGGCCGACGCCATGGAGAAGGTCGGCAAGGACGGCGTGATCACCGTCGAAGAGTCGAAGGGGATCCAGACCGAGGTCGAGTACGTCGAAGGCATGGCGTTCGACCGCGGCTACATCAGCCCGTACTTCGTCACGAACTCCGAGAAGATGGAAGCGGAGATCGAAGACCCGTACATCCTGATTACCGACAAGAAGCTCACTGCCGTGGCCGACATCCTGCCCGTGCTGGAGCGCGTGCTGCAGGTGACCAAGAACCTGATCATCATCTGCGAAGACTGTGAAGGCGAAGCGCTCGCCACGCTGGCCGTGAACAAGCTGCGCGGCACGATCAACTGCGTCGCGGTGAAGGCGCCGGGCTTCGGCGACCGCCGCAAGGAGAACCTGGGCGACATCGCTGCGCTGACCGGCGCCACGCTCATT
>JBOHUE010000033.1:0-2325 GCA_050734185.1 Candidatus Dormibacteria bacterium | reverse complement strand
CTACCGCGGGGCGCTCGCTGTGGGTCCGGGCACCCTGCGCCTCGACGCGGACACGACGGTGGTGCGCGACACGCCGCCGAGCCCGGTGATCCGCAGCGGCGCCGCGCTCACGACGCTCACGCCGCGCAACGCGAATTTCAATCCGGCGGATGCGCGCATCGACGAGGACAAGTACCACCTCGCCGTCGGGTATTCGCAGCCGACCCCGTGGGGCGATTGGGACACGCTCGTGTCCTACGCGTGGTCGGGCGTGCGGGACGTGCGCGCCTTTCTGCACCCGGATCTGAGCGGCGCCGCCGATACCCAGAATCAGCGCCGCTACATCGGCGATGGGTATTTCGACACCCACCTGACGCACAAGCTCGCCGGGGACATGACGCTGGTCGTCGGCGCCGATGCTCTCTATGGGCACGGCACGCAGACGACCCTGAACGGCAACGGCGCATACACCGTGCCCCTGAACGGTTCGGTGGTGCCGCCGCCGAGCTCGGCGTTTGCCGCCAACGAGATCGGGACAGTGGACGACCGGCGGCTGTTCGCCGGGCAGTACGCGCAGCTCGACTGGCACCCGGATGAGCGCTGGGACGTGCTTGCCGGTGTCCGACTCAACGAGGTGCACGAGCACAAGGACTCGAGCGATCTGCTCCTGCCTCCCCCGCAACTCACCTCCGCAGAGGTCAGTAAGACGATCAACCGGCTCACCGAGACCCTCGGCGCGAGCTACCGGATCTGGAGTGAGGGGAAGGACGAGACCCTGGTCTATGCGGACTTTCGCAATGCGTTCAAGCCCGCCGCCCTCGACTTCGGCCCCGACTACCGGCCCGACCTGCTGCAACCGGAAACGGCGCAAAGCTATGAGGCGGGGTTGAAGGGCGCCGCCGACGGTGGCCGCCTCACCTATCAGGGGGAGTTGTTTGCGCTCAACTTCACCAATCTCGTGATCGCAACGAGCTCCGGGGCATTGGCCAACGCAGGAGGCGAGCGCCTCAAGGGCCTGGAGGCGGAGGCCCGCTACCAGCTCGCGCCGGACCTTACGCTGGCAGCGAACGCGGCCTGGCACGACGCGACCTTCACGCAGTTTTTCGATGCCGGCTCGAACGTCGACGTCTCCGGCCGGCAGCTCACCCTGTCCCCGCAGGTGCTCGCCTCGGCAGGCGTCCTGTACACGCCGCAACACGGCATCACCGCGACGGCGGTTGCCCGCTACGTCGGGCGCCGCTTTCTCGACGAGGAGAACACCGCAGCGGCCGGCGGCTTCACCACGCTCGACGCCAGCGTCGGCTATTCCTGGGGCAGTCACCAGCTGGCCCTTGAAGGCACGAACCTGACCAATCAGCGGCCGCCGGTCACGTCCAGCGAGTTCGGCAGCGAGTCGTTCTACCTGCTGCCCGCGCGGATGATCTGGATGCGTCTGCGCTATGGCTGGCGCTGAGCGCGCCGGGCCGCGCACCCCCGCAGCCCGCCGCGCCGTGCAGACCGTATGATAGCGGCGCGGCATCGAGCCGCCGCTTAGGAGTGCGCGATGCGGACGCTGCGAATCGTCGGGGTGCTTTGTGTTGCGTGTGTCGCAACGCAGGGGCTCGCCGCTCCCCCTCCCGCAGGCAACACCGCCAGTCCCGTCCCGGTGCCGCAGACGATGCAGGCCGCCGCCATCGACCGTGCCGGCGGCGCGGAGGTCGTGACACTGCACACGCTGCCGGTTCCCAGGCCCGGCGCGGACGAAGTGCTGATCGCCCTGCACACCGCCGGTGTAGCGACCTGGGACGTGGCCATTCGCCAGAACCCCGGGGACATCAAGCATTCCCAATTTCCGCTCGTGCTGGGTACGGACGGCGCGGGCGTTGTTGCGGCCGTGGGCTCACAGGCGCGCGGCTTCAAGGTCGGCGACGAGGTCTACTCTTACAGCTGGGACAACCCTCAGGGCGGCTTTTACGCCGAATACGTCGCCGTGCCCGCCGCGCGAGTCGGGCATGTGCCCGCGGGCCTGGGCCTGACGGAGGCGGGTGCGATCGGCACGACGGCGCTGACGGCGATTCAGGGGGTCGACGATGCTCTGCACGTGAAGGCCGGTGAGACCCTGATCATCCACGGCGCATCCGGCGGCGTCGGAAGTCTCGCGCTGCAGTTTGCCAGACTGCGCGGCGCGAAGGTGCTGGCCACCGCTTCCGGTGACGATGGCCTGGGCTTCGTGAAGGCGCTGGGGGCCGACGCCGTCGTGGACGGCCGGCACGGAGACATCCGCGCCGCGGCGCATGAGCTGGCCCCCGCGGGCATCGACGCCGTGCTCGCGCTTGCCGGTGGCGAGGCACTCGAGCAGTGCATCGA
>JBOHUE010000032.1:0-2310 GCA_050734185.1 Candidatus Dormibacteria bacterium | reverse complement strand
GTGCTGCAGCGAGTCGAACTGGAACACGACATCGACCGCGCGCACATGAGCAGCGTTCGAATCGTGTTCTGGGATGGTGACGTGCTGCATGGTCTCCTCGGCAGCGAGCCGGAGCGGCGCCGGTATGGGATGACGCTTCCCCTTGTGAGCCCCGCCTTGGACGAGATCGAAGTGTTGGGCATCCCCTACGTCGCGGTCAAGGCACTTCACATCATCACGCGGCCGGAGTGGCCCGCGCAGCAGCAATCCGTCCGCGAAATCGATCGATGGACCCTGCCCAAGGCCGACGCGCCGTTGCTCAGCCTGCTCGGCGAGATCCGCCGGCTGGCGGTGCTGCACACGGAGGGCGGGATCACAGCCGACGACTTCAGCCGCCGCCGCCGTGAGGTGCTCGCCCGGATCTGATATGGAAGTCCTTGTCAAGTAGGGCGAGGACGGGAGGCGCCGCCGAGGTCAGAGAGCAGCGACGGTCATCACTCTGATATGCGCGGATCGGCAGGGCCGGAGCCGCATGACAGTGAGTCGTCGCCGAGCTGCCTCGGACTAGGGGCGCGGGTTGGTCACCGCATAGATCCGTCGAGGGTTCTCGGCCTTCGATGTCAACCTCGACGGCGCTTGCCGCCCTGGCCCTGATGATCACGCCGTCACGACCTCGGTCACCTGGCCGATAGCCCAAATGAAGCCAGCGAGTTCGCGAGCGACAGCACTGAGGGCGCGGTTGCGCCCAATCCGACCGCCGAGATGACGGTACTTGTGGTGCAGCCGCTGCTGGCATCGCCAACTGATGGCGACAACCTCCTCCGACACCCCCTGCTGCCGTTGTCGCAGCCCATCGTTCATCGCCGGCTGCAGACGAGCGTGGTGGGCTGCCTCGCCGAGGACGTGCCGAAGCAACCGATTGCCGGTTTTGGTGAGGCGACCGCGGCGCACCGAACCACCGCTGGAGTGCTCGCTCGGCACCAAGCCGACGTACGCCATGAACGCAGACGCGCTGCGGAAGCGGCGGAGGTCACCGCTCTCGGCGACGATGGTCACCGCAGTGAGAAAGCCAATCCCGCGGACCGCCTGCAGCGCGCGAAGCAACTCAGCGTGTGGGCTTGCTGCGCCGCACTCAAGCAGCGCCGCGTCGAGCCGACGCACTCGCTCGATCGAGCTGCGGACCGTGGCGAGGTAGTCGTCGAAGGTGATCTGTGCAGCGCGGTCACCGAAGGTCACGGTGTTGAGCCAGGCCTGGTGTTTCGCTGACCAGGCATGGCCCACTCGCGCTGGCGGTCGCACGTCTTGTCGCAGCAAGAACTTGCTCAGATGATGTTTGGCGCGGAGCGCGTCGGTGCGGGCGTCATCACGCGCTCGGACCAGATCGCGCAGCGACTCGTGCGCTTCATCAGGCACCCATACTGCGGTGAGATCGCCGCTGCGCAGCAACCGCGCCAGCTGAATCGCATCACGGCGGTCGTTCTTGATCCGGTCGCCGGGTCGACGCGGAATCAGCGAGGGCGCCACCACCTTGCTCGTTACGCCGAGTTTCACCAGCTGGCGATGGAGCGGGTACCCGGTCGGCCCCGCTTCATATGCTGCCTCGACGGCGGCATCTGCGGCGAGCTTGTCCACCAAACGGCGCACCGAGCCGGGATCGTTGGCGATGGAGCCGTACTCCACAACTGAGCCGTCAGGTTCCGCGACCGCCACCGCAATGGTCTCTTTGCTCACGTCGAGCCCGACGTACCGGATACGCTGAGTCATGGGGCTGGCCTCCAACGATGTAGCTCTGTCCGGGGCGTGCTTCGTCCACCCGGGCAACCTACGATGCTCGTTGCGCCGGCCCTTCATTCGACCGGCGAGCTTCCATGCTGACTAGGTCGGCTATACGAACCGAAACGTCAGCCACATCCAGACGAGCAACAGAGCGGGCGCGACCCAGAGCACGAGCGCGACCGATCCGACGACGAGTCCGACGACCCCCATCCAGGCGCGCCGATGCTGCCGCGATGCCCGCAGCGTGGCCATGATGCCGGTGACCACGGCGCCGATCGCGAGGATCGGTATGGCCAGCGCCACCGCGTTGGTTTCGATTTGACCCATGAACCCCACCCAGGCCTGCAGCAACCACTGCGTGACCAGCAGCACGACTCCGACGCCGAGAGCGAAAGCCGTGCCGCCGAGACTGCTCGCCTGCTCGGGCCGGCTGTCCGGAACGTATGCGCTCATGTCGATTGTCTCCGCGTGACTTCGTGGGGTCGGGCGATACGGCCATCGTCCCGGCGGCACGGCAGCTATACATCGGAGGCATCCCGCGCATCACGTGAGGGG
>JBOHUE010000031.1:0-2213 GCA_050734185.1 Candidatus Dormibacteria bacterium | reverse complement strand
GCCTTCCGCCTCTCCAGCAGCCACCGCGGCGTCACGCGCCTTGGAATCATCTACCGCTTGCAGCAGCAGGCGCGCGGCGAATTCGTACCGCCGCGCGGGAATTGACACGGCGGTCTCCTCGCCGGCTCGGCGATAGAACTTCGTCGGCCGGCCGGCCCCGGGGCCTTTCTTGCCCGTCCGCCGCGCGTAGCTCACGCTGACGAGCTGGTCCGCGGCGAGCCGATCGAGGTGGAACGCGGCAAGGCTGCGAGAGATGCCGGTTGCTTGGGCGACCTGATCTCGGTCGGCTGCTTCCGGGTAGCGCGCAGCAACCCACTCGTAGACCCGCCGCCGCACCTCATCCGCGAGTGCGGACAGCCGGCGCAGCTGACGTGTTTCGGCGGGTTTCATCTGATCGGGCGCTCTATAACCAACCTCGCTTGCCATTGTACAGCCGTCGAGCTACTATGACTAATCGACGTTGGTAATAGATGCCTGGCAACACGGAGGTGAAGGGCTATGGCGATGACGAAACCAGGGTGGGCGGCCCCTACCCAAGCGGATCGGGTGCCCCAGACGTCTGCGGACGCACGATGGTCACTGCGCACGGCGCTGAGCCGTCTGTGGCTGGATCACGTGACATGGACGCGCGGCTACGTGGTTGTGGCCACAGCGAAGCGATCCGTCGCCGAGTTCCTGACGCTGGTCGCCGCCGTGGTCGTGCGGATCGTGGCTGTGCCACTGGGCGCAGTCATCTCGCTGCTCGGCTTCGCGGATGCCGCTGGGGTCCGGTTGCTGCGCAACCAGGGCGACATCGGACAGGCGATCGTCCCCTTCTATGGGGCTGCGGCCGCCGCGAAGCTCCGCCGCCTTCTGAAGCGGCACATCACGCTCGCCGTGAAGATGATCTCGGCGGCCCGGCATGGTCACATGAGCCGGTTCCGCAAACTCGACGCTAAGTGGGATCAGAACGCGGACCAGATCGCTGACCTGCTGGCATCGGCGAATCCGCGGTGGCAGCGAGCCGACCTCGTCGACCTGCTTCGGCAGCATCTCGCGCTGACGAAGCGTGAGGTGGAAGCACGCCTCGGACGGCGCTGGGAGGACGATGTCGAGGCGGTCGATCAGATCTACACCGAGATCCTGACCATCGCCGGCGTGCTCGCCGACGGAATCATTGCTCAGTTTCCCGAGCAGTTCCCGACGGACAGCATGAGTGCGCAGGCGCTCTCGCTCCGGCTGGCGATGCGCCGGCTCTGGTCTGACCACGTCATTTGGACCCGCCAGTACGTCGTCGCGGCGATCGATGGGAAGCCTGAGGCGGACGCGGCCGCAGCGCGCCTGCTGCGCAACCAGGCCGACATCGGACAGGCCGTTGCGTCGTTCTACGGCGACGCTGCGGGCACGCAGCTCACCGCCCTGCTCAAGCAGCACATCACCATCGCCGTCGACATCGTCGACGCAGCTAAGAAGAACGACAGCGCACGATTCCGCTCCGCGAACGAAGCCTGGGATCGCAACGCAGACGAGATCGCGGGCCTCCTCAGCTCGGCCAACCCCAACTGGCCGAGGCGTGACGTGCTCGACCTCTTGATGCAGCACCTGAATCTCACTCGTGACGAGGTGACGGCACATCTGAAGCGGCGTCGTGCGGCAGACGTCAAGGCGTTCGACCTCATCCAGACAGAGATCCTGACCGTTGCCGACGTTCTCAGCGACGGCATCATCAAGCAGTTCCCCGAGCGGTTCTGAGGCAATGAGATCCGCAGATACGCTTCCCGCGTCCCCGGCGGATGCACTCGGCATGTCGCTCCAGGGGGTCGACGGACGCCGGCGCTCGCTCAACTCACTGCTGGGCGAGCGAGCGACCGTCGTCGTCTTCGTCGCCAACGGATGCCCGACGGTACGAGGCTACGAGGAGCGCCTCATGCGCATGCATGAGCGCGACGGCTCCGGCAGCGTGCGGGTGATCGCGATCAACTCGAACAACCCCTACCTGTCGCCGCCGGACACCATGCAGGAGATGCGAAGCCGTGCGAAGTCTCGCCGGCTCACCTATCCGTACCTCAAGGATCCGGACGGAAGCGTGGCGAGAAGTTTCGGGGCCGTGTGCACGCCCCATGCGTTTCTGCTCGACGACACGGGCAACGTCGTGTACAGCGGTCGCATCGATGACTCGCGCATGGGCGACACGATCACCAGCAACGACCTCGTCGATGCGATCGATGCCGTGC
>JBOHUE010000030.1:0-19067 GCA_050734185.1 Candidatus Dormibacteria bacterium | reverse complement strand
CCCCGGCCGAGGACGCGGCAGAACCCGGCCGGCCTGACCGCGCGAGAGATGGACATCCTCGGCCTGCTGTCCGAGGGTCTGCGCAATCCCGACATCGCGCGGCGGCTGTTCCTGTCGCCCAAGACGGTGGACCACCATGTGTCCGCCATCCTCGGCAAGCTCGGCGTCACCTCACGTTCGGAGGCCGCCGCGCGGGCCCGCGACCTGGTCCCCGCCTCGAGCTCTCGATAGCCCGCGCCCAATCTGGGTGGCTCGGCCGCCCAACTTGGGTGGCCGTCCCCGATGAATCGGCTCCGTTTTCCGGGCTCAATGGACCCATCGAGCCCGTGGGGCTCACGGTTCACCAAGGAGGGTGATATGGAAGCCCGTTCCAGGATCAACCGGTTTCCCCGAGAGGTGCTGCTTGCGGCAGCGTTCGTGCTGCTGGTGCTCGCGGCGATGGCCGGGGGTTACGTCATCCGGCTGGCGACAGCGACGACCACGTCGGCCGTCACGGTGGTGACGAGTGGCGGCGGCTCGGCGCCGGCGCAGTCGGACGCGCCCTGCACGTGGTCCGGCAGCCACAAGGCCTGCTGAACGGTTCTGCCAAATGGAACGGGAGGGGTCTGGCAGTTCGCCAGGCCTCTCCCGCCCGCCGCCACCGGTACGCGGCAGGTGAGAATGCGGCAATGGATCTGCTCGAACGCGATCAGCAGGTCGCCACATTTGGGTCGCTCCTCGTTGATGCGGAAGCCGGCAACGGGCATCTGGTGCTCGTCGAGGGCGAAGCAGGTTCCGGCAAATCCGCCTTGCTTCGTCGCTTCTGCGAGCAGATCGCAAGGACGACACCGGCGCTGTGGGGCATGTGCGATCCGCTCTCCGCGCCACGCCCGTTAGGCCCGCTGGCGGACATCGCCGACCAGTTGAGCGCCGGCATCGCGCCGCTGATCCGCAATGGTCTTCGGCATGAGGTGTTCGAGGCCACGCTGCACGCGCTGGCGGCGCGTGACACCGCGGCCGTCGTGATCTTCGAGGACGTGCACTGGGCGGATGAATCCACATTCGACCTTCTCCGCTTCCTGGGACGTCGCATCGCCGGCCTCCGCACTCTGCTCATCGCCAGCTATCGCCACAACGAGCTCGGCGCCGACCATCCGCTGCGCCTCCTTCGCGGTGACCTCGCTTCCATCGACAGCGTCAGGCGATTGGTCGTGCCGCCACTTTCACCGCGGGCGGTGGCCGGTCTCGCGGCTGGAAGTGGACTCGACGCAGCGACGTTGCACCGCGAGACGGGAGGCAACGCGTTCTTCGTCATCGAGGTGCTCGCAAACGCTGCCGGCGGCCTGCCCCCGACCGTCACGGACGCGGTGTTGACTCGTGCCGGGCGTCTTCCCCCCACAACGCGTCGCGCTCTCGAGGCCGCCGCGGTGGCGGGACCGCGACTCGAACCCGCCGTGGTGTTGCAGCTGCAGGATGTCAACCCATCTGATCTTGACGAATGTGTCACAAACGGCATGCTGCAGTTCACGCCCCCGCTCTACGAGTTCCGGCATGAGCTGACACGACAGGCCGTGCTGGGCGCGATCACGCCCGCGCGGCGCGCCCAGCTCCACGCCGAGGTGCTCGGCATCCTTCGGGCACAGCCCGACCGTCGCGGGCGCCTCGAGCTGCTGGCTGACCATGCGGAGGCCGCGGGCGACGCTGCGGCGACGCTCGAGTACGCCCCCGCAGCCGCCGAGGTGGCGGCGTCCTTGCGGTCACACCGCTCGGCCGCCGCGCACTACCGCCGCGCGCTCGCCTTCGTTGACAACGTGGCGCCGGAGGAGCAGGCGGCGCTGCTCCGCAAGGCATCTCGCGAGCACCACCTGACCGCCGGGCTCACCGACGCTATCGCGATGGCCGAGCGGGCACTCGACATCTGGCGGAAGTTGGGGGATCGTCTGCGCGAGGGCGACACACTTCGGTGGCTGTCGCGCCTGTACTGGGTGGACGGGCAGGCGCGAGTGGCGGCGGAGGCGGCGCGCGATGCAGTGGACGCCCTCGAGCCGCTGCCGGCCGGCGCCGAGCTCGCCATGGCCTACAGCCAGCAAGCGCAGCTCAGCATGTTGCGGCAGAACTGCGCGGACACGGAAGCCTGGGCCGCCAAAGCCGTACGCCTTGCGGCCGAGCTGAGCGAACCCCAGGTTCGATCACACGCCCTCAACAGTCTCGGCACCGCACGGCTGCATGCCGGCCGTCGCGATGGGTTGCCACCACTCCTCGAGAGCCTGCAAATAGCGCTCGACCACGGGCTCGAGGATGACGTCGCCCGGACGTGGACGAACCTCGCGTGGGCACACATGACTCTCCTCGACCTGGCGCGCGCTCGCGAGTATGCCGACACCGCGATCGCGTACTGCCGCGAGCACGACATCCATATGCCTCACTTCCACGTCTCGGCAACGCGGGCCGAACTGCTGCTGGCTGTGGGCGATTGGGATGCGGCCGAAGCGCTCGCCGCCGCTGTCAGCCAGGAGAGCGCACTTCCTCCCCGGTACGCCGCGAGAGCGGTGCTGTTGGGAGTCCTGGCGAAGGCACGCATCCGGCGCGGCCGCGACGCACGCCGCGTCCTCGAGGAGGCGCGCGCCACCGCCGGCGGCTGCGACGGGCTCATGTGGGTGTACCCGGTCGCCGTTGCCCACGCCGAGGCGGCGTGGTACGGCGGCCGTCGTCACGACATCGAGGCTGAGGTCGGCCCAGCACTAGAAATGGCGCTGGCTGCCGACGAACCACGCGCCGTCGGCGAGCTCAGCTACTGGATGTGGAAAGCCGGCTGTCTGACGACACCGATCGACCACGCGGCGAGACCGTATGCGCTGCAGATCAAGGGTGACTGGCGCGCCGCGCACGAAGCCTGGACGGAGCTCGGCTGCCCATACGAGGCGGCGCTCGCGCTCGCCGACAGCGACGACCCGGATGACCTGCGGGCCGCCATCGCGCAGCTGGCCAAGCTTGGGGCCAAGCCGGCGATCGCGGAGGTGACGCGGCGACTGCGTTCGCTCGGTCACCTCACCGGAATCCCGCGCGGACCCCGGCCGAGGACGCGGCAGAACCCGGCCGGCCTGACCGCGCGAGAGATGGACATCCTCGGCCTGCTGTCCGAGGGTCTGCGCAATCCCGACATCGCGCGGCGGCTATTCCTGTCGCCGAAGACGGTGGAACACCATGTCTCCGCCATCCTCGGCAAGCTCGGCGTCAGCTCGCGTTCGGAGGCTGCCGCGCGGGCCCGCGACCTGGTCCCGGCCTCGAGCTCTCGATTGCGCGCGCCCAGTCCGGGTGACGCCGCCGCCCGGCGCTAGTCGCTGTAGCGGCGGATCTTCTGGTCCTCGAGACCACGCTCGCCGCGATAGAGGGAGCAGGTGTCGGGGTTGCCGATGCAGGGGGGCGTGGGGTGGCGCCCGGTGAACTTGTGCACCCGCCGATCCACGTGGCAATCGGCTTTGTATCGGGTGAGCAGGTGGAACGGCCCCGCCTTCTCGCGCAGGATCTGCTCCAGGTAGGGGCAGCGGCGGTGCTGGACGGCAGGCGCCTGCTTCTCAGGCGAACGGGGCGGCCGGTCGCGCTTGGATGGCTCGGGCGGCTCGGCGCGCATGCATCAAGTATGCAATGCGCTGCGGGCCGAGACCAGTCGCAACTCGCGCCACACAAAAGGGTGTGGCGATCGCGGTTCTGTCGCTACGCCGCCAGCATCGACTGGATGCGGGACGCCAACTCCTTGATCTTGAAGGGCTTCGCCAGCGTCTGCACGTTGCCGTACGCCTCGAGCTTCGGCGCCGTCGAGGAATTGACCAGCGCGCTGACCACCAGCACCTTGGTGCCGTTGCCGTGGTCGGTGCGGATCTTCTCGAGAACCTGGGTCCCGCTCAGCTCGCCCGGGAGCATCAGGTCGAGCAGCACCAGGTCCGGTCCGAACTCGTGAAAGACGTTCAGACCCTCATCGCCGCTCTTGGCCACCTTGACCTCGTAGCCCTCCATCGTGCAGAGGAGCGACTCGATATCAGCCAGTGCGTAGTAGTCCTCAATGATCAGGACTTTCTTCATCTCGCTCACGCCAACCGCTTGGCCATCAACGGAATCCGATACTAGCACGCGCCTTTCGATGGGGCTGTGAACGCGTGACAGAGGCGTCACCTGCGGGGTCTTAGGACGTACGTTCGATGATGGTTGCGGTGCCGAGACCGCCGCCGCAGCACATGGTCTGCAGCCCGATCTGCGCGTCGCTTCGCTCGAGCTCGTGCAGCAGCGTCGTCATCAACCGCGCGCCGCTGGCTCCAAGTGGATGGCCCAGCGCGATTGCGCCGCCATTGACGTTTACGCGCTCCATGTCGGGATGGTGCTCGCGTGCCCAGGCGAGCACCACGGGTGCGAAAGCCTCGTTGACCTCGAAGAGATCGATGTCCTTGATGGTGAGCCCGGAGCGCTGCAGGACCCTTGCGGTCGCGGGGATCGGTCCGGTGAGCATCGTCACGGGGTCGACGCCCACGACGGTCTGCGCCACGAGGCGGGCCCGCGGGCGCAGCCCGAGCTCCTCGGCGCGGCGGCGCGTCGTGAGCAGCACCGCGGCCGCGCCGTCGGTGATCTGCGAGGAGTTGCCCGCGTGCAGGATGCCGTCGGGGCGGAACGACGGCTGAAGCTGGCCCAGGATCTCGACTGTCGTGTTCGGCCGGATGCCCTGGTCCTGGCTGACGACGTGGCTCTCGCCGTTGCTGCCGACGGTGACCGGCGCGATCTCGCGCTCGAAGCGACCCTCAGCCTGCGCACGCGCTGCGAGCAGCTGCGAGCGGACGCCGAGCGCGTCCGCCTCCTCCCGGCTGATACCCCATTGGTCGGCGATCATCTCGGCCGCCAGACCCTGGTTGACGAGGTCGTACGCCTCCATGAGCTCAGGCGGGAACGGCGAGCCCGGGCCCTGGATCACGGTGCTGCCCATCGGCACGCGGCTCATGCTCTCGACGCCGGCGGCGATGGTCATGTCGCACACGCCGGACTGGATGAGGTTGGCGGCGAAGTGGATCGCCTGCTGCGACGAGCCGCACTGGAGGTCGACGGTGGTGGCGGGGACCTCGACCGGGAACCCGGCGGTGAGCACCGCCTGGCGGCCGATGTTCACGCTCTGCTCACCGGTCTGGCTGACGCATCCGAAGACGACATCGTCGACGAGCGCCGGGTCGACCCCGGCACGCGAGGTGACCTCTCGCAGCACGTGTGCGCCGAGCAGAACTGGATGCACGTCGCGCAGATCCCCGTTCTTCTGATTGCCCCGCCCGAGCGGCGTGCGCACCGCCTCGACGATGACGACGTCATCCGGTGTTGTGGTGTTCATGATGCGTTCCAACATAGCAGCCCGCCCCTCAGATGCTCCCCACAATTCGGTACACGTAAACGGCCGGCTGCGCCGCGACGCCCGGGCGGATGGGGTCCTTCGGCCCGTACTCCGTGTGGATGCGCTGCGCGCCTTTGGGCGTCGGATCTGTGGGTGCGAGCACGACGACGTCGGCGGGCTGGGCCGCGGCGACGATTGCAGACGCGCTCATGATGTGGATGCCCAGGTCGCTCATCAGCGTGTCGCGCGGCCCGTTGGGAATTGCGGGCGGATTTGGCAGTAACGCGACGTCAGCGAAGATGTAGACGGCATCGCCCTCGAACGTCGTTGATATGAGCACCGGCTTGCCATCGGCGGTGTGGTACGCGACCGCGATGGCCGCGGGCAGACCCACGTCGAACGCCGCAGCGGCGCGCACGGGGTACGCCGTGTACAGGTCGAGCAGGTACAGCGAAGCTTGGCCGACGAGAGCGACGCCGAACGCCGTGGCAGCGGCGACCGCCGCCAGGCGGGTGCGCACCAGCGCACGCACGGTGTCCAGTCCGTAGGCTGCCAGCAGCAACCAGAACGGCAGCATATCGGCGGAGCGGAGCGCGTGTGGCAGGTTGTAGTTGTTCACCACCGCCGCAGCCGCCGGCCCGAGCACAAGGCAGAGGAGGAGAAACCGCGGCAGCGCCTCGTGGCGGCGACGCCAGAGGCCGATGAGCCCGAGCACCAGGAGCGGCAGCGTGATTGCGAGGAGCATTCCGGCGAACCCGCTGTTGTGGCGCGGGTTGTTGTCTCCGCTGACGAACAGGTAGCCGCCGTCGAAGTACGAGACATAGTTGGCGAGGAAGCGCCCGATCAGCACCGGCACCCCGGCCCCGTCGGAGGCGATGCTGCGCAGGTTGAACTCGGCCGTCAGCGCGCCCGGATGCTGCAGCGCATACGAGAAAAGGTCCAGGTACCCGGCGAGGACGAACGCCGGCGTGATCCAGAAGCCTCGGTATCGGCGGCGGGCGTACACGGCGATGAACGCGACCGTGAAGAGCGCGACCATGACCCGCCCCGTGCTGTACGCGAAGATCGAGATCATGAGGAACACGCCTGCGATCGCGAACCTGCGATGCGTCAGCCGGTCCTCACTGGATATCGCCCACAGCGCCACCGAAAGCGTGGCGACCATGCTGATCACCTCAAAGCCCACGCGGCTCTCCTGCACCAGCCACGGTGTGAGCGCCGCCAGGGCACACATCGCCAATGCGATCCAGCGCGAGCTCGTCAGGCGCCAGGATGTGAGCGTGAGGAACAGGATGGCGATGAGCCCGAACACCGCGGCCGGCAGCCGTTCCGTCACTGCTGTCAGTGGCAGAACGTTGAGCAGCGGCGCCAGCGAATATACGTAGATCGGGTTCTTGTACTCGCCAAACGCTGCGAAATAGAACGGCCAGCTGTTGCCGTGCTCGTCCACGCCGCGCTGCGCGATTGACCATGCGTTGTAGCCGATCGACGCTTCGTCGACGTACATGCCCGGCGGCGACGTCGACAGCGCGATGAGATGCTGCGCGACGATCGCCGCGCCGAGCAGGCCGAAAGCCACCGCCCAGAACACTGCTGTTCTGGAGAGCCGGAGCCTACGCACGCAGCGGCATGCCCCCCGCCCGGCTCACGACGTGAAGGTGAACGCGCCCAGGTGCAGCCAGGGTGCGAGCACGCCGCTCTCTCCCTCGCCGAGCTCGACGCGGCGCTCGCGAGAGATGCCGCGCACGTCGGCGAGCGCATCGACGATGCCCTGGGTGAAGCGCAGATCACGCACGGGTTGGCGGACCTCGCCGTCCTCGATGAGGAAGGTGCCCTCGCGCGTCATTCCGGTGATGATCGTGCGCAGCGGGTCGACGTCGCGCACATACCAGAACCTGGTGACATACAGACCACGCCGCACCGGCGCGATCAGCTCGTCGACGGTCTTGTCGCCTCCGAGCATCACGAGGTGTGACGCGTACGGCCCGAAGGTGTTCGGCTGGGCCAGCGAGTGTCCCGTGGAGCGCACGCCGTCGCGGACGGCTGTCGGCGTGTCGTACAGCACGGCGCGGCTGACGCCGTCGCCGATCAGGTCCACCGCCTGCGTTGACACGCCCTCGTAGTCGAAGGGATACGGGAAGAGGGCAGGGTCGCTCGCGTCGTCGCGGATGGTCACCGACTCGCTCATGACGCGCTCGCCGATGCGCATGAAGCTGCGGTGCTCCTGCACCGCGAGCGCGCTCAGTCCAATCCAGCCGAGGTGCTCGAGCATGTCCACAACCGCGTACGGCGACAGCACCACCTCGTACGTTCCAGGCTCGATCGCCTCCGCGCCCTGGTTGCGCAGGCACGTGTCGAGCGCTTCCTCCGCCATCGCGATGACGTCGAGCTTCGCGATGTCGGTGGAGTGTCGCGACGCGTAGCCGCTGCCCGATTCGCCCATCATCACGACGAGGCCCGACGCCTGCGTCGACGTTGCGCTGCGCTGCACGCCGCGGGTGCTCGACACCGCGGTCTCCCGCCGCGCGGTGCTGACGAACCCATATGCGCGCAACCCGCGCGCGGCGGCCCGGCTCGTGACCTCGCCAACCAGGTCGGCGCGCTCCTCCGGTGTTGTGGCCGCGGTCGCATCGCTGTACGCGGCTGCCGCCGTGCCGGCGCCATCCGGCTCGGGCAACGGCGGCACGTCGGTTGCCGGCGAGACGCGGCGCGCCTGGTCTGCCGCACCCATCACGCGCCCCGCGAGCGCATCAGGATCGGATCCGGCAGCCTCAGCGACACCCATCCGGTTGTCGTGGACGACGCGCGCGTGCAGCCGCAGGGAGCGTTCCGCCACGTTCTGGTGGATCGCGTTGCTCGCGAAGCGCGTCAGCTGTTCGTCGGTGGCGATGACGAGTGCCTCGGCGTCGCCCGCCGCGACATGCCGGAGCGCCACGCCTGCGACGTCCGCAGCCTCGGATGTGGCTGTCACCGTGCGGCCTCGACGCGCACGTTCTGGAAGCGACACGGCGCGGCGCCGTGGCCGACGTGCATCGACTGCAGCGGCTGTCCCTTGCCGCAGTTGACCACACCCCACATGGCCCACTCGTCGGGGCCGGCGACGGCGTCGCACGAGCGCCAGAACTCCGGCGTCTGACCGCTGTACAGCGCGTTTCGCACGAGACGCTTGCGCTCGCCGTCAACGATCTCCCACGCGTTCTGCGTGCCGAACTGGAAGTTCAGACGGCGATCGTCGATGCTCCACGAGCGGTTGGTTTCGAGGTACACGCCGTGCTCGGTGGTGGCGATCATCTCTTCGAGGCTCGACTCACCGGCTTCGAGGTTGACGTTGGTCATGCGGATGATCGGGAGTCGCGACCACCCGTCGCCGCGCATCGTGCCGTTGCTCTCCTGGTTGAGTGACGCTGCGGTCTCGCGCGACGACATGTAGCCGCTGAAGACGCCGCGGTCGACGAGCGCGGTGCGCTGCGCCGGCACACCCTCGTCGTCCCAGCCAAAGGTGCCCAGTCCCTGCGCGCGCGTGGAGTCGGCCGTGATGGTGACGTGCTCGCTGCCGTAACGGAACGTCCCCAGCAGATCGGGCGTCAGAAACGACGTGCCGGCGAATGCCGCCTCGCTGCCGAGCACGCGGTCGAGCTCGGTCGGGTGGCCGCACGACTCGTGCACCTGCAGCGCCGCCTGCGTGCCGTCCAGGATCACGGTCATCACACCTGACGGACACCGATCGGCAGTCAGCAGCGCCGCGGCCTCGGACGCGATGCGCTCGCCGTTGCCGGCGAGGTCGAATGCCTCGATCGCCTCCCATCCTGCGCAGAGCTGGTGCCGTCCGAAGCTGTTGGGATAGCTGCGCGACTGCACGTCGTCATCGCTGGTCGCGGTGGCGTCGAGGCCGCCCCCCGACTCGATGATCGTCTGCTCGATGCGGGCCCCGTCGGTGCTGGCGAAGTACCGGTGCTCGCGATCGAACTCCAGCGAGCACTCGCGCACGCGGATGTCGGGCACACGCGCCATGGCGGCGTCGGTGCGCAGGAGCAGATCGAGCTTGTCCTCGAGCGACACTGAGAACGGATCCGTCAGCGCCGGCGTGCGGTAGTTGCCCACGGCCGGCGCGAGCGGCGACAGACGGACGGGGCCGTTGCTCACGCGCGCCGACGCGCGGGCGATTCGCACCGCGAGACGGGCGCAGTCGTCGATGCTCTCGCCGTCGAGGCGGCACGTGCCGGCGAAGCCCCACGCGCCGTCGGCGATCACGCGAATGCCGATGCCCTCGTCGTCGTCGGTCTCGACGGTCGCCACGACGCCGTTCTTGACCACGAGGTGCTGCACCGTGCGGTCGACGACCCGGCAGTCGGCGTACTGGGCGCCGGCCGCCGCGGCGGCGTCGAGAGCGCGCTCAGCGAGGTCCCGACTCATGGCGGACTAGTTTCGCCGGTCGCGTGTTCCTTCTGCTGACGTGATGGCTGGGGCGGGAGGTGATTGCACCGGCGGCGCGCCGCGAACTGTCAGCCGTGAGATCTCTGGAACCTTGGTTTGCGGTTCTTCTGACTCGGTACGGAGTGTGTATAGTATGCGCATGGCTCGGGTCAACGTCTACCTCCCTGATTCGCTGGCCGAGGAGGCGCGTGCTGCTGATCTGAATATCTCGAGCCTCACGCAAGCTGCAATTCGACAAGAGCTGAGGCAGACAGGGATGCGGGAGTGGATACGCGGCGTGTCTCGGCTGGCCAAGCCAGAGGTCAACCACGCAGCTGTGCAGGAGGCCGTTGACTCAGCACGCGAAGACCTTGGCCGCGCTCGTGGATGACGCGGCGGTGGTGGACGCTTCCGCCCTGGTCGACTTCCTGCTGAGCACCGATCACGGTCGTCAAGTCGGAAGAGAGCTGGTCCGGTTCCAAGCGCTGCATGCGCCCGCCCACGTCGATGCCGAAGTCCTGTCCGCGCTTGGGCGACTGTACCGGGCTGGAACCATTCGAGCCAGCCACGTCACCAGCCGTCTCGAAGCCCTTGCGCGGGCTCCCATCGAGCGACACGCGCTGACGTCACTCCTCGCAGGCGCGTGGCGGCGCCGCGAACGCTTCCGCTTGGGCGACGCTCTCTACGTCGAATTGTCGGCGACGTTGGGAGCAACCCTCCTGACCACGGACACCCGGCTGGCCGCCGCAGCTGGAATCGCCGCCGTCATCCCCTGAGACGACCTATCAGCCGGCGTTCGGCACACCCGGTTCGTCCCCCTCCACCCAGTCGACCAACCTCTCCAGAGCCGGAAGCGCGGCTCGGATCGCCGCACGGTCGGTCGCGTCCAGGGCGTGCAGAGCCCGGTCGATGAGTCGAGCGCCGTTGCGGCGCAGGTCCTCGAGCACGGCGGCGCCCGTGGCGGTCAGCGCCACTCGCGAGGCTCGCCCGTCGCCGACCTCCGGATATCGCGCGACCAGGGCACCGCGCTCAAGCGCGTCGACGAGTTTCGAGATCGTCGAGGCAGAGATGCCTTCCCGGCGGGCGAGTTCCTTGAGCCGGATCGGACCGGTTCTGTAGAGGGTGGCCAGCGCCGAGAGCTGGGTGAGCGTGAGCTCGCCCGATGCGGTCTGGCGAAGGCGGCGCGTCAGGCGCCCGGCCACCGTCCTCAGGCTCGCGGCGGTGCTCGCTGTGGACGCCGCGGGGACCGGCGGCCGCAGCGCTTGTGCAGGAGTGGAGAAGGCTTCTAGTTTCGTTGGCACAAGGAAACTATATACTCATGGTCTGGATCCCATCAGTGCGAGCGGCTGCTCGATGAGGTGAACGCCATGGCTGGAGCGATAGGCATCGTTGAGTCTTCCAAGGTCGTGGGTATCGATCCGCCGGTCGAGAGCCGGGATGGTCGTGGACCGCTCGTCGTCGGCGTCGACGGGAGCAAGGAAAGCGTCCGCGCACTCATCGCCGCTCGGCGGCTTGCCCGCCTGAGCGGATCGAGAGTGGTGGTGGTCTTCGTCAGACACCAGCCGCCCCCGCTGAGCCCAGACATCCCCCCAGCTTGGGTCGCGAGCGCTCTGGACTCGGAGGAGCAAGACGTTCGGGAGCTGGTGGCGCGATGGCTGGTGGGAGTTCGCACGGAGATCGTGATCGCCGAGGGTGGCATCGCACACGAGTTGGAGCGCGTTGTGGTCGAGACCGGCGCCACCGTCCTTATCCTCGGTCGCAGCCACGGTGGTCTTCTGCGTCATCTCCTCGAGGGGTCCGGCTGGGTGACCGGCCACGCGGTCAAGGCCGCTGCCGTGCCGGTGCTCGTCGCCCGGTGAGGCTGCCGTCCGCGATACCGGTCTCCGCGTCGACCGGCGGCCCCGAGCCTCCTCGCAGTCGCCGGAGGGTTGGAGTTCATGCCGATCATGCCACTTACAAGTGGTGGGCGCTCTCCTGCACGAGCCTGGGGATGCTGGTTGCCACCATCAACTCGGGCACGCTGATCATTGCGTTGCCGGCTCTCGAGCGCAGCCTTCACACCAGCCTTCTCGAGCTTGTGTGGGTCATCCTCGCGTACATGATCGCCTCGACGGTGCTCGTGCTCGGCGCCGGGCGATTCTCCGATCTCTTCGGTCGCAAGCGCGCGTACATCGCCGGGTTTGTCGTGTTCGCCGTCGCATCGCTCGGCGCGGGGTTCGCCGCCAGCGGCATGGAACTCATTCTCTGGCGCGTGGTGCAGGGGATCGGGGGAGCACTGCTGTTCGCCAACGCGCCGGCGATCGTCGCCGACGCCTTTCCCACCCACCAGCTCGGCGTTGCCATGGGCACCAACACCATGATCGCCGCCGTCGGTCTTGTGCTCGGGCCCGTTCTCGGCGGAGCCTTGGTGGCCATCGCGTGGCAGTGGGTGTTCTGGTTCAACATCCCGCTGAGCGTCGCGGGCGCGATCTGGGCGGCCCTGGTTCTCCGGGAGATGGGACGTCGCGATACTCGGAGAGGGCTCGATCCCCTGGGCACCGCGTCTTTTCTCATCGGCCTCACCGGCTTCGTCTTCGCCATATCTCGCGGTGGCCTGTCGGGCTGGGGCGATCCGCTGGTGATCGCGGGGTTCGCAGCAGCAGCCGTGCTGCTCCCTCTCTTCGTTGCGGTCGAAGCGCATCAGCGTGCGCCGATGCTGGACCTCGGCATCTTTCGCAACAAGCTGTTCTCGGCGGCATGTGGTGCAGCGTTCCTCAACGGCCTGTCCCGGTTTGCGCTGTTGTTCGTCTTCGTCTTCTACTTTCAGGGGCCGGAGGGCGACAGCGCGATCGTTGCCGGGCTGAAGCTCACGCCGCTGGCCGTGGGGATGCTGATCGCCTCTCCACTTGCCGGGGCCATCGCCGATCGGCGCGGGTCTCGGGGCATGGCCACGGCCGGCATGCTGGTGAGCGCAGCCGGCCTGGTATTGATGACGACGCTTGAGGTCGCATCGCCGTACTGGCACACCGGCTTGTGGCTCTTCATCGTCGGCGTCGGTTCGGGAATGTTCAACTCACCGAACACGGCGGCGATGATGGGTTCGGTACCGCCGCAGCATCGCGGCGTCGCGGCCGGCGCCCGGACGCTGATCACGAACGCCGGAGCGGTCATTTCGATCGCGTTTGTCCTGGCCATCATCACCGCAGCCGTTCCGACACGCGTGCTCTTTGCCATCTTCTCCGGTGTCGCCAGCGGACTCTCCGAACACCAGCTGGCTCCCTTCATCACCAACATGCACCTGGCGCTTTGGATTCTGGCGGGCATATCGCTGCTGGGCGCCGGAGTCTGTTCTCTCAGGCCCGCATACGTGCAGGCGGCCGACGCCACCCTGCTGGCGCGCGAAGCCTGACGGCCTTCGGGACCAGGCGGCGCAGCTCCGCTCGCACCTGCATCCGCGGCTCCGCCGCTACCAAAGCCGGCCTGCCGTCACGCAATTGTGTCGAAGCGCTCGACGCGAACGGGTGGATTGCTCAGTACGACCCGGGTCCGAACTCTATACTCGGATGCAGGTATCCCTGACGATGAAACTCGATCCGCGCCGGCGGTTTAGAGACCGGCTGCTGGTAGGGATGGTGGCGGTGGCGTTGCTTCCGCTCGCCGGTTTCGCGATCCTCGCCGCCTTCGAACTGGACTCCGTCAGCCGCAGCACCGCGTCGCAGGCACAGGGCGCGATCCTGCAGGATGAGCAGGACCGCCAGCAGTCAGCCGCCAACAGCCGAGGCGGACTGATCGACGCGCGGGTCGCCGCGATCGACACCGAGCGCAGTCACCTTGCGGACAGCGTCAAGGCGGCGCTCCCGGGCGCCGCGCCGGTCTTGCCGCCCGCACCGCTGAGCACGTACCGCGCCACCTCGTTCAGCGGCGGCATCAGCGACAACGAGAGCTTCGTGCTCGGCGCCGGCGCGGGGCCGGCGCAACAGAAGCTCGTCAACGCCGTGACCGGGGCGCTGTTCGATCAGATGCAGGGCGTGCGCCACGACTATCCCGAGGTCGACACGGTCTGGATTGCGACCACCGGCGGAGTCGGGCTGGTGGCCGTCCCCGGCTTCGACGTCAAGGGAGCGCTCGATGAGCGGCTGCTCGACCCGAGCAATCCGATGATCCGAACCGGGGCGAACGTGTTCGGCTCGAGCCAGGCCAGGCTGACCGCTGCTCACAACGGTCAGTGGGTCAACCCCACCACGAGCGGCCGTCCGCCGGGCGGGCCATTCTGGACTGACGCGTATCCATTGATGGGGTCGGGCAACAGCGGCGTTTCGGCGTGGGTGCCGCTCGCCGACGGGCAGACCATCGTCGGCGTCGACGTCTCCGCGGCATCGTTGGTGACCGCCGCGCTGAGCCAGCCGAACGCCACGCCGTTCCCACCGGCCGCCTACCCACTGGTGCTCAGCAACGACGGGTCCGTCGTGTTCGACGACCCGATGGCAGTGAAGGATTTCCCGGCGACCGGCCTGCTGGCCGGGACCGACCTCGCTCTGCCAGCGGACAAGCGCTTCGCCGCCGGTCTTGCGTCGTCGCTCGCCTCTGGCCGGCCGGCGCTGCTCGGCACACGGTTGGACAGCGTCGCCAAGGACGTTTTCACGGCTCCGGTGTACGGGCCGGAGTGGATGCTGGTGACGCCGGTGCCTCGCACCGACCTGGTGCCCGACCTCACGGGCCTCACCTACGGCATCGCCCAGAGCGTGCACACGATGTTCCCGGTGCTGGTGCTGCCCGCCCTCTTCCTTCTTCTTGCGCTGGCGTTCGGCGTCGCCAACGTTCTGGCGCGCCGGTTCGTCGCCCCGGTTCGCGATCTGACGCGGTCAGCAGAGGTGCTCGCTGAGGGCCGCACCGATATCCCCGTCGCGCCCCAGGGTCACGACGAGGTCGGCGTGCTCGCCTCGTCTCTTGAGCGCATGCGTCAGGAGATCAACCGATCGCACAGTGCGATCCTCGCTGCCTCCGCGGAGCTCGAGGAGCGGGTCGAACATCGCACGTCGGAGTTGCGCGCCCGCAACGACGAGCTGGTGGCGCTCAACGACCTGGCGGCGTCGCTCACGCAATCGGTGCAGCCGCAGTCCATCCTCACCGACGCCATCGACGCGGTGCGCGCGGTGCAACCACTGGGCGCCGCGCGCGGGTACATCGTCGAGGGTGATCAGCTTGTCGTCGCCGGTGAGTGGTCGCGAGGCGCCGATGCCGGCGGACGCGGCGACGCTCTCGACGCTCTCGCCGCAACCGCCGTCGGCCGTGGCCGGCAGGTTCGCCGCGCCGGACGCGGCCATCTGCTGCTCGCCTGGCCACTGGCCACAACGCAGGTCACGTTGGGCGCGCTGGCCGTGCAGACGCCTGTGCCGCCGCGCGCCGACACGCAGCGGCTGCTCCAGGCGATCGCCGACCAGGTCGCGCTTGCCCTGTACACCGCGCACCTTTCCGCCGTCGGCCGCGAGCACGCGGTGCTCGAGGAGCGCACGCGGCTCGCGCGCGAGATCCACGACACCCTCGCGCAGCAGCTGACCGGCATCGTGCTCCAGCTGGAGGCCGCCGAGACGCTCATCGATCGCCGCTCGGACCGCGCAAAGTCGACCGTGACACTGGCCCACGAGCTGGCGCGATCTGCCCTGCAGGAGGCGCGCCGCTCCGTCTGGGACCTGCGGCCCGCGCCGCTTGCGGCCACCGGCCTCGTCGTCGCGATCGAGCGCGAGGTGCATGCACTCGAGCACCGCAGCGGCATCGCCGTTCGCTTCCGCACGCGGTCGGTGCCCCGCCGGCTCTCGCTCAGCCCGTCCGCCGAGGTCGCGGTCCTGCGCATCGTGCAGGAGTCGCTGTCCAACATCGACAGGCACAGCGGCGCGGCGCACGCGGATGTCGTCATCCGCAGCGACGGTCACGAGCTGATCGTCTCGGTGCGGGACGATGGCACCGGATTCGACCCGGCAGCGTCGCCGGCACGCGACGACTCTTTCGGCCTGCAGAGCATGCGCGAACGCATCCGGCTGGCCGGCGGCAGCCTGCTCGTGACGAGCGCGCCCGGAACCGGCACCGAGGTCACCGCGCGCATCGCGCTCACCGAGGCCACTGAGGAGGCGCACACCGCGTGATTCGCGTGCTCGTCGCTGACGATCACCCGGTGGTGCAGCAGGGGCTGGTCACCATGCTCGAGCTCGAGGACGACATCGAGGTGGTCGGCCGCGCCGGCGACGGTGCCGAGGCCGTGACCCAGGCGCGCGAGCAGCACCCCGACGTGATCCTGCTCGACGTGCAGATGCCCAACGTCGACGGCATCGAGGCGCTGCGGCAGATCCGCGCCTCGGATCCCGACGCTCGCGTCATCGTGCTGACCACGTACCGCAACGAGGACTACGTGCTCCCGTCGCTGCAGGCAGGGGCGAGCGGCTACATGCTCAAGGACGCGACTCGCGAGGAGCTCGCCGGCGCCGTCCGTTCGGTGGCCGCCGGTGAGTCGCTGCTCGATCCTGACTGGGTGCGAACCAAGGCGAGCGATGTTCCATCGCTGACGGCCCGCGAGCGCGATGTGCTCCGGCTGATGGCCGACGGGCGCAGCAACGCGGAGATCGCGCGGCAACTGTTCGTCAGCGAGAACACCGTCAAGACCCACGTGAGCAACATCCTCGTCAAGCTCAGCAGCCGCGATCGCGCGGCCGCCGTGCTCACCGCATGGAGGCGGCACCTGCTCTAGCCCGCGGCCGCATGTACGCTTGCGCGTCATGGCGGAGAACAGCGTCGGCATCGGCATGCTCGGGCTCGGCACAGTGGGGACGCCGGCGGCACGGCGGCTCATCACGGACTGGGAAATGCTGCGCGACCGGTGCGGCGGCGTGACCCCGGTGCTGCGCGAGATCGCGGTACGTGACCCATCGAAGACTCGCGACCTCGACCTCAAGAACGTGCGCGTCGGCACCGATCCGGCATCCGTCGTGGACAACCCCGAGATCGCGATTGTCGTGGAGGTGATGGGGGGTACGGAACCGGCCACGGCGCTCATCGAGCGCGCGCTGATGGCCGGCAAGACCGTGGTCACCGCGAACAAGGCCGTGATCGCGGCCAGCGGCGAGCGGCTCTGGGCAGTCGCCGCCGAGCACCGCTGCGGGCTGTGGTTCGAGGCCGCGGTGGGTGCGGGACTGCCGATCGTGTCCGTGCTCCGTGACGCGCTGCGCGGCGATCGGGTCACCGCCATCGACGCGATCATCAACGGCACCACCAACGTGATCCTCACCCGAATGCGCGAGGACGGCGTGACGCTGGCCACTGCCCTCGCCGACGCGCAGGCGCGCGGCTATGCGGAGGCCGATCCCAGCGCAGACATCGATGGCTGGGACGCGGCCCAGAAGCTCGTGATCATGACGCGGCTCGGGTGCGAGCTCTCGGTTCTGGTGGACGACGTCGACGTGGTCGGCATCGGCTCGCTTGATCGTGCCGATATGGGGTACACGGGACAGCTGGGCTACGCGGTCAAGCTCGTCGCGCACGCCGAGGTGCGCGCCAACAGCGCCGCGCAGCTGCGAGTGCGTCCCACCGCCGTGCCGAGCGCGCACCCGCTGTTCGCGGTGAACGGCGCGGACAACGCCGTGCTGTTGCGCAGCGACCTGGCGCAGTCGGTCTCGCTCGGCGGTGTTGGCGCGGGCGGCGACTCCACCGCGAGCGCCGTCGTCTCCGACGTGGTCAACGCTGTGCTGCGCCGCAGCGCGCCGCCGCCACCACCACCAACGGTTCGCCCGCTCCTGCTCGATGCGGAGGAGTACGACGTCGCCGGCTACGCGCGCCTGCGCATCAGCGACGCCGACGAGGCGCGCGAGCTGGTACTGCAGGCGCTCGAGGACCGTGGCGTCCCCGTCGACGATGCCGTGGACAAGCCGCCGATCGATGGCGGCGACCCGCAACTGCTCGTGCTCACGGGCACGGCCCCACGCGCGGTGCACGATCGCGCGCTCGAGACGCTCGACTCCCTGCCCATGGTGCGCGAGGTCGTGTGCGCGCTCGACCGCATCCCGCCGTCGTGAGCCGCGGCATCATCGAGCGGTACGCCGAGTGGCTGCCGGTGGGATCCGACACCCCGCGCATCACGCTGGGCGAGGGCGGCACCCCGTGTGTGCGTTCCACCGTGCTCGGCGACGAGCTCGGGCTCGGCTCGCTGCACTTCAAGGTTGAGGGGCAGAACCCGACCGGGTCCTTCAAGGACCGCGGCATGGTGCTGGCGGTGGCGAAGGCACTCGAGTCCGGTGCGCGTGCTGTCATCTGCGCGTCGACCGGCAACACGAGCGCGTCGGCCGCTGCGTACGCCGCACGCTTCGGACTGCGGGCCGGTGTGGTCATCCCCGCCGGCGGCATCGCCGCGGGCAAGCTGCTGCAAGCGCAGGTGCACGGCGCCACCGTGCTCGCCGTGCCCGGCGGGTTCGACCTGGCGCTGCGGCTGGTGCGCGAGGTGTGCGAGCACCACGCGGTGACGCTCGTCAACAGCGTGAATCCGTATCGCCTCGAGGGACAGAAGACTGCGGCGTTCGAGATTGTGGACGACCTCGGCGACGCGCCGGATGTATTGGCCATCCCTGTCGGCAACGCGGGGAACATCACCGCATACTGGCGCGGCTTCCGTCAATACCACGAGTCGGGACGCTCGTCCAAGCTGCCGCGCATGGTCGGCGGGCAGGCCGAGGGTGCCGCGCCACTGGTCCGCGGAGCGCCGGTGGACGAGCCCGTCACGGTGGCGTCCGCCATCCGCATCGGCAACCCGGCATCGTGGGCCGCGGCGATCACCGCACGCGACGAGTCGGAGGGGTTGATCGACAGTGTCAGCGACGCCGCGATCCTCGACGCGCAGCGCCGCCTGGCGCGGCACGAGGGCGTGTTCTGCGAGCCGGCGTCGGCGACCTCGCTGGCGGTGCTCGAGAAGGCGGTCGCAGCCGGCGCGATTGCGCCGGGCGCGCACGTCGTGTGCGTCCTTACGGGCACCGGCCTCAAGGATCCGGCGACCGCGGCGAGGCTCGCCGAGCCGCCCGTCGACGTCAGACCGGACGCTGCCGCGGTGGCCGCCGCGCTCGGGCTCGCGTAGCGCCATGCGCGTCACCATCGCCGCGCCGGCGAGCGTCGCCAACCTCGGACCGGGGTTCGACATCCTCGCCCTCTCGGTGCAGCTGGAGAACGAGGTGCGATGCGAGTCGCGCGACGACGGCCGCGTGACGATCGACCCCGGCGACGGGTCGCCCGACGAGCTCCGCGACCCGTCGCGCAACCTCGTCACGCGCGCGTATCTGCATGCATCCGCATCGCTCGGTGT